>NC_014958.1:3180000-3282500 GCF_000186385.1 Deinococcus maricopensis DSM 21211
CCGCACCGCCCCCTAGACTGACTCCGTGACCGCTCCACCTCTTCCCTACGCGCGCCTCGAAGTCTTCCTGCGCGACATCCTGGGAAGCGGGGCGGCCCTCCTGCACGAAGAAGAGGTTCAAGCTGCCCAGACCGTCCGCGTCGAAGACCTCGGCTGGTCACGGGCGCTGCGCGCAGGCTTCGGCTTCCCGGAGGTCTACAGCCACCAAGCCGAGGCGTACCGCCTCATGACGGGTGGACAGCACGTGATCATCACGACGCCCACCGCCAGCGGCAAGACAGGCGCCTTCTTCCCCGCCGTCTTCGAACGCCTGGAAGCGGACCCCCAGGCCACCGCACTGTTCATCTACCCCCTCGTCGCACTCGGGCAGGATCAACGGGAGAAACTCGACGCGTTCCGCGACCGGGGCGCGTTCGCGTGGAACATCGGCGCGTTCCAGGGCGGCGCCCGACCCGAAGAGGTCTTCGGCCCGGACGTCCGCATGGTGACCGCCACGCCCGACAAGCTGCACTGGGCCCTCGCCAACCGGCACGTCCGCGCCTTCCTCGCTCGCCTGAGCTACGTCGTGCTCGATGAGGCGCACACGTACCGCGGCGGCTTCGGCAGCGAAGTGGCCGGCATGATCCGCCGCCTGCTGGACCTTGCCCGCGCCCTCGGCGCGCGCCCCCAGGTGGTCCTGAGCACCGCCACCATCGGCAACCCGGCGGCCTTCGCGCAGGAACTCGCCGGTGTCGACGCCGTTGAGGTCCGCGAGAGTGGCGCCGCTCGCCACGGCAAACGCTACTACCTCGCCGACCACCGCGGCCAACCGCGCCGCTTCTGGGACGCCGTGATGCAGGCCAGCCTCGAACACGGCCTGAAAGTCCTCGCGTTCTACCGCGGGCGTTCCCGCGCCGCGCGCCTCTACGGCACGTACCGCACCCACCCCCGGTACGCGCAGGCCGCGCACCTCTATATGGCCGGCACCAGCGACCGCGAAGGCCGCCTCACGGAGTTCCGCAAGGCCCGCAGCGGCGTCATGTTCGCCACGAACGCCCTCGAAGCCGGCGTGGACATCGGCGACCTCGAAGTCGTGATCATCGACGGGTACCCGGGCTCACGCATGGCGTTCCGCCAGATGGCCGGCCGCGCCGGCCGCGTCGCCCCCGGCCTGGTGCTGTACCTCCCCGCCCTTGACGAACGGGGCCTTCCCCACCCGGTCGACGCGTTCTACAGCAACGTCGGGAACTTCCGGGAACTCGTGACCGGCCGCATCGAGAACGCCGTCGTCGAAGCCGGGAACCCCTACCTCGCCCCCCGCCATCACGCGCGCGCACAGGAGGAACGGCGCGCCGCCGGGCTCAGCGCCGAGAACGTCGCGCCGGAACGCTACTGGAACCTGCGCGGCGAAGGCAGCGCCAAATACTACGTCGTGGAAGAGGACGCCTGGACGGCCCGCGGCGTGGCCTGCTTCCAGGCGCCACTGGAAAGCCCCAGTCAACACTACGCCCTCACCGAGAAGCACGCCGGCGCCGTATTCACGCTCGACGGCACCGGCTACAAGGTCACGCGCTGGGAGGAACACCCGGCCGGCACCGCCATCTTGGTGCAGCGGTACGCCGCGCAGGACCTCTACACGCGCGGCGTGTACGCCACGACCGTGCAACCCACCGGACACATGGGCGCGTGGGTGAAACGCGGCTCGCTCGCGTACCGCCACGGGGACGTCGTGATCCGCCGCCGCTACACCGGCTTCATGCTGATGCGCACCGTCTTCGCGCGCGCCTGCACCCGCTGCGACCGCGAACCCGGCCTGCTGGAACGCGAGTGCCGCGCGTGCGGCGGCCGCATCCAGGACCGCATGCAGGACCACAAGCTCAGCGAACACGACTTCGACGAAGTGATCGAACTCCCGCCGTTCCGCACCGCGGCGCTCGAAGTCGCCGTGGACGCCCGCGCGACCGACCAGCCCCACGCCGTCGCGCACACCCTCAAGCACCTGCTGCAGAAACTGATTCCCGAGCGGGTCGCGTGCGACGAGAACGACCTGTCCGGCGCGTTCCGCGAGGACCGCCCCACGTACTTTTTCCTGTACGACGACTGGCTGGGCGGCCTGGGCGTCACCCGCCGCGCCGCCGAAAGCATGGACGACCTGCTCAGCCGCGCACTGGACCTCGCGGCGCAGCCATGCTGCGACGCCGGCTGCTACGCCTGCACCGCCACGTCCCGCTGCCACAGCCCTTTCATGCCCAGCGGGGAGCGGCGCCCCACCGACAAACGCGCCACCCGCGCGTACCTGGAAGCGATCCTCGGCGCGCGCGCCCACCCCAGCGTTCCCGCGGACCTGCACGCCCGCCCGGAACGCGGCGACTGGGTGATGGAAGCCCGCGAACTGCTGGACCTGCAGGGCCTGAGTCTGCCGGAAGTGAGCGCCCGCCTGGGCGTGCCGTCCCGCGAACTGCAACGGGCCGTGCAGGGCAGCGCGCCCCTGCGCGTGCAGCACGCGAAGTTCGGCGTGGGCACCCTGATGGGCGGCAGCGGCAGCGGCGAACGACGCCAGGTGAGCGTGTACTTCCCCGGGTCCGGGCAGAAGACCCTTCTGGTCACGCACGCGAACCTGGCCGTCATCCGGGACGCCCAGGGCCCGAGCGACTGAACCAGAGCAGGACCCGGCAGCAGGCTCTGAAGGGTCTGACCGCTTGAAAATCGCCGTTGATCTGCGCCTCCGTGCGCCGACAGCAGCGCCGAACCGCTCTGGCGCGTTCAGTCGCCCAGGCGGTGCGCACAGCGTGGGCCTGGGTCCATGACGTCCAGCCTGGACCCAGGCCGCGCAGGGCATGACTTAAGGCGCTTCGGCGCACGGGCAGCGTGCTGCCCGGCCTCCAGTGCGGGCAGCACGCTGCCCTATACGCTTCAGGACGCCACGCCAAGTGGGGTGCGGCACTCTGCTGTATGATCGGAGGCAGCCATCGCCGTGGGTGCACAACCCCGGCGCGCGAGGCCCAAGCGCCTCGCAGCGCGCCCACAGCGGCGCACCACCTCCGACTTCACCCCCACGTCTCCGAGCCTGCGCGGCCCGGCGGCGGGAAGGACAGCATGGATCAAGTCACGCGCGTACCTCCGCACAACAATGACGCTGAAATCAGCGTTCTGGGCAGCATCCTGCTCGACAACGACACCCTGATGAGCCTCGGCGACACCGTCCAGCCCGAAATGTTCTACCGCGACGGGCACCGCAAGATCTTCGCGAGCATGCGCGCCCTGCAGGAGCGCGGCGAGCCGGTGGACCTCGTGACGCTGAGCGAGGACCTGCGCGTCAAGGGGCAGCTCGACGAGGTCGGCGGCCTCGCGTACCTGATCGGCCTGTCGGACCAGGTGCCGACTGCCGCGTACGCCGAGCACTACGCGCGCCTCGTGCAGGAAAAATACACGCTGCGTCAGCTGATTCAGGTGAGCGGACGCGTCATGCAGCTCGCGTACGACGCGCAGCAGCCGCTGGAGGACATCCTCGACCGCAGCGAGAAGCTGATCTTCGAGATTGCCGAGCAGAAGAAGCAGGGTGAGCAGTTCCAGGCGATGAGTTCGGTCGTGCACGACACGTTCGAGTACATCACGCTGCTGCACAACAACAAGGGCATCCCGGACGGCGTGCCCAGCGGCTTCCGCGATCTTGACGAGCAGATCAGCGGCCTGCAGAAGGGCAGCCTGAACGTCCTCGCGGCGCGCCCGTCCATGGGCAAGACGGCGTTCGCGCTGTCCATCGCACAGAACGTCGCGCTGCGCGGCGAGAAGACCGTGGCGGTATTCAGCCTGGAAATGCCCGCCGTGCAGCTGGCGCTGCGCATGCTGTGCAGCGAGGCGCGCGTGGACATGAACCGCATTCGCAGCGGGCAGCTGAACGAACGGGACTTCGAGCGGCTCGCGCACGCCGCAGGGCGCCTTGCGGAAGCGCCCCTCGTCATCGACGATGAGGCGGACCTGACGCTGAACCTGCTGCGCAGCAAATGCCGCCGGATTGCCGCGCAGCACGGGCAGCTGGGGCTGGTCGTCATCGACTACCTGCAGCTGATGAGTGGCGGCAAGGGCGGCGGGGGCGGCAGCGAGAACCGGCAGCAGGAGATCAGCACCATCTCGCGCGGCCTCAAGAGCCTCGCGCGTGAACTGGAAGTGCCGATCATCGTGCTCAGTCAGCTGTCGCGCGCAGTGGAGCAACGCCCGAACCACCGCCCGATGCTCAGCGACCTGCGTGAGTCCGGCGCCATCGAGCAGGACGCGGACATCGTGATGTTCATCTACCGCGACGAGTACTACAACAAGGAAACGGACCAGCAGGGCATCGCGGAGATCATCGTCGGGAAGCAGCGCAACGGTCCGGTCGGTACGGTGAAACTGCAGTTCCACAGCCAGCACGTGCGCTTTAACGACCTGGCGCCCGAGGGCGTGTCGTGAGCGCGGACGTGAAGGTCGCAGCGGCGCCCGCGGCGCGTCGCCGTCGCCGTCGCCGTCGTGGCGGACGTCCGGACGGCGACGGCGCGGCGCCCGCCGCGAAACCGCAGGCGTCCACGCCGGCCCGCACGCGCGCGCCGAAGCCGCCCAAGAAGCCGATGGCGGAGCCGCGCATCGGAGTGGGCTCCATCGTGCTGCGCGGGGATGAGATCCTGCTGGTGCGCGAGCGGGGCCGCTGGAGCCTCCCGAAAGGCGGCCTGGAAGCCGGGGAGCTGGTGCAGACCGGCGCGATCCGCGAGACGTACGAGGAGACCGGCCTGCGCGTCGAGACGCGGGAGCTGGCGTTCATCGTGGAGTTCCACGCGCAGACGTGGGGGCATCACCTGCAGTTCTTCTACGTGGGCCGCGAGGTGGGCGGCACGCTCGGTCCGCGCGATCCGGACAAAGAGGTGCAGGAGGCGAAGTTCATTCCGATTCGGCAGCTGCGCGAATACCTGCGGTTCCGTCCGCGGCTGCTGGCGCTGGAGGCGTGGCTCAAGGAGCGCCGCCCGCGGCACTTCGTGTTCGACCTTGATCAGGAGCCCGCGATGCTCCGCAAGCGCCGCCGCGTGGACGGCGCCGCCGACGCCGTCGAGTAACCCCGGCTGGAGGACGGTCGGACCAGGCCACGCCCTGGTCCGACCGTTCGCCGTTCAGGGGTCAGGCCACGGCTCCAGCGCGGGGCGCGCGGCGCGCAGGAACGCTTCGGCCTGCGCCACGGGAAGCGGACGCGAGACGTGGTAGCCCTGCACGGTGTCACCGCCGAGGGCCTGCACGGTGCGCAGTTGCTGCGCTGTTTCGACGCCTTCCACGACGACGCGCAGGTCCAGGTCGTGTGCGAGGTGCGTGATGGCGCGCACGAGCGCCCCGCCGCGCCCGTCGATGGCCTGCATGAATGACCGGTCGATTTTCAGGGTGTTGACGTGCAGGCGCTGCAGGTAGCTGAGGCTGCTGTACCCGGTGCCGAAATCATCCAGGGCCGTGCGGACGCCGAGCGCGTGGAGGGCAGCGAGTTTGGCGTTGCTGGCCTCGAGGTCCTGAATGAGCGTGGACTCCGTGAGTTCCACGGCGAGCGCGTGGCCGGGCACGCCGTGGGTCCGCAGCGTCGCCTCGACGCTGCGGACGAAGTCCGGCAGCGCGAACTGCAGGGCGGAGACGTTCACGCTCACGCGCGCGTGCGTGTACCCGGCGGCGTGCCAGGCGCGCAGCTGCCGGCAGGCGGCGCGCAGCACCCACTCGCCGATGGGGACGATCAGGCCGCGCGTCTCGGCGACCGGAATGAACTGGGCGGGTGACACCGCGCCGAGGGTGGGGTTGTGCCAGCGCAGCAGCGCTTCGAAGCTGCGGAGCGTGCCGGTGCGGGCGTCCACGAGGGGCTGGTAGTGCAGTTCGAACTCGCCGCGGGCGGCGGCGCCCTGCAGTTGCGCGTCGAGTTCGAACTGTGCGCTGCTTTGGTGGTGCCAGTCGTGCTGGAAGGTGCGGTGGGTGTTGCGGCCTGCCTGCTTCGCCTGGTACATGGCGAGGTCGGCGTAGCTGAGGGCGGTGCTGGCGTCGGTGGTGTCGGCGGGGACGTGCGCGATGCCGATGCTGGCGGACAGCGTGAGCTGCCGGCCGTCTACGCGGAACGGCTGGGCGAGGTGGTCGAGGAGGCGCGCGGCGGCGTGTTCGGCGGTGGCGCCGGGGGCGTCGGCGTTGAGGTCGCAGAGGACGACGACGAGTTCGTCCCCGCCGACGCGGGCGATCAGGTCGTTCGGGCGCAGGTGGCGCTGCACGCGCGCGCAGGCCTCGCGCAGGACGACGTCGCCGGTGGCGTGTCCGAACAGGTCGTTGATGGGCTTGAAGCGGTCCAGGTCGATGAACAGCACGGCGAGCGGCACGCCGGTCATGGCGGCGCTCTCGATGAGGTTCGGGAGGTCGCGTTGCAGGGCCGCGCGGTTCGGCAGTCCGGTCAGGGCGTCGAGGTACGCCTGGCGCTGCAGCTGGCGTTGCAGGTGCGCGTTCTGGTATTCGGTGAGGCTCAGTCGGGCGACGACGAGCAGCGCCGTGATGAGGGTGAGGGTGTCGGGGCCGGTGGCGCGCGCGCCGGCGAACGCGCGGATGAACGTGACGGTGATGGCGAGGTACGGGAGCAGCCTGAGGACGACGGGCGCGATGGTCGCCCAGCGTCCGCCGGTGTGCGTGGCGCGCCGGGCGGTGGCGGGCATGACGCTGCGGTGAGCGGCGAGGCCGATCAGGGCCGCGGCCCACACCCACAGCGGGTCGAGGGGGCTGCCGACGGCGTACAGGCCGCGCGTGACGAGGTTGCCGTACAGGATGTGCGCGGTGCCGAACAGCAGCAGGGCGAGGGTGAGCCAGCCGGTGTACGCGCGGGCGGGGTTGTGGGGTTGCCGCAACGCGAACACCATCATGGTGGTGAGGAGCAGCAGGTTGGAGATGTGCTGCGCGACGACGATCGGGTGGTCGTGCAGGAGCGTGTTGACGTTCAGGCCGATGACGGGGACGCTGGCGAGGGTGAGCAGGACGATGGCGACGTCGAGCGCGAAGGTGGCTGTCTGGACGCGACCGGCAGGGGCGTTGAACATGTAGCCGATCCCGGCCAGGAACAGCGGGGGGAAGAGCACGAAGCCGATTTCGGCGGGTGAGGGGTACGGGACGGTGGCGTACCGAGCGTCGATGATGGTGTAGGTGAGCTGGCCGGCAGTCCAGCAGGTCATGGCGGCGGTGATGAAGGTCCAGGCGCGGTTGAAGCGGCCGCTGAGGTGGCGGGCGGCGCGGGCGCTGAGGATGGTGGCGAGCGCGTAGCTGCTGAAGAAGGCGAGGTTGCCGATCAGGTCGCGGGTGGTGGCGGGGGGCGCGCCGAGCAGCACCCAGGCGGTGTGCAGGGCGCTGAGCAGCAGCGTGACGCGCAGGGTGAGGGCAGGGGGCGCAGGCTGGGTCATAACCAGATTCGGCGGGGCCGGAGTGTCATTGTGGTTACGATACCCGAGCGGGTCTGACAGTGCTCTTCCGGTGGGGGTTGTGCTTGGGCGTGGGGGCGTGTAGGGTGCGTGTTCTGCTGACGGGTTGACGGCGCGCAAGCTTGTGTCCTGAGCTGAATTCGTCGGCAACACTTCTGCTAGCATCAGAATATGAAGCGTAGATTCCGCGAAGACCCTTATCCGGCCAGCGGACGCGGCTACGTCCACGTCTGCCCCACCTGCACCGCCCCTATGCCCCTGTACGACACCCGCGACGGCGACCAGGCCTACTGGTGCCACACCTGCGACCGCGGCCACCGCGCCAGCGACCCCCCACCCGAAGCGCTCCGCCCGCTCCAGAACGCCGGTTAACCCCGCTGCGCTATGCTGACGACATGGACCGCCTGGAGGGACAAGTCATCGCCGTCACCAACGCCGACAGCGGCTACGGACGCACCGTCAGCGCCGCCCTCGCGCGCGCCGGCGCCAGCGTCGTCCTGATCGGCAGCAACCCCGAAACGCTCGCCGCCCTCGCCAGCACCCTGGAACAAAGCGGCGGCCACGCCATCCCCCTCAAAGCCGACGTCGGCGTTCCCCTCGACTGGATGAGCGCCCAGACGCGCATCACCGAAATCTTCGGCGCGCTGCACGGCGTCGTCCACCTCGCCGACAAACGCGCGCACGCCACCTTCACTTTCCTGAGCGAAAACGAGTGGCTCGACCTCTTCAACTGCAACGTGAAGAGCAGCGTCAGCATCACGCAGATCCTGCGCCGCCGCCTGCCCGGCGTGTGGCTCACCATCGTCGGCCCGCACGCCGACGAACGCGGCCTGCACGTCGCCCCGCAGCGGGGCGCGCTCGGCGGCCTCGTCCGCCACGCCCACGAAGAGGACCTGCGCGTCAACATGGTCCTCCCTTCCCGCGCCAGCGGCAGCGACGACGCCCTCGACAAACCCCTCGCGGACGCCGTCACCATGCTCGCCAACCCGAACATGCGGCACCTGCGCGGCAACATCATGCAGGTGCCGCTGCCGCCCCTGCCGGACACGCGCGGCACCGACCCCAACCTCCCCCCCTACCTGTACCGCTGACGCCGCATGAAGTGCCCCTACTGCAGCGCCCCCGACAGCAAGGTCGTGAACTCCCGCAGCTCCGACGACGGCACCGCCATCCGCCGACGCCGCGAATGCCTCGCGTGCGCGCGGCGCTTCACGACGTACGAACGCGCGCAGCTCGAACCGCTGATGGTCGTCAAACGCGGCGGCGTCCGCCAGGCGTTCAACCCGGACAAACTCCTGCGCGGCCTCACGCTCGCCACCGAGAAACGCCCCGTCACCGAAGAGCAGCTGCGCGCGTTCGCGTACAGCTTCGAGGACGAGGTGCAGACGCCGGAAATCAGCAGCGAGGAAATCGGACGGCGCGCCATGAACTTCCTCAAACCGCTCGACGAGGTCGCGTACATCCGCTTCGCGAGCGTGTACCGGGACTTCGACAGCCTGGAGCGCTTCATCGAGGAAATCCGCGGCCTCAAGGACGAAAGCTAGGCCGCCGCATCAAGCGGGGCCCCCACCAGGTGAGGGCCCCGCGGCTCTACCGCCGACGGAACCAGTGCTGCACGCTGCCGACCACGCCCCGGCGGAAGAACAGCACCACCAGCACGAACACCAGCCCGGTCATGATGCCCACCGGGATGTTCGCCTCAGTGAGCACGTCCCGCAGCAGCAGCACCAGGGCCGCGCCGACCACCGGCCCGAACAGCGTGCCGGTCCCGCCGAGCAGCGTCATCATCACGACTTCGCCGGACGTGCGCCAGCTCACGACGTCCAGGCTGACCACGCCGTGCCCGAAGGTGTAGAGCGTGCCTGCCAGGCCGCTCAGCGCCGCGGAGATCAGGAACGCCATGAGCTTGAAGCGCGTGGGGTTGTACCCGATGCTCTGCGCGCGCGTGGCGTTGTCCCGCACCGCCTGCAGGGTCTTCCCGAACGGGCTGCGCACCGTGCGGTACGCGACGTAGAACCCCGCAGCGAACACCGCGAGCGCGAAGTAGTACCGGGTGACGCCGTTCGTGAAGTCCAGG
Source organism: Deinococcus maricopensis DSM 21211 (assembly GCF_000186385.1). Classification (NCBI taxonomy): domain Bacteria; kingdom Thermotogati; phylum Deinococcota; class Deinococci; order Deinococcales; family Deinococcaceae; genus Deinococcus; species Deinococcus maricopensis. The sequence continues at coordinate 3,189,499 of NC_014958.1, forward strand.
CCGAGCAGGTTCGGGCGGGTGAGCCCCTGCAGGCCGTTCTCGCCGCCGGTCACGTCCGTCCACTGCAGCGCGAGGAACGACAGCATCTGCGCGAACGCCAGGGTGATCATGCTGAAGTAGATGCCGAGCGAGCGGACGCTCAGGAACCCCACGGGCACGGCGAGCAGCAACGCCGCGGCGGTCCCGCCCAGCAGGGCGACCGGCACGCCCTGCCCGTGCCCGAGCAGGTACGCGCTCGCGTACGCGCTCACGCCCCAGAAGGCCGCGTGCCCGAAGCTGAGCAGCCCACTGAACCCGAACAGCAGGTCGAACGCGACCGCGAAGAGCCCCCACGCGAGAATGTCGATGGCGAGCACCGGGTAGATGACGTGCGGCAGGGCCAGCAGCGCCAGCCCGAGCCCGGCGAGCCACGCGGCGCGCGTGCGGCGCGCGCGCCCGTCCGCGGCGGGAAGAGGGGTGCTGACGGCGCTCACCGCGCGCCCTCCGGCAGCCCGAACAGGCCACTCGGGCGCACCAGCAGCACCACGGCCATCAGGATGAACACCAGGGTATTGGCGATGGGCGGGTAGAAGGCCGCGCCGATGGCCGACAAGACCCCCACCGCGAACCCGGTGACGACGCTGCCCAGGATGCTGCCCATCCCGCCGATCACGACCACCGCGAACGTCGTGATGATCAGCTCGGCGCCCATGTACGGCTCGACGCTGTAGATGGGCGCCGCGAGCACCCCGGCGAGCCCGGCGAGGGCCACGCCCACGCCGAACACGCCCGTCACCCAGCGGCCCACGTTGATGCCGAACGCGCGCGTCACGCCCGGGTTCTCGGTGGCGGCGCGGATGGTGGCGCCCACGCGGGTCCGTTCAATCACGAACCACGTGATCAGGCACACCGCGAGCGCCAGGGCAATCACGAACAGGCGGTACTTCGGGAAGATCACGAACCCGAGGTTCACGACGCCCGCGAGGGCCGCCGGGGGCGTGAACGGCGCGCTCGACACGTCGAAGCGGCTGAGCATTACCTGCTTCACGAGGTCCTGCGTGAGCAGCGTCAGCCCGAAGGTCAGCAGCAGGTTATAACTGTGGTCCAGACCGTACAGGCGGGACAGCAGCGTCCGCTCCAGCAGCATGCCGAGCGCCCCCACCAGCAACGGCGCCAGAAGCAGACTCGGCCAGAAGCCCAGCCCGAACGCCTGCCCCAACGCGAACGCCGTGAACGCCCCCAGCATGTACAGCGCGCCGTGCATGAAGTTCACGATGCGTAGCATCCCGAAGATCACCGCGAGGCCGAGGCTGAGCAGCGCGTAGAACGCGCCGTTCACGAGACCGTTGAACACCTGAATCAGCAGCAGTTGCGTGTTCATGCTCGCTCCGTACGGGCGACGCCGCGCCCCTCCACGCCGGTTTCGGCGTCACTCAGAATTTGCATTTGCTTTCGCTCAGCGGCTGGAACGCGCGCGCGGCGGGAATCGTGGCGACTTTCGCGTAGATGTCGCCCGGCTCCTTGCTCTGCGCCCGGCTCTTGACCTGCACGGTGTACACGTCGAGGATCACGCGGTGGTCCTGCGGGCGGATGTAGGCGTTACGCGCGAAGAAGTCACTGAAGCGGTACCCTTCGAGGGCCTTCACGACGGCGTCGCCGTTGTCGCTGCGGGCGCGCGCGACCGCCTGCAGGTACTGCATGGTGGCGCTGTACACGCCGGCCTGCGCGAAGGTGGGTTTCTTCTTGAAGGCCTTCTCGAATTTCGCGGCGAAGTCGCGGGCGCGCTGGTCGAGGTTCCAGTACCACGGCACAGTCGCGAGCGCGCCCGCGAAGGCGTCCTGGCCGAGCGCGGCGACGTCCGTCTCGAACAGCAGGCCGATCCCGAGGCCGATGCCCTGCTGACGCAACCCGAACTCGTTGTACTGCTTCACGACGTTCACGAGGTCCGCGCCGGCCTGCATGGTCCCGAAGATTTTCGGTTTGAGGCCCTGCGCCTTGAGCAGGTACGAGGAGAAGTCGGTGTTCGGGAACGGCGTCGCCTCGGCATTCGTGACGAGCTTGCCTTTGTTCTCGCTGATGGCGCTGGCGAACTGGCGGCTGAGGTCCTGCCCGAACGCGTAGTTCGGGTACATGATGTACCAGCTGTTCCCGCCGCGTTTCGTGACGGCCGTGCCGGTGCCGTTGGCGAGCATGTAGTTGTCGTACGCGTAGTGGAAGGTGTACTTGCTGCACTTCTCGTTCGTGAGGGCGGTGGTGCCGCCCGTGACGACCATCACGGGGATCTTCTTCTGCCGCGCGACTTCGGACGCGGCGAGCGCGGCGCTGCTGGTGGGGAGGTCCATCAGGACGTCCACGTTCTGCCGGTCGATCATCTCGGCGGCTTTGTTGCTGGCAACGTCCGCTTTGTTCTGGTGGTCGACGCCCACGACCTGCACCTTGCCTTTGAAGCTGGGGTTGGCGCGCATGAAGTCGTCGGCGGCCATCTGCGCGGCGCGGACGCTGCCCTGCCCGGACAGTTCGCTGTACACGCCGGACAGGTCGGTGAGCACGCCGACCTTCACGACGTTGTCGGTGAGCCGGGCGTTCTGCGCGACGGCGCTGCTGGTGACGAGGGCGACGGTAAGCAGGGCGGTCAGGGTGGTGTTGCGCATGGGTTCCCTCCGTGGGTCAGATGCTGAGGTGCCGGGTGAGGTCGTCGCGGCGCGCGTCCACGTCATGGCGGTGGACTTCGTCGACGATGTGACCGTCAACGAGGACGTAATGCCGGTCGGCGAGGCGCGTGGCGAAGCGCAGGTTCTGCTCGACAAGGATGATCGCGAGCCCCTCCCGCTTCAGGGTTTCGAGCATGGCGGCGATGCGTTCCACGATCACGGGCGCGAGGCCCTCGCTGGGTTCGTCGAGCAGCAGGAGTTTCGGGGCGCCGCGCAGGACGCGCACGATCGCGAGCATCTGCTGCTCCCCGCCGCTGAGTTTGCTGCCGGGGTGGTGGCCGCGTTCGCGCAGCACCGGGAACGTGTCGTAGATGCGCTCGAGCGTCCACCCGCCGGGCCGCGCGGGCGGCAGCTCCAGGTTCTCGCGGACTGTGAGGGTGCTCATGATGGCCCGCTCCTCAGGCACCCACGCAACGCCGCGCGCGGCGATCTGGTGACTGCCGAGGCGCGCGAGCCGCTCCTCCCGGAAGGTGATCTCGCCGGTCCGGCTGCGCAGGACGCCCATGATGCTCTTGAGGGTGGTGCTCTTGCCGGCGCCGTTGCGGCCGATCAGGCTCACGACCTCGCCGGGCTGCACGCTGAGGTTCACGCCGTGCAGCACGTGACTCTGACCGTAGTACGCGTTCAGGTCGCGGACGCTCAACAGCGGCGCGGAGGGCGCGGGCGAGGCCAGTGGGGCGTGGGGCGCCGTCACGGGTGCGCCTCCTGCCCCAGGTACGCCTCGATCACGCGCGGGTCGCGGCGGACCTCCTCGTATGTGCCGGTGGCGAGCACCTGCCCGTACTGCAGCACCGTGATGCGGTGCGCGAGCTGCGCGACGACACTCATGTTGTGCTCCACGAGGACGACGGTGCGTCCGCGCGCCACCTCCCGCACAAGCGCGATGACCCGCGCGATCCCTTCGGAGCCCATGCCGCTCGTCGGTTCGTCGAGCAGGAGCACCCGCGGGTTCTGCGCGAGCGACAGGCCGATTTCCAGCTGGCGTTTCTCGCCGTGGCTGAGGTCCGCCGCGGGTCGGTCGCGGGCCCAGTCGAGGCCCACCTGCGCGAGCAGGTCGTCCGCGCGCGCGCTGAAAGCGTCCATCGCGCCGAGCGGCGTGAGGAACCGCCCGGGCAGGCGTGTACCCGCCTGCAACGCCACCAGCAGGTTCTCGCGGACCGTGAGGGTCGGGAAGACGCTGCTGATCTGAAACGAGCGCGACAGGCCGCGCCGCACGATGGCGTCCGGCGGCAGCGGGTCAATGCGCTCCCCGAACAGGTGCACCTCGCCGCTGCTGGGCTTCAGGAAGCCGGACAGCAGGTTGAACAGCGTGGTCTTGCCGGCGCCGTTCGGGCCGATGACGGCATGAATCTCCCCCTCGTGAATGTCGAGGTGGACGTGGTTGGTGGCCTGGAAACCCCGGAAATCCCGGCACAGGTCGCGGGCTTGAAGCGCGACCGTCATGAGGTCTGACCGCAACGCGGCATAACACCCCCCTTTCAGTGATTGATGCTGTCAGGGTAGGTGCGGCGCGTTACCGTCCGGTTACACCGCGCGGGCGGTTCAGGTGCCGGTCGGCTCCTCGCGCGGGCGGATCGGCGTTTCGTTCTCGGGTTTGCGTCCTCGGCGCCCGTCGAGGCACACGCGGAACTTCTCGTAGTCGGCGTGGACGTTGCCGGTCGGTCGGATGTACCCGACCGTGCCGATCTCGCGTCGGCCCCAGTCGAGGACGGTCATGGCGATGCTGACGTCGGCTTTCACGGCCATGTAGTAGAAGCCGCTCTTCCAGTGGTCCGCGCGGGCGCGGGTGCCTTCGGGCGCGACGACCAGCATGATCTCCTTCTGGTCGCGGATCATGTCCGCGACGGCCTGCACGAAGTTCCCGCCGGCGCGGCGGCGGTCCACGGACACGCCGCCCATGGCGCGCAGCACCCCGCCGAACGGCGGGCGGAACAGGCTGTGTTTCGCGACGAACTTCACGGGCGAACGCGTCGCCCACGCCCACAGGATGCCGATGGGGAAATCCCAGTTGCTGGTGTGCGGGTACACGACGGACACGACTTTCGGGCCGGGCGGCTGCTCGAGCAGCACCGTCCAGCCGGCGGCGCGCAGCACTGCGCCGGCGATGCGTGAGGCGAAGGTCGGCGGTCGGTTCCGCCACAGGGGTTGCGTCATGATGACGGAAGTGTAGCGTCGGCACCCTCCGCTGTCCGCGCAGGAGGTCACACCCTCGCGCACGCCTCAAGTGAACATGAAGCGTTCGGTGAGGCCGCGCGGGGTCCGTATGCTGTGGGCATGACGAACGCCGCCGTTCTTTCCCCACGCGGGGCCGCGCGCCTCGCGAGCGGGCACCCGTGGGTGTACCGCAGTGATACCCTCAACCTTCCGGACACACCCGGCATTCACGCCGTGCAGGACGTGCGGGGTCGCCCGCTCGGCTGGGCACTCGTGAACGCCCGCAGCGAGATCAGCGTGCGCCTGCTGAGCGCCGACCCGGCCGTGCGAGCGGACGAGGCGTTCCTGCGCGCCCGCCTGGACGCGGCACTCGATTACCGCGCGCGCCTGAACCCGGACGCCGACGCGTACCGCCTCGTGCACGGCGAAGGTGACGGCCTGCCGGGCCTCGTGGTCGACCGCTACGGCCCGTACGCGGTCGTGCAGAACGGCACCGCCGCGCTGGAGCCGCACCTGGGCGCGCTCGTGCAGCACCTCGCGGAACGCCTGGGGCTGCAGGGGGTGCTCGCGCGCCACGAGGGGAAGGTGCGGGCGCTCGAAGGCCTGGAGACCGGCATTGATGAGCTGTACGGCCGCGTGCCGGATCGCCTGGAGGTGCAGGAAGCGGGCGCGCGCGGCCCCGTACGGTACCTGGTGGAGCCGCGCACCGGGCAGAAGACGGGCGCGTTCCTGGATCAGCGCGTGAACCGCGCGCTGCTGGGCGCGTACGCGCGCGGCGCGGCACTGGACGTCTTCAGTTACCACGGGTCGTTCGGGCTGCACCTCGCGCCCGGCGCGGCGCACGTGGAGTTAATTGACGCGTCGGGCGCCGCGCTGGCGCGGGCCGAGGAGAACATGCGCCTGAACGGGCACACGAACGTCACGTACACCGAGGCGAACGCCTTTGATCGTTTGCGGGACCTGGAATCGGCAGGGCAGCGGTTCGACACGATCAGCCTCGACCCGCCCGCATTCGCGAAACGCGCGAAGGACCTGCCGAACGCATACCGGGCGTACAAGGAGCTGAACCTGCGGTGCCTGAAGCTCCTGCCGGTGGGCGGCGTGATGGCCACGACGAGCTGCTCGTTCCACGTGTCCGACAGTGACTTCCACGGGATGCTGGCGGACGCGGCAGCCGACGCGCGCGTGCGGATGCGAGTGCTGCACCGTGGGACGCAGGCGCCGGATCATCCGGAGCGGCTGGGCGTGCCGGAAACCCGGTACCTGAAGTTCACGCTGCTGGAACGCGTGGAGTGAGGGCAGGACGGCGCAGGGAGAGGGCCTCCTGCGCCGCCCTCTTTGAACGCTGTCCTTTGCGGCGTGGAGCCCCCGCGTTCGCGGCACACGTCCAGCACTACGTGGGGGCCGAGTCGCGGCAACGCTCACGAGCTGGAGGTGCAGGCGTGCAGCGTCACGGTACCGGCGGTGACGCTGCACGCCCGCAGCGCACGGAGGCTGCGGACGAGCGGAAGGAGCGTGCGGACCTGCGGACCCGGCCTTGAAGATCGGATGAGTGCGCGGCGCCCCTGAGCTACACTGCGGGCATGAGTGAGCCGTCCGCGCTGCCCCCGGAGCTGCAGGCGCAACTGGAGACCCTGGGCGGTCATCTGGTGTGGCGCATCGGCAAGGACGAAGCGTCCGAGGACGTGATCGTGCGGGTCGGGTACGCGTCGGCGACGCCGCGGTTCGCGTTCCTGCCGCGCCTGCGGGCCGCGTCGGACGCCGAAGTGCAGGACGCCCTCGCGCGCGGCGCCGTGGTGATTGAATGGGTGGACTGACCCGTCAGCCGCCCGGAAGGACGCGCCGTTGATTTTCGAGGCGACGCAGACGTTCGAGCTGCCATACCCCGGCGAGCGCGCCGCCGCGCTCGCGTTCCTGCGCGACCCAGCCCGCGCGCTCGCCCGCGTCCGCTTTCTGGAGGGGCTCCACGTGCACGGCGACCGGGTCCGCGCGACGCTACGCGCACCCATTCCGGTGCTGGGCGAGGTGACCCTCCCCTTTGAGAGCGTCCTGCAGGTCACGGCGGACGGCGCGACCCTGACGCCCCAGCCGATCAGCGGTGAGCGCGCCTGGGTGGAAGTGGCCGGACAGGGCCACGCGCGTGGCGACGCCGAACACGTGATGCTGATGTACGCCTTCCAGTTCCGCGCGCACCTGAGCGCCCCCGCAGCCGAACACTGGGGCGGCGCGGCGTTCGAGAAGATGGCGCGCGAAACGGCGCGGCGCACCCTTGAGCGCGTCGCGGCAGCCTTCCCGGACGCCGTGCGCGCCGCCATGCCCTGACCCTGGCTGCGGGCCATGAAGGGAGCGTCAATGGCCGGGCCGGGCGCGACGTGTACACTGCGCGCGGCCAGCGCCACCCGTTCCCGCGTCTGCGCGGGCACCTGAACCGCGCAGGCCTGAAGGAGGACCCGGCATGAACATCACCTTCTGGGGACACAGCGCATTCCTGTTTGAGCACGGCGAGCACCGCGTCGTCGTGGACCCGTTCATCAGCGGCAACCCCACCGCGCCGCTCACGCTGGAGGACGCGCTCGCGCTGCAGCCAAGCGCGGTGCTGATCAGCCACGCCCACGGGGACCACTGGGGTGACGCGCTCGCGTTCGCGGAGCGGGGCGCGACCATCATCGCCACGGCGGAAATCGGCGGGTACGCGCAGGCGCACGGCGCCAGCAGCGCCATCGGCGCGAACATCGGCGGGACCGTGCGGCAGACGTGGGGCAGCGTGACGTTCACGCCCGCGTGGCACTCCAGCAGCTTCCCGGACGGCACGTACGGCGGGATGCCCACGGGCCTGATCATCGAGATGGGCGGCGTGCGCGCGTACTTCGCGGGCGACACGTCGCACTTCAGCGACATGCGCCTGATCGGTGACCGCGGCCTGGACGTGGCGGTGCTGCCCATCGGTGATCACTTCACCATGGGGCCGGAGGAGGCGGCGCGGGCCCTCGCGGACCTGCGGCCGCGCGTGGCGATCCCCATGCATTACGGTACGTTCCCGCCGCTGACCGGCGACCCGCAGGTGTTCGCTCGACTGGCGGGCGAGGCGGGCGTGGAAGCGCGCGTCCTGAGCCCCGGCGAGCGCACGACCCTCTGAAGCAGGGGCCCTGGGGGACAGCCCCCAGGGGCCCCTGCGGCGCGCATGACACTTGCTCATGCACGCGTTCACGTGGCGTTGAGGACTTCACGCCGCGGTGCGGACGCGTTCGTTACACTGGCGGTGACGATGCGGAGTGAGCGAGCGTGACCACAGACGGCGGGATCCCCGGTTACCGGGTCCTCAGGGCACTCGGGCGCGGTCAGACGTCCCTGGTGTCGCTGGCCGTGGATGAACGCGGCCAGAAGGTCGCCCTGAAAATCCCCCACCCCGAGACGCTCAAGGACTCGAAAGCCGCGGAGCGCTTCGGGAACGAGGTGCGCCTCAGCCTGCGCCTCCGGCACCCCCGCGTGGTGGAGGGCCTCGCGGGCACCGCCTTCGGGGCGGGCGCGTTCCTGGCCATGCAGTACTTCCCGGAAGGGACGCTGACTCGCTGGATGGAAATCGCGCGCCTCACACCCGAGGAGGCGTACAGCGTCGGCGCAGACATCGCCGAGGCGCTCGCGTACCTGCACGCCCAGGACATGATCCACCAGGACGTGAAGGCGCAGAACGTGTACCTCAAAGACGGCCGCGCGGCCCTCGGGGACTTCGGCAGTGCGTACTTCGCGTCGCAGGGCGGCAAGCCCGCCGGCAGCCCCTTCTACATGGCACCCGAAATCTACCTCGGCGAGACCAGTTCGCCTGCCAGTGACGTGTACAGCCTGGGCGTGCTGCTGTACGAGATGCTCGGGGGCCGCCGCCCGCACGTTGCCGCCACGTACGACGCCCTGATGGCGGCGCACCTGAACGCGTACCCCGCGCCGCTCGCGTCACTCGCGCCGAACCTGCCCGCCGGCGTGACCCGCGTCGTGGAGCGCGCCCTGGCGAAACGCGCGTCGGACCGGCCGGACGCGCAGACCATCCATGACATGCTGGTGCGCGCGCAGGGCAAGCTGACCCTGTCCGACGCCGTGGCCGCCCCGCCGCCGGCCGCGGCCGTCCCCCCCGCGAAAGCGGTCGGGCGTCACGGCGCCACGCCCGCCCCCGCCAAACCGGAGCCGCAACCGCCGGCACCGGAGCCACGCGGGTTCAGCTTCAACCCCTTCAAGAAACGCAAAGGCTAAAACGCGCGGCGCCGGAGTGACTCCGGCGCCGCGGTTCAGTGCCCGCTCAGCGGGTTGACGTAGCGGCCACCTCGACGCCCGCCACCTCCAGCAGCGCGCGCAACCCCCCCTCGAATCCCTCCAGGCGCGGCCAGGTGGGCGGGAACGGCTGCGTGGCCGTCACCTCGTTCGGCACGACCACGGTCCGCAGGCCCGCAGCGACCGCCGCCGTCGCGCCGTTCAGGCTGTCCTCCACGGCAATGGCGGCGTCCTCGTGCAGACCGAGGTTCCGCAGCGCCAGCCGGTACAGGGCCGGGTCCGGCTTCACGCGTTCCACTTCGTAGCGGGTGGCGAGCGTTTCGAACGCGCCGGTCAGGTCGTGGTGCGCGAGCCAGCGTTCCACCCACTCGCGGTCACTGCTGGTCGCCACCGCGAGCCGCAGCCCCGCCGCGCGCGCTTCCTCAATCAGGGCGCGCACGCCCGGGCGCACGTCCGACGCGCCGATATCCTCCAGAATCCCTGCATGCAGCGCCGCATGCACCCGCTCGCGGTCCGCGCGCACCGCTTCCGGCAGCCCGGCCCACGGGTCGAACGCGTCCCAGGTGCCGACGCCCCGCTGCCAGTCCGCGAGCGCCAGCTCAAGGCCGTGCGTGCGGTACAGCGCCGCCCAATGCCGGAACTCGTGCGTTTCCGTGTCGAAGATCGTGCCGTCGAAATCGAAAATGATCGCTTGAATGCCCGACTTCATACCCCCCAGTGTAGGGGTCAGGCGCGGCCGGCCCCGCGGACCTCAGCGTTCCCACAAGTGCCCGTCGTCCAGCACCAGACGCCCCAACTTGCGGTACTCGAGCAGCAACGCCTCGTGCACGATGCCGTCACTGAGGGCCTCGCCGCGCGACACGGCCATGAACACGGCGTTCATGGCGACGCTGCGGATGTTGCCCCCCGCGATGTCCGCGCGCGCCAGCTGCGCGAAGTTCACGCCGCTGGTGTCCAGGGTGTCCGGGAACGCCGTGCGCCACAGCCGCTCGCGCTCCTGCGGGCCGGGCGCGCGGAAGTTCAGCACGAACTGGATGCGGCGCATGAACGCGCTGTCCATGCTGCTCTCCAGGTTCGTCGTGAGGATCGTCAGGCCGTTGAAGGCTTCCAGACGCTGCAGGAGGTAGTTGACCTGCACGTTCGCGTAGCGGTCGTGCGCGTCCTTGACTTCACTGCGCTTCCCGAACACGGCGTCCGCCTCGTCGAACAGCAGGATGCAGCCGCCGTCGTCTGCCGCGTCGAAGATGCGCTTGAGGTTCTTCTCGGTCTCACCGATGTACTTGCTGACGGTGCTCGACAGGTCGATGCGGTAGAGGTCCAGCTTCAGTTCGTTTGCGAGCACCTCGGCGCTGAGCGTCTTACCGGTGCCGCTCGGGCCGCTGAACAGCGCCGTCAGCGCGCGGCCCCGCCCGGTGGCGCGCGCGCCGAGCACCTCATACACGTCCGCGCGGTGCCGGACGTGCGCGACGATCTGCTTCAGCACGCCCAGGTCCGGCGCGGGCAGCACGAGGTCATCCCAGCCGGACGTGCCGGTCACGCGCTGCGCGAGGCTGCCCAGGCGGCGGCGCCCCGCGACGCGCGCCGCCTGCCACGCGCGCTCCGTGCGCGTCGCGTAGGTGGCGTTGCCCGGCATGGACGCCCGCACCTCCAGCGCGAGCGCGTCAATACGGTCCAGACTCATCCGGAACTGGTCCGCGAGCTGCCGCACGCCCGGGTGGTCCGGGTCGCTGATGTGCAGCGCCGCCGCCCAGTGCGCCCGCTGCTCCACCGCGCTCGGCTTGTGCACTTCGAGCGGCAGCACCGCCCGCTCCGTGTGCAGCGGGAGGGGCGCGTCACTGAGCAGCACGAACGGCCCATGAATGGCCGCGAGAGCGCTGTGCAGCGTGCCGTCCAGCGTGACCCCTTCGGGCAGGTCACCGCCCGCGTCCAGCACCACGCCGAGCGGCTTGAGGCGCGTATCACGGCCCAGCGTCCGTGTGAGGCCCGCCAGGTCATCCGGGCGGGTAGCGAGCGCGGCGAGGTCCACCAGCAGCACCTCGCCACGGTCCCCCATCAGGTGCGCGGCGAGGTCCCGCAGGGCCTGCGGGTCACTGCCGTACAGCATGACCGCGCGGTCATCCGCGCGTTTCGAGAAGTGCTTTTGCCCCTGCGCGAGCAGCGCCTCCTGCGACTCGGACAGCGCCGTCGTCGGCGTGATCACCTGCGCGACCACCGATAGGGCCGGGTCGAACCCGTCCGCGCCGTGCGCGTACGCCAGCACGCCCGGCGCGACCCGCAGCGTCCGCATGCTGTGGTCCGGCGTCACCCCGGGGGTCGCCAGCAGCAACCCCCAGCGCAGCAGCGGCGCACCGTCCAGAAACGCGGACGGGTCGCCGCCCGTGAGCCAGTCGAGCGCCAGGTGGGGCGTCAGCGACCCGCGCGCCAGGTCCCCGTCGAACCCCAGGTGCAGGGCCGCCACACGGCGGAACCGCACCGGGAACAGCTCACACGCCAGCGCGAGCGCGAGTACGCCCTGCTCGAACGTGCTGAGCGTGAACACCTCCGCCAGATGCCCGAGGCGGCCATCCGGACCGTCCGGCAGGGTCAGGTCGACCGGGCCCTCCGGCCCGTCCGGCAGGAACGCACTTTCGAACGCGTTCAGGAACAGGGACGTCGTCTCGGTCAGCGACATGGCATCAACAGCAGGGTTCAACATGAGGGTCCGTTCAGGTGAGGCGTTTCACTTCGGTGTCCAGACGCGCCTTGAGGACCGCGTACACGTCCCGGGCGAGCTGGTCGAGGTCCGGCCCGGCCGCCGCGGCGCGCTGACGGTTGCCGATGTTCGGCGTCTCGGCCTTCTGCGCGGGCGGCGCGCTGGGTGACGGGGCGCCGGCAGAACGATCCGTGGCGGCCGTGCGGACAGCGGCCCGTTCCGGGGCCACGGGCGGCGTGGACGGCAGCGCCGACGCGAGCGCCACCGCCACTGTGGGGCTCGGCGTGAACGGCACGCTGGGCTGAGCGCCGAACTGAGGGCTGGGCTGAGCAGGTGCGGCTCCGGGCGCGGGCGCCTCCCAGAACGGCATGGGCTCCCACGGGGCGGGCAGCCCCGCGAACACCCCATGGTCCGCAGGGCGCTCCGGAGCGGCAACCGGCACTTCTGCGGGAGCGTCCGCCCTGCCCGGGCGGCGGGCTCGGGCCCGCACCTGACGTTCCGCCTGAACGGCCACGTGCTCCTCGTCATCGCCGGGACGCACTACCTCACGCGCGATCTGCGGCACGAAGTTCGGCTGGGTGTCCCGCAGCACGTGCGTGAACTCGTGCGTGAGCAGACCAACACCGCCCGGGTCGCTCAGGTTCACGTCCGGTCGGACCAGCACCGCGCCTGGAACGGCCAGCGCGTCGGCACGGTACGCGTCCAGCGCGGCCGTTACTCCCGCATGCTGAACAACGCGCACGTCCGGCGCCTGCACCCCCAGCGTCCGCGCGAGCGCGTCCTGCGTGCTGAGTGGCAGCGGTGTCCCGTGCCCGTCCGCGTTCACGGCGTGCGCGATCAACTGTGTGGCGTCCAGCGGCGTCAGGGCGTTGCTGGGCGTGTCCGTGCTGTCCTCCGTATCGGGCGCGCCCGACCGCGCGGCGCGGCTGGTGCGGCGCGCGCGGGTGCGCGGCGCTTCCGGTGCGACCGGCAACGCTGGTGCGGATGGGGCCGTCGGGACTTCCAGCATCGGCGCGGTCAGGGCTGCCGTTTCGCGGCGTGGCCGGGCGGCGCGCGCCTTTACGGGCGCGACGTCCGTTGGCGCTTCGGGCGTCGGCACCTCCGGGAGGGGCGTTGCGGCCGCGCGGGCTTTGGCTCGGGCCGGACGGGCCACCGGTACTTCCGCAGGTTGCTCCGCTGTAGGTGACGGCAGGGCTGGCTGCCCCTGACGCTGCACCCCCGCAGGTACACGGGCGGCAAACCCCGGTCCGACCACGTCCACCGACGGCGTCGGGGGGACCACCGGAACGGGATTTGGCGTGACGGGCGCTGCGAGCGTGCTGGGCGCGGCGCGGCGCACCTGAGCCGCCTGGGAGGCCGAGGGGTCCTGCGCAGCCGGCAGAGCAGGGCGCGCGTCCAGCATGGGGGTAGATTCAACGGCCGTGGGGCTGACCGGCGTGAACAGCGGGGTGGAGGGCTGGGGGCTGTGCACCGCAGGGGCAGGGTCGAAGGTGGGCGCGTCGAGCAGGTTGCGTTCCGGATGGTGATCCTGCCACGCCTCCAGCTGGTCGTACCGCAGCGACTGCGGCTCCACTTCCCCGCTCGACTCCAGTTCCTGCAGGCGGTTCAGCCGCGCCAGCAGCCCCTGCGCCACTTCCGGCGCCACTGGCGGCGGCAGTTCCTCTACCACCGGCGTCTCCACCACTGGCGCTTTGAGTGGCACCGGGCGTGGACGGCGCGGCAGTGACACCGGCAGGTCCGTCGCGCTCTGCAGCAGCGCCTTCAGTTCCGCCCGCTCCGCTTCCTCCGCGCGCAGGCTCCCCCGCCCACCGGCGCCTCCACCGGCGTCGCCACCCCGTCCGGCTGGGTGAGCGTCACCTCGGCGGCGGGTGCCACCACGGGCGTGGGCATCACCACGGTGCTCACCGCCGCCGCCTCGCTCGCCACGACCGGCGACTCCCCCGGCTCCACCGCCAGTCCTTCGGGCGAGAGGGCCAGATGGGCCTGAGCACTCTGATGAGGTTCCTGGTTGTTCACTGAAGGGGGCGTTGTCACGGCAGCCCGCTGCAGGGCGGTGGGCGCTACCGGTACGGCGCGGGCCGGCTGTCCGGCGGCCGGAGCGGCCAGCGGCGCTGCCGGGGGCACCGGAACTGCCGTGGGCACGCCAGCGTTCAGGGTTGAGGGCGCAGTCGGGACTGGCACGCTCGTGGCCTGAACGACGGGTACCGGCAGGGTGGGCGCGGGGGCGACGGTAGGGGGCTGGGGGCTGTGGACGGCGGGGGCAGGGTCGAAGGTGGGCGCGTCGAGCAGGTTGCGTTCCGGATGGTGATCCTGCCACGCTTCCAGCTGGTCGTACCGCAGCGACTGCGGCTCCACTTCCCCGCTCGACTCCAGTTCCTGCAGGCGGTTCAGCCGCGCCAGCAGCCCCTGCGCCACTTCCGGCGCCACTGGCGGCGACAGTTCCTCTACCACCGGCGTCTCCACCACTGGCGCTTTGAGCGGCACCGGGCGTGGACGGCGCGGCAGTGACACCGGCAGGTCCGTCGCGCTCTGCAGCAGCGCCTTCAGTTCCGCCCGCTCCGCTTCCTCCGCGCGCAGGCTCCCCCCGCCCACCGGCGCCTCCACCGGCGCTGTGGCAAGAGGGACTGTTGGTGTGGGGTGGGCCTCGCTGGTCGCCTGCTCTTCAGACCGGGCCGGCGTGTTGACAGCGCTGACCTCCGGCGTTGGGGCGGTCGCAGGCGCTGCGGGTACGGCGGGCGCTGCCTCTGCGGGGGTGTTCACGTTGTGGCGTGGCGGCTCCTGCGTCGGCTGGACGGCTGGCGGGGTCAGGGGTGTTCCGGCACGTTGAACGCTATCGGGGGTGCGCACCGGCACCCCCTCCGGTGCCGCCTGAGCGGGAGCGTTCATGATGGTTGGCGCAGCCAGCGGGTTTTGTGAGCCCACAGGCGCAGGTTCAACGGCCGTGGGGCTGACCGGCGTGGACAGCGGGGTGGAGGGCTGGGGGCTGTGCACCGCAGGGGCAGGGTCGAAGGTGGGCGCGTCGAGCAGGTTGCGTTCCGGATGGTGATCCTGCCACGCTTCCAGCTGGTCGTACCGCAGCGACTGCGGCTCCACTTCCCCGCTCGACTCCAGTTCCTGCAGGCGGTTCAGCCGCGCCAGCAGCCCCTGCGCCACTTCCGGCGCCACTGGCGGCGGCAGTTCCTCTACCACCGGCGTCTCCACCACTGGCGCTTTGAGCGGCACCGGGCGTGGACGGCGCGGCAGTGACACCGGCAGGTCCGTCGCGCTCTGCAGCAGCGCCTTCAGTTCCGCCCGCTCCGCTTCCTCCGCGCGCAGGCTCCCCCGCCCACCGGCGCCTCCACCGGCGTCGCCACCCCGTCCGGCTGGGTGAGCGTCACCTCGGCGGCGGGTGCCACCACGGGCGTGGGCATCACCACGGTGCTCACCGCCGCCGCCTCGCTCACCACGACCGGCGACTCCCCCGGCTCCACCGCCAATACCTGACGACTAACCGCTGTTTCCACGGTAGCTTCCATAGCGGGTGAGGGTTCACCGGGCGCCACCGGAGGGGTCGGCAGAGCGGCAGGTGCGGGGACGTCCGCCTGCACGTGGGGAGGCGTGGGCCGAGCAGGTTGAATGCTTGGTGTGGTGGTGGGCGGGTTTGTGCGCGGAACGTCGGCTGGCGGGGGCGCGCTCAGGGTGGGAGGCGCTGGCATGGGGGCCGGGTCGGGCAGCAGGCCAGCTTGTTGATTCATCGCCATGGTTTCAGCGAAGCTGGCACGGCGTGGCGCGCGAGGTTCAGGCGCGGGCGCAGGCAGGGGTTCTGGTTGGAACGGCGGCATGGTCACGCCGGGCGGCAGCTCGGCGAGCAGGCCCTCCGGCACCGCGAGGGCCGTCTGCAGGTCAAGGACCTCCGGCAGGCCCGGCGCGACCTCTGGGAGAGCTTCGTCCACGTACACGGGCTCAGGGGTGGGCGCGGCCATCCAGGAGTCTGCGGTCCAGCTGTCGGCGGACAGGGCCTCGTCTTCGAGAGGCAGGTCCGCTTCGAGGGCGAGCGTTGCGGGCGCCGGGGTGTCTTCTCCGGGCGCCCAGGTGGGCTCGGCGTGGAGGAGGGGGGCTGGCGTGGGCGCCCAGGTCGGTACAGCCGGGGTTGGTGGCGTCGGCGCGACGGCGGGCGCGGCGAGCGGAACCGGCGTGGGCGCGCTCGGAGGCAGGCGCAGCAGGCGCGCGGCGACGCGCGGCGGGCGCTGCGGCGCGTAGGCCTGAGGCGCGCTGGGGCGCGGCGTCGCGAACGGGGCGGGCAGGGAGAGGGGGACGGGCGCGCTGGTCGGTAAAGGTGCGCGCGGCGCGTTCGGGCGTGCCCCGAGGGTCACGGCGAACGCGCCTGGGTCGCGCAAGCGCTGCAGTCGTTCCTTGAAAATGTTCACGTCTCTCCCTTCGGCCCCTTCGGGCGGGTGGTCAGCTGCTGCTCAGGTTCAGGGTGCCTTCGTGGGCGAGTTCGAGTGTCTCGACAGCGACCGTTTCGCCGTTCGCGGCGAATTGCGGGCCACTCCACTTCACGGGGTACGCCTTCTGAAAGTTGAAGACCATGAGTTTGTCGCCGCGGGTGTTGTAGGCGGTGACGGTGACGTTGCGGAGGTCCAGGACGCCCTGCACGATGCGCAGGTGCCAGTTGAGGAGTTCCGCGCCAACGGTGATGCCGCGCTTGAGGGTGATGTTGCCCACGCGGGAGCGGACAGGCAGGCGCATGATGCGGTCGTTCACGCCGCCTTCGATGATGTCGAGCGTTTCCGTTTCGATCTGCAGGCCGCTGATTTCCGAGAACACCGCGCGGTTCATGCCGTTGATTTCGACGTAGAAGCGGCTGTTGACGTTCGTCTGGAAGCGGTCGCTGCGTTCGCTGTTACCGCTGTTGCTGGTGGGGATGGTGGGGACGCGTGTGGGGCCGCGGGTGAGGCGGCTGACCTGATCCGCGAGGTGGCGGGCTTCGTTGGTGAGGCGCTCGGCTTCGTGTTGGATGCCCGCGGCGGTGTAGCGGTTGATGGCCATGCTTACCGTCCTTCCCGGCGTGCGCGCTCGAGGCGCAGGTCTTCGAGCATCAGGGCGTACACGCGGCGCGCGAGTTCCTGGATGTCCACGGGGGCGGCCTGGCGGGTGTCGCGGGCGCCCGTGGTGTTCGTTTTGGGGGCGCTCACGCGATCATCTCACTGAGGTCCACTTCCAACAGGGCGTGGCAGTGCGGGCACTGGGCTTCCACGGCGGGTGGGAGGGTGGGGGTGGTGGGCAAGGGCTCCTGGCGGGCGTTGAGCTGCGCGTAGAAGTCCTGAAGGTACGCGTAGTCGGCAGCGGGGAGCGCGGCAATCACGTCGGGCGTGAGGGGGCCGTATGGGCCGAGGCGGGTGACGACGCGGGCGAGCAGCAGCAGGCCGTAGTAGGCTTCGTTGCGGCGGACGCGGTCGTCGCCGAGCGGTTCGATTTCGTCCAGGGCGGTGGCGGGGCGCATGCGGCCCTCGCGGTGAGCGCGCCCGTCGGCGGTGCTGAGGCCGACGGGCAGCGTGAACCCATATTCGTTCATCGGTCCTCCGCGCGCGGTGAGGTACGCGCAGAATGCGGGTGGGGCCGCCCGTGGGGGCGGCCCTCACGCGCGGTCGTTACTGAACGCGCTTGTAGCCTTCGTGGGTGATGGTGAGCTCTTCCACGGCGACTTCGTTGCTCTTGGCGTCGTACGTGGGGCCGTTGAGCTTGCTGGGCCACGCACGGGTGAATTCCCAGCGGGCGACGGGCTCACCCTTCTGGTTGTGCAGGGTGATGGTGCCGCTCTTGCGGGCGTCGTCGATCTTGCCTTCTTCGACGTCACGGCGCCACGTCCACATGTCCATGTCGTTGGTGATGCCGCGTTTCAGGACGATGTCGTTGTACTTCATCGTGCCGGGCTCGCGGATCATGACGGGGCGGCCCTGCGCGTCGGTGGCTTTGTACTCGACGACCTGGCTTTCGCTGCCCAGGCCGGTGCACTCGCGGAACGCGCCGACGACTTTGCCCTGGAATTCGACGCTGAAATATGCAGCAACGAGCGGATCTTTACGGGGTGTAGCAGTCATATCTGAACCTCCTGAGGAAATTTTAGGTGCCGCCGCTCAGGCGGCACCAGATGTGATTACTGACCGCCGCCCGCGTACTGGCTGAAGCGGAAGGCGATGAATTCGGCAGGTTTGACGGGCGCGAGGCCAATCTCGATCTGCAGGATGCCGCGGTCGCGAATTTCGGGCGGGTTGAGTTCCGCGTCGCACTTCACGTAGAACGCCTCGCGGGCGTTGGTGCCGAACAGCGCGCCGTCACGCCACACGGTCGTGAGGAACGCGTTGATGTCGCGGCGGATCTTCGACCAGAGGTTCTCGTCGTTGGGCTCGAACACGGCCCACTGGGTGCCGTTCTCGATGCTCTTCTCGATGAAGTTGAACAGGCGGCGCACAGAGACGTAGCGCCAGCGGGCGTCACTGGACAGGGTGCGGGCGCCCCAGACGCGCAGGCCCAGGCCGGGGAACTCGCGGATGCAGTTCACGCCGATGGGGTTGAGGATGTCCTGTTCACCCTTGGTGATCTGCATGGCGGGGCCGAGCGCGCCGCGCACGATTTCGTTCGCGGGGGCCTTGTGCACGCCGCGTTCCACGTCGTTGCGGGCGTAGATCCCGGCGACGAAGCCGCTGGGCGGGACCATGACCGGCTGGCCGTTGGGGCCGTCGACCTTCATCCAGGGGTAGTACATGGCGGCGTAGCTGCTGTCGAAGTTGGTTTCGACGTTGCGCCAGTGCTGCGCCTGCTGGGCGGTGAGGTCCGGCAGGGTGTCGAGGATGGCGATGCGGTTCTGGTTGCGCTCGCAGTGGTCGATGAGGGCGCGCTGCACGGCCTTGACGCCGTCGCGGTCGATCAGGCCGGCCTGGTAGGCGCTCATCAGGTCGGGCACGGCGATCATGCTGACGTCGTCGGCGATTTCCAGGCCTTCGATGCCGCTGCGGGCGTCCACGGAACCGACGAAGTCGCGGCCCTTGAGGCTCTTCGCGTGCACGATGGGGTTGCTGTCGGCGCGCAGGACGTAGGTGCCGGCTTCAGGGGCGCGCTCGACGAGCGGGCCGACGTTGCTGGCGTCCTCGATCTGGATCATCACGCTTTCGCGGTTGATGACTTCGGTGACGTTGCGCGAGTGCTTCTTGCCGATGCTGACGTTCTCGAAGGTTTCGGTCTGGCCGTCACGCGTGACTTTGAGCGTGAACAGGCCGTCGTTGCCTTCTTCGGGGTCGCGCGGGGCGTCCTTGCCGTCTTTCTGGTTGGGGTTGCCGGGCTTGCCGTCCTTGCCGGGCTCCTGCGGCTTGAGGGCGTCGGCAGATGGGGGCAGCACTTCGATCTGGATGTCGCTGGTGCGGCCGTCGCGCGCAGCGATGCTCAGGGACGGCACGGCCTTGCTGGCGCGCGTGGGGAGTTGCAGGGGCTTGACGGCGTCCACGACCTTGCCGGTGCTGGCGTCCGTGGGCGGCGCGAGGCGCACGACGTAGCAGCGGGTGCCGCCGTTGTTGAAGTACGCGTACACGGAGTGCGCGAGGTACGCGCCGTCCATGTAGGGGTTCTTCTCGCCGTTGCCGTCGAGGCTGCCGAAGGCTTCCTTGAACTGCTGCCAGTTCGAGACGAACACGGGGGTGTTCGCGGGCCCGCTGGGCGCGAAGCCGACGAAGGCGGCGGTCGTGGTGCTGATCCCCTCGATGGGGCGCGGGCCGGATTGCGTTTCTTCGATGTAAACGCCTGGTGACAGGTACTCGGGCATGCTTGACCTCCTGACGCGCGTGGCGTCGTGTGTTGAAGCCCCCCCCCGCGAGGTCGGGTCGAACTTCTCCCTTTCACGATGCAACGACTTTGAAAATAGTCAACGCAGATTTGACCAACCGCTCACGGGGGGCCAGTCGTATACTGCCAAGACGTGGCCGCAACGCGGCATGAAAGAGGGGGACCCTAGGTTGATCAGTGACGTTCAGGACGCGCTCAAAGCTCTGTTGTACCGCGAGGCGAACCTCCCCGCCGACGCGCTCGACATTCGCTTTGCGACCCCCACATCCGCGTGGGTGTCGGGGCTGACGCGCCCGACGGTGAACTTCTTCCTGCATGACATCCGCGAGAACACCGCCCTGCGCCGCATGGAGCACCAGATGGTGCTGGAACGCAACGCGGCGGTGGAAACGCTCGCGCCGCGCCGCATGGACTTGCGGTACGTCGTGATGGTGTTCTTCAAGTCGCAGGTGGACGAGTTCGGGCGCAACGAGTGGAACGTGCTGTGGCGCGTGCTCGCCGCGCTGATGCGGCACGACACCTGGCCGGAAGGCGACGTGCCCGCGAACTTGCGGGCGCTGGACACTGACGTGCTCGGGCAGGTGGCGCAGCCGGACGCCAACCGGCCCAGTGAGGTGTTCTCCGGGCTGGGGCTGACGATGCGGCCGCACCTGACGTACACCCTGACGGTGCCGCTTGACCTGGCGGTCACGCGGCACGCGCCGTTGGTGCTGGAGCGCGACATGCGCCTGTTCCAGAGTGGCGACGACACGCCCGCGGTGGACCTCGTGCGCAGCACGTGGCAGCTCAGCGACGTGGACGGTCGCCCGCTCGCGGACGCGATGGTCCGCGCGAACACCGGCGCGCGCGGGTTCACGGACAGTCGGGGGTTGGTGCACCTGAACACACCGCGCGACGCTGTCACGCACCTGCAGGTCATGGCCGCCGACGGTCGCACGCTGCACCTGCCGGTGCTGCCCGGCGGTCCGCCGCTGCTGGCGCTGCCGCAGGACGGCAGCTGACCCCCATCAGACCAGGGGGCCCCGCACGCGTCGCGGGGCCCCTGGTCTGATGGAGTGGCAGACCGCGCGGGCGTCGACGCGGCACCGACCGTGGGTCGTCCGGGGGGTGGCGGTCCGCTGTAGGGCGCCCGGCGGGCGGCTGGTCATAGTTGCTTGCATTCCCGCCCAGATTCGCAAGAATCCGAAGGAATGCCGCACGTGTGGCTCGAGGAGGGCGAAACGCCATGAAAGACGTTCTGGGCGCAGGCTGGGCTTTCCCAGTGGCGGTGAATCCGCGTGGGCGCATCGCCATGGTGCAGGGGGAGCAGGCCGTGGCGCAAAGCATTCTGATGCTGCTGATGACCCCCAAGGGACAACGCGTCATGCGGCCCGAGTACGGCTGCCGCATTCACGAACTGGTGTTCGCGCCGAACGACGCGACCACGCTCGGCCTCGCCTCGTACTACGTGGACGAGGCCCTGCGCATGTGGGAACCCCGCATCAACGTGGGCCGCGTCAACGCCCGCACCGACCCTGCCGACGCCTCCCGCATCCTGATCGACGTGAACTACACCATGCGGCAGGACGCGAGCCCCCGCTCGCTGGTCTTCCCCTTCTACCGCCTGCCCGAGGAGAACTGAGTGCCGCTGCCCACTGTCAATCTCGATGACCGCCGCTTCGACGACATTCTCGACGAAGCGCGCCGCCTGATCCCGCAGTTCTGCCCCGAATGGACGGACCACAACACCTCCGACCCCGGCATCGCCCTGATCGAAGTGTTCGCGTGGATGACGGACCTGCTGCTCTACCGCGTGAACCAGGTGCCGGACAAGCTGTTCGTGTCGTTCCTGGAAATGATCGGCGTGCAGCTTGACCCGCCGCGCGCCGCGACGGTCCCCGTGACGTTCTACCTGAGCGCCCCGCAGGACATGCCGCTCGTCATCGACGCGGGCACCGAGGTGGCGACCGTGCGCACCGAGGTGAGCGAGGCGATCGTCTTCGGCACCGAGCAGGACGCGACCGTGCGCCCGCCGCGCCTGCACGGGGCGTTCACCGCGAACACCGTCGCGCCGGACAGCGCCGTGATCCGCCATGACCTCTCGCACCTGGGCCTGCCCGGCCAGAAGTTCCCGGTGTTCAGCCCCGCGCCCGCCGCCGGCGACGCGCTGTTCCTGTCGTTCCGCGATGACCACTCGCAGCACGTCCTCGCGCTCGTGATGGACTGCGAGGTCGCGGGCGGCGCGGGCGTGAACCCGAACCAGCCGCCGTACGTCTGGGAAGCGTGGCAGGGCGGCGTGGGCCGCTGGGTGCCGTGCGAGGTGGAGTACGACGGCACGGCCGCGTTCAACGTGTCCGGCGAGCTGATCCTGCGCCTTCCGAACCTGCGCGAAGGCGAGTTCTTCGGCGTGAACGGGTACTGGCTGCGCTGCCGCCTCACCAGCGAGCAGAACCACGCCGGGTACAAGGTCAGCCCGGACATCGAAGCGATCACCGTGGAGGCGCGCGGCGTGACGACTGTCGCGCGGCACGCCACGGTTGTCACGAACGAACTGCTCGGGCAGTCGAACGGCACGCCCGGCCAGAACTTCAAGTTGATGTACGGCCCTGTGCTGGACCTCGACCCGGACCGTGACGTCCTCGAAGTGCACACCCAGGACGGGCAGGTCACGACGTACGCCCCCGTGCGGGACTTCAGCGAGAGCGGCCCCGACGACCGGCACTTCCGCCTTGACTACCCCGACGGCACCATCACCTTCGGGCCCACGATCCTGCAGCCCGACGGTAGCGTGTACCGCTTCGGCGCGATCCCGCCGCAGGGCGCCAGCATGAAGATGCGCCGCTACACCTACAGCGGCGGCGTCATCGGCAACGTCCCCGCGCGCACCCTGACGGTCCTGAAAAGCAGCATCCCGTACGTCGCGCGCGTCACGAACCACCTGCCGGCCGTGGGGGGCCGCAACGCGCAACCCCTCGAGGACGCCATCCATCAGGTGCCCCGCATCCTGCGCACCCGCACCCGCGCCGTCACCGCCGACGATTACGAGTACCTCGCGGCGCAGGTGGAAGGCGTGGCGCGCGCGAAGTGCATCACCCCGAACGCCGTGGCGGGCGCCGCGCAGAACTACCCCGGTCAGATCCGCGCCGTGAACGTCCAGCCGGGCCAGGTGACGCTCGTGGTCCTGCCGCAGGGCACGACGCGCGAGGGCCGCGTCCCGCCCGAGCAGCTCACGCTGTCCGCAGAACTGCGCAGCACCGTGCAGGACTACCTGGACGCGCGCCGCCCCGTGGGCATCACGCTGGACCTGCGCGCGCCGCAGTACGTGTGGGTGAGCGTGACCGCCACCGTGCGCGGGCACGCGGGCGCCAGCCGCGCCGAGCGCGAGGACGTGCGCCGCGCCGTGGAGCGCGCGCTGTACGCGTACCTGAACCCCTTCACGGGCGGCCCCGACGGGCGCGGCTGGGCGTTCGGGCGCACGCTGACCGTCCCAGAGCTGTACGGCGTGCTGCGCGCCGTGCCCGGCGTGGAGGTCGCCGAGGACGTGCAGGTCGTCCTGACCGAACCGGGCCGCCCGCAGCAGCGTGACACCGTGAACGGCAGCCTGCCGCTGCCGCCGCAGGCTGTGATCGTCTCGGACGTGCACCACGTGCGGGTGGACGACTGATGCCACGCCTGCACGTCCGCCAGCGTGGCGAGACGCTCCGGGTGCTGCCGCTCGACATGCGGCAGCTCTCCATCGGGCGCACGCCCGACAACGGCCTGCCGCTGCGTGACGCGTCCGTCGCGGTCCGCCATGCGGAGATCAACTGGGCGCCGGACCGCAGCCTCACCCTGACCGACCTGGGTGGGGGCGACACCTTCGTGAACGGCCGGCGCCTCGCGCCGAACCAGCCGCACCGTCTCCTCGACGGTGACGAAATCCAGGTGGGACCGTTCACGGTCACGTTCGTCGCGTCCGACACCGACGCGCCCGCCGCGACGCCCGCGCCGGCCACGCCCGATGACCTCCTCGAAGGGCTCGCCGCGACGCCCGCGCCGCCACCGCGCCCCACCTTCCCGGCCCCACCCCCGCCCGCGCAGAACGCGATGTACCTGAACTTCCTGCCGGGCCTGTTTCAGGAAAGCCCGTTCCTGAACCGCTACCTGAAAATCTTCGAGGCGATCTGGGAGCCGCTGCAGCACCGCCAGGACCACCTGGAACTGTACCTGGACGCCCGCACCACGCCGCCACGGTTCCTGCCGTGGCTCGCGGACTGGTTGGGCCTCCCCCTGAACACCCGCTGGCCCGAAGCGCGGCAGCGCGCGTGGGTACGTGAGGCGATGGCGCTGTACCGCTGGCGCGGCACCCGCTACGGCCTGACGCGCGCCCTCGAAGTCGCGTTCGGCCTGACGCCCGCGCTGATTGAGGACCCGAACCGCCCGCACACCCTCCGTGTCCTGGTCCTCGACCCCGGCGAGGACGACGAGCACGTCACGCGCGAAGGCGTGCGTGAACTCGTGTACCGCCACGCGCCCGCGCACGTGCTGTGCAGCGTCGAGTTCATCGACCCGGCCCGCGTGCAGCGCGCACCGACGCCCGACGCGCCGACGCCGCCCGCGCCGGGTACGCTGAACGCCAGTCCCCCCACCGTGCGCGCCGAAGGTGCGTCCGCCACCCCCGACTCCACCCCTGACGAAGGCGCACCCACGCCCGGCACGCCGCAAGGACCCACTGCATGAAAGAAGGCAAGCTCTTCCACCAGTTCCAGTTGCACCGCCTGCTCGGCGAAGGGTGGCTCGGGGAGGTGTACGCCGCCACTGACCTCGACGAGAACCGTGAGGTCGCCGTGCGCATCCTCGCGGACGCCAACGCCGCCCAGTCGCACCTGGTCCTGCACCTGGAGCGCTTGCTGCGCAAGGTCGCGGACCTCCGCCACCGGCACATCCTGCCGGTGCAGCCGCTGGAGGAACGCGAGCACCGCGTCTTCCATGCCATGACGCTCGCGGAGCGCGGCTCCGTGCGGCAGATCCTGCAGTTCCAGGCGCGCAGCGGCCAGCCGCTCGACCTGCTCGTCACGCTCGACATCGCCCGCCAGGCGGCCGAGGCGCTCGCGTTCGCGCACACCGCCGACCTGATGCACGGCAACCTCAAACCGGAGAACCTGCTGCTGCAGCCCGGCCGGGCCCTGTTGGGCCGCGAGGGCTACACCGTGCAGGTCGCCGACTTCGGCCTCGCGGAACTGCGCGCCGCCAGCTACGGCACGCACGACCGCGTGATCGTCAACGCCCTCACGTACATGAGCCCGGAGCAGTGCCGCGGTGAGCGGCATGACACCCGCACGGACCTGTACGCGCTCGGCGTGATCCTGTACGAACTGGTGACCGGCATGGTCCCGTTCGAGACGCGCGACGCCGCCGACGCCCTCGAGAAGCACCAGCACGTCGCGCCGACCCAGCCGTCCAAGTTGCGCCGCGACCTGCCCGGCGACGTCGAGGAGATCATCCTCACCTGCCTCGCCAAACGCCCCGAGGACCGCTACGCGGACGCCCGCGAACTGCACGACGCGCTGCAGCACGCCATGAACCGCATGATGCCGAGCGGCCCGGAACCCACCGTGCGCCTCCCGACGCTGCCCGCGCTGCCCGCTGCGCCGCGCGTGAACGCGCCGCTCGAACCGCTGCGCGCGCCGCGCCTGCTGGTGTTCGACGAGCGCCACGAACTGCTGCTGGAGCAACCTTTCACGGACGCCAGCAGCAACTTCACGATTGGCCGCGCGCCCGGCAACACCGTCGTTCTTGACCACGCGGGTGTCAGCCGCCACCACCTCAGCGTCGAGTTCGACCACGGCAAGCCGTATATCACGGAACTGAACGCCACGAACGGCACCATGATGGACGGCCTCCCGCTGTCCCCCATGACGCGCGCCGCGTGGCCGTACGGCACCATGCTGTACCTCCGCCCGTACTGGCTCGTGATGCAGGCGCCACAGCACACCGGCACGCCGCCCCGCATCGTCGTGCAGCCCGAGGTAAGCGAACTCACGCTGGTGCCCGGGCAGGCGCACACCCTGAACGTCACGCTCGCGAACACCGGCCCGACCGTTGACCACTTCCGGCTCAGCCTCGACGGCGTCCCGGAGCACTGGGTCACGAACGCGCACCACGAGGTGCAGCTCAACCCGGGCATGCGCACGCAGGCGCAACTGCACCTGCTGGTGCCGCGCAAGTCCGACAGCACCGCCAAGACGTACGACACCACGGTCCTCGCCCGCAGCCGCGAGAACACCAGCCAGTTCGGTCGCGCGCCGCTGCGCGTCACGGTCACGCCGTTCTTCGACACGCGCCTCACCATGACGCCGCGCGTGCGCCGCGCGTGGCGCCGCACGCACTACACGCTGCGCGTCGAGAACCACGGCAACACGCCCGTCCGGTACACGCCGAACATCAACGACAACGAGGAAGCCGTGCGCCTCCTCCCGCAGGCGGGCGAGGTGCTGCGCATCCCTACCAGCGGACGCCTGCAGGACGCCGTGAACATCCAGGCAGCGAGCGCCGGGATGCTCTCGCGCCTGCGCAGCGGCCTCGGGAAGATCACCATCGACCAGCCGCGCGCGGACCAGCTGGTGAACCCCGGCAGCAACTACGAGGAACGCCTGAACGTCCGCCTGCCGCTGAAGTGGGTGGGCGTCACCTCGCACCGCACGCTGCACGTGGACGTGGACGCCGACCTGCACGAGCCCGGCCACGTGGACGCCGACCTGCACCACAACCCGTTCATTCCGCTGTGGCTCCTGCCGATCCTGCTGGCGCTGCTCGCCCTGCTCGCCTGGTGGCTGTCCCGGCCGCCCACCATCACGCGCTTCGACCTTGCCACGACCGGGACGCTTCCCGCCGGCCAGCCGTTCAAGCTCGCGTGGGAAACGAGTGGCGCCCGCAGCGTCGAAATCCGCGAACTGCCCGGCCAGAAACTCGCGCGTGACGGCACCGTCACGGTCCCCGGCCTGCAGGAGCCCCGCACGTACACCATCGTGGCGCGCGGCTGGTTCACGCAGACGCAGAAAGAACGCACGGTCACGCCGAAACTGCCCGCGCCGATCATTCAGCAGTTTGAGGCGACCCCCCCCACCGCGCCGAGCGGGTCGACCGTGTCGGTGCGCTGGAACGTCCTGAACGCCAAGACCGTGAACATCGAGCCGTTCGGCACGGTGCCCGCCAAAGGCAAGCAGCCGTTCAAGGTCACGCAGGACACCGTCTTCCGGCTGGTCGCGCAGAACGGCGACGAGTCGGTCACGAAGAGCCGCACCGTCCGCGTGCTCGGCCCGCAGATCCGCACCTTCAAACCCAGCATCGAGGCGGTCAAGAAGGGCGAGTCGATCACCCTCACCTGGGACGTCGCGAACGCCACGACCGTCACCATCGACCCGCTCGGCACGGTCCCCGCGCGCGGCTCCCGCGTGCTCCAGCCGCAGCAGAACACCACGTACACCATCGAGGCGTCGAACGGCAGCGGCGCGCCCGCCCGCGCCGTCACCGCCGTGACCGTCACGGCCCGCCCGCCCAAGATCACCGTGTTCAACGTCTCCCCCACCCGCGTCGAGGCGGGCGGCACCGTCCGCGTCCGCTGGAAGACTGAAGACGCGCAGACCGTAGAGCTCCTCACCGGCACCGGCAGCCAGACGATCGGGCCGGAAGGTGAACTCATCGCGCCCGCGCCCGTGCAGTCCACGGACTTCACGCTCACCGCCACCAACGCTGAAGCCATCGCCGTCACCCGCAGCCAACCGCTCACGGTGGTGCCCAAGCCTGTCGTCACGCCGCCCCCGCCGCCCGCCGGTGGCGGCACCACCGGCGCCACGAACGGCGGCAGCGCCGGCACGGGCACCGGCAGCGTGACGCCGCCCCCCGCCAAACCCCTCAAGGTCGTGTACTTCAAAGCGACGCCCAACACCCTCGTCGGCGGCGGAAACACCACCCTCAGCTGGCAGGTCGAGAACGCCGGCAAGATCCGCATTCAGGGACTGCGCGGCCCCAACCTCGACGGGACCTTCCCCGCGCAAGGCACGTACCCCACCACCGTCAGCAAGACCACCACGTTCGTGCTCCTCGCCGGAGACCCGAAGAAACCCGTCAAGGCCAGCGCGAAAGTCATCGTCACGCCACGCCCCATCAACGTCGTCCGCTTCGAAACGACGACGCCCACCCTCACCGGCAAAGGCACCGCGAACCTCCGCTGGGAAGTGACCGGCGTGAACAGCATCCGCATCCAGGGCGTGCGCGGCCCGAACGTCGACGGCAGCTTCCCCAACAAGAGCGCCACCACCGTGCCCGTCAGCAAAACCACCACGTTCGTGCTCCTCGCCGGCGATCCGAAGCAACCCAAGAAAGCCACCACGGTCGTTACCGTCAAGGCGCGCCCCGTCGTGATCAACAGCTTCCGCGCGTCCCCCACCAGCATCGTCGGGCAGGGCACCGCCACGCTCAGCTGGAGCGTCAGCGGCGTGAACAGCGTCCGCATCCAGGGCGTGCGCGGCACCAACAACGACGGCAGCTTCCCCGCCGCCGGCAGCTTCGCCGTGCCGGTCAGCAAGACCACCACATTCATCCTGCTCGCCGGTGACCCCAAACAACCCGCCCGCAGCACCGCCACGGTCCTCGTGACCCGGCCCGCCTCCACGCCCAACACCGGCACGGTCACGCCCCCGGCGAACCCACCCGCGAACACCATCCGCATCGTGGACTTCAGCGCGAACCCGCCGTCCGTCCGCGCCGGCGAAACCACCACCCTGACCTGGAACGTCCAGGGCGTCGCGCGCATCCGCATCAGCGGCGCGACCAGCCCCACCGGCGGCAACGACTTCCCCGCGCAGGGCAGCACCACCGTCACCGTCGACCGCACCAAGTCCTTCACGCTCAGCGCCGGCACCGGCACGAACACCCAACGCCGCAGCCAGCAGGTGCGCGCCACCGGCAGCGTCAGCAGCGCCGGCAGCGCCACCGTCACCGACCCCGGCATCAGCGGCGTCTGGAAGCACAGCTTCGGCGAACTGCGCCTCACCACCAGCGGCAAACGCGTGACCGGCACCTTCATCTCCGAACGCACCGACGTCCCCGGCGGCCCCGTCACCGGCACGTTCTCCAACAGCGGCACCACCGTCACCCTCAACGCCACCACCAGCACCGGCGACCCACAAACCGCCTTCTCATTCATCGTGCAGTTCGACGAAAACCGCCGCACCTTCGTCGGCCCCTACACCTTCCGCGGCGAAAGCGAACGCTGGTGCGGCTGGCGCCCCGGCACCACCCCACCCACCGCCTGCCAATAATCACGCGCGCGGCGGGCGCCCGCCCGCCGCAAAGGAGGACCGTATGAGCGATGGCCACCTCGTCAAAGCCAAGATTCGCCGTCTCGAACCGTACTCGGAAGAAATCGAGTGCATGTTCAACCCGCGTGAATACACCATCACCAAAGCCAACAACTGGGGCAAAGACCCCAACAGCCGCGAAAACACCGAGAACATCACCTTCCAGGGTGGCGGCACCGCGCAACTCACGCTCGAGCTCTTCTTCGACACCTACCTCAACCAGAAAACGCCCAGCGACGTCCGCCAGCACACCGACCGCCTCTGGCGCCTGATGGAGATCATCAAGCCCCCCGGCGCGAGCAACATCGACAAGGGCCGCCCCCCCAAAGTGCTCTTCCAATGGGGGAACACCTGGCACTTCAACGCCGTCATCCTCAGCATGGAGCAGCAATTCACGCTGTTCATGCCCGACGGCATGCCCGTGCGCGCCACCGTCAAAGTCCAACTCCAGCAGACGGACCACGAAACCCTCAAACCCGGCGGCGGCGACCGCACCTCCGTGATCAGCAACGCCGTCCGCGCGTCCGGCCAGACCGGCGACGGCCGGAAACTCCCGCAATTCAAAGGGCTGCCCTCCAAATGACCGCCCAGAACACCATCACGGGCGCCACGTCCAACCTGTTCGTGCTGTTCGGCGGCGGCAGCCCCGACATGAAACTCATGCACGCCCTCGAGGAAGTCACGGTCGAAAGCAGCCTGCACCTCCCCGACATCGCCACCATCACCTTCCGCGACCCCGACGTCGACCTCATCGAAAGTCCCGCCTTCAAACTCGGCGCGACCGTCCAAGTCAAAGCGAAAGTCGGCGGCAACGAAGAAACCGTCTTCGACGGCGAACTCGTCGAAGTCGAACCGCGCTACACGCGACACAACCAGAAACTCCGCCTGCGCGCCTTCGACCGCATGCACCGCCTCGCGCGCGGCACGCACACCCGGTCCTTCCAGAACGTCAGCGACATGGACCTCGTCAAGAAACTCGCAGGAGAAGCCGGCATGCAAGCCAAAGTCGGCCCCGCCAGCTTCGTGCACCCCTACATCCTCCAGCACAACCAAACCAACCTCGCGTTCCTCCGCGAACGCGCCGCTCGCCTCGGGTACGTCCTGTACGCCGACGGCAAAACCCTCCACTGCGAACCCCCCACCGGCCCCGACAAGATCGAGCTCACCTGGGGCAACGACCTCGTGGAATTCGCGCCGCGCCTCAGCAGCATCCAGCAGACCACCCGCACCGTCGTCCGCGGCTGGGACCCCAAACAGAAACGCGCGGTTGTCGGCCAGGCCGACACCGGCAACGGCAAAGTCAGCGTCGGCGACAGCAGCACCAGCGAACAGGTCGCCCCGCAGGCATTCAACATGCCCGCCCCGGAAACGCAGAGCACCGTCATCGTCCGCGACCAGAGCTACGCCACCGCCATCGCGCAGGCCGAACGCAACCGACGCGCCGAAGGCCTCATCGAAGCGACCGGCGTGTGCGGCGGCTACCCGAAACTCACCGCCGGCACCACCCTCACCATCAAAAACGTCGGCAAACGCTTCGAAGGGGACTACGTCGCCTCCAGCGTCCGCCACCAGTACCGCACGGACCGCGGGTACTTCACGGAATTCACCGTGTCCGGCAGCCGCCCCGACACCATCCCCGCCCTCCTGCGCGCCAGCACCAGCGGCACCAGCGCGAACAGCACCGCCACCGGCACCACCGGCCTGATGATCGGCATCGTCACCAACAACGACGACCCCGAAAACCAGGGCCGCGTCAAAGTGAAACTCCCTGCCCTCACCGAACAGGACGAAAGCGACTGGGCGCGCGTCATCAGCGTCGGCGGCGGCCCAAACCGCGGCTTCCAGTACACCCCCGAAGTGAACGACGAAGTCCTCGTCGCCTTCGAACACGGCGACATTCACCACCCCTACGTCATCGGCGGCCTCTGGAACGGCCAGGACAAACCCCCGAAGCCCACCAAGGAAGTCGTCAAAGGCGGCAAAGTCATCCAGCGCGTCATGAAGTCCCGCACCGGACACGAATTCATCATCGACGACAGCGACGACAAACCGCACATCCAGCTGCGCACCAAACAAGGCCACGAAATCACCCTCCACGACGACAAGAAAAAACCCTACGTCCTCGTGAAGGACCAAAGCGGCAACGAAGTGTACATCGACACGAAACAAAACCTCGTGCGCGTCACCTCCAAAGGCAAACTGGAACTCAAAGCGCAACGCGGCGTCCTGATTGACGGTGGCGGCGGCAACGTCGACGTCAAGGGCGTCATGATCAACCTCAACTGACGGAGGCCCACATGCTCGAACCCCAAGCGAAACCCGCCGCGCCCAACACGAGCGCGACCAAAGCGCCAACCTCAACCACGCCCGCGACGCCCCAAATCAAGAAGCCTGCGCCCCTCAAAGCCGTGAAAGACGACGGTGAATGGGAACGCAACTTCATGGGCAACAAAGCAGGAATTACCTTCTGGCTCCGCCTTAAGCGTGACGCGAGCGGTCATCTCCACGGGCGTTACATGGTCAAACCCGGCCGAGGCCATGGGTGGCACTTGGAGGGTCAAATTAGGCAAGATGGCACTTTTGTGCTGGCTGGTACAGAAAATAAAACTCTCTTTCATGGCTATGTCTCAAACGATGGCAGTCTGCAAGTTTACAGCTTTGTTAATAAAAGCACGAATTTCAGCATTAATAATCTAGAGATGTATATCTCCAAAGAGATATACATGCCAGAAGAAAAATCCACGACATCCAAAAATTCTGATCCTTTAAACGATAATCAAACACAATATAATAGGCCTGATACTCAAGATGACAAGAAATCTACGGATAAGATTATCCCCGTAGATAAAGCTCAGCCGGGACAGCCAGATATATTAGACCAACTAATGGGATTTTCATCTTCTCGAAAAACCTATACTGTCGAAGAAGTCAGACGGGCACGATCATTAATTTTAAAAAAATGGCAAAAATAATACAGAGGCCCTCTTTATGCGCCTACAAACAAAAATAAAGTATAGAAATCAGAGAAATAACGATAATGATGCAGCAGATGGTATGTGCAACCTAACTTCTTTAGCAATGGCCCTTGAAACTGTTGGCATAGGGAAGCCGAGTAAGTTACCGGACCAATCAAAAATACCTCCAGCTCTAAAACTGACTCAAAAAAAGTTCGATGATATGCAACCAGAGGATTATCTAGAATGGGTCAGAAGAGTAAATCGCTATGGACCGCGTACTTCAGAGAAGGGTATTGCCAATACAGCAATATATATGGGCGCTGAGCACAAAAGGCTATATAGCGGCATTATAAAACGGCAAGAATGGGAAGGAAAAATTCGCAAGCATCTTGGAAGGGGCGAAGGCGTATTCTTTAGCGTAGATGGGCATATCGTTCGATTGCAAGGGATGAACGACAAGGGCCTTATTGTAGATGATCCATATGGAAAAATTAAGCTTTATAAAGGCTCAGGGACGGGGAACTACTCATGGCGAGCTTACAACACACGTAAAGGCGAAGAGGGCCCCGGAGAGGACGCTATATGGCCTTGGGGTGAAGTAGAAAGCCACGCCATGCTATGGGTAGCTATAGTTAGTAACACTACACTAACTCTCAATAGCGCAAGCGATATATCAAAAACAGATAAAGAGACTCTGAATCAAAAAAATACAGATCCCAAAAAAAGACGACTCACCCCCTAAAAAAATCTTTGACCTAAGCAAGCTTAAGGGCGATCAATTAATGGTCGCAAGAGTATATAATAAGAACTATTCTACAATAATAAAACTATCTCAGGACCTCGGAGCAACGCCTGAAGTACTCGTAGGCATTATTTCTACAGAAAGCCAAGGTACCGCAGGGCTTGATGATAAGATGCTCATCAGGTTTGAGGTTCATAAATTCTATGAAGGATGGGGGTCAAAGCATCCTGAAAAATTCAGGGAACACTTTAAATTCAATCCTACACAACAATGGTTGGGACACAAGATCAGTCATGATGGAAAAAATTGGAAAGTACTGCATCCAACTGGGTCTCCTAAAGACCTTCCTCTACAATATGAGGCTTTACAACTTGCGCTATCTTTAGATGATTCAGCCAAAGAGGCAGCCTATGGCTGCTTAGGAATGGGACTTGGTCAGGTACAAGGCTTCAATGCCAAAAGTCTAGGCTATAAGAATGCCAGTGACATGTTTAGTAAACTTAGTGGCAATGAGGCAGAACAGATACACAGCGTGTATATGTTCATTAAGTCCCGCCCTAAGTTACTGACTGCAGTCATTAATCATGATTGGCAAAAAATAGAGAAGTATTATAATGGAGGCGGCCAAGGCGGCATTTATGCCACAAGAATGTCTAGCCTTGCAGGATCTTTAGAAGAAGTCGCAAAAGCTCAACATATCGACCTAAAAACAGGTAGGAAGGCTTAAATATGAAGTTTTTTAAAGTTGTCATCATTTCCATTGTGGCTGCTACTAATAATACTGCTCAAGCAATAGATAAGTCATTAGCTCAAGGAATATATCAAAAGGATATAGCCAAAGTAAAATACGGTGCCAAATTGGAAGCCAGAGATATTTTAAATGAATCAGAATGCGAATCTATAGATTATAGAATTTTACCTTTGTCTAGAGTAAATAATACGATAAGCTACTTTGAAGAGGTTTATTTGAGCGGGAAAAACTGCGGTGCATCAGGAGTTTCATATCGCATGGGGATTCGCGCCATAAGAATAGACAACCAGAAGCTTTCCAGTCTCTATGAAGTCTTCGGAAAGAACCTAATCGAATCAAAGATGAAACAAGATAGTTACATAAAAAGCATTATGCAAAAGAATGGATACAATTTTAGTACATCTCTTAATAAAGATTTAGACAAAGATTTCGAGACGTATAATTCTCAAAATTGTTACAAAGTTATAAGTTCTGATATATTAGACAGTTTTTATATTTTCAAAGAGGTTAATAACACTCTGATGGTACGCATAGGCCTAGGATTTAATTGCTTGTATCCAAGTGATGGGATAAGGTTCCCAGTCCAACTAGGAGTATCAATACCAAATAATAAAAATTATAAGGTTTATTATACTTCAGAAGAGGCCAAAAATATATTTGGAGAAGGGATAAGATTACGTTTATCTAAATAGATTTTAGTATATAGACTAATGCACATGTCGAGCCAAACAGACTATAACCGCGCTAGGTTATACTCTGTTTTATGCCATCACCTACCCCGCGTTCGACAGCTGAAATTCGCGAGAAGTACCTGCAGTTTTTCGAGAGCAAAGGGCACCTGCGGCTGCCGTCGCACAGCTTGATCGCGCCGGACCCTACGACACTCTTCACCGTCGCCGGCATGCAACCCTTCAAACCGCAGTTCATGGGCAGCGCGCCGAAGTTCTCCGGAGTCCCTGGGGAGCATCGGCGCGTCACCACCGCGCAGAAGTGCATCCGCGTGGGCGACATTGAGAACGTGGGGCGCACGCGCCGTCACCTCAGCCTGTTCGAGATGCTGGGGAACTTCAGCTTCGGTGATTACTTCAAGCGTGACGCGATTCACTGGGCGTGGGAGTTCCTCACGGGCCCCGAGTGGATGGGGCTGGATGCCAGCAAGCTGTACGTGACGATCTACGAGGATGACGATGAGGCGTTCGGGTACTGGACGCAGGAGATCGGCCTGGATCCGTCGCACGTGCACCGGTTCGGAGCGGATGAGAACTTCTGGCCTGCGGACGCGCCGCTGAAAGGCCCGAACGGGCCGTGCGGGCCGTGCAGCGAGATTTACTTCGATCGTGGTCCGGCGTATGGGGATGACTCGTGGGCGGATTACGCGACGACGCGGGAGTCCGCGCGGTTCCTGGAGATCTGGAACCTGGTGTTCCCGCAGTTTGATCGTCAGGACCCGGCGGCGGATGGTTCGCCGGTGCTGGCGGACCTGCCGTTCAAGAACATTGATACGGGGATGGGTCTGGAGCGCATCGCCTCGGTGGTGCAGGACGTGCCGGACTTCTACAGCAACGACGTGTTCAAGCCGTTGGTGGAGCGCGTGGCCGAGCTGAGCGGGAAGCCCTACGAGGGTGAGGTGAGCGTGTCGCACCGCGTGATTGCGGAGCACGTGCGCAGCGTGACGATGACGGTTGCGGATGGCGTGGTGCTGAGTAACACGGGGCGTGGGTACGTGATTCGGAAGATCCTGCGCCGTGCGTCGCGGCATGCGTACCTGCTGGGCCTGCGGGAGCCGACGCTGCATAAGTTGGTGCCGCTGGTGGTGGAGGCGATGGGCGGTGCGTACCCGGAGGTGCGCAGCGAGGCGGCGCGCGTGGAGGCCGCGATTCGTTCCGAGGAGGAGCGGTTCCTGCGCACGCTGGAGAGCGGCATGGGCCGCTTGGATGCGCTGCTCGGCAAGATGGAGCGCGGCGCGACGCTTTCCGGTGAGGAGGCGTTCACGCTGTACGGCACGTATGGCTTCCCGCTGGACCTGACGCGCGAGATCGCGGAGGAGTACGGCGTGAGCGTGGACGAGGCCGGCTTTGATAAGGCGCTTGAGGCGGATCAGGAGCTCGCGCGTGCGGGCAGCAAGTACGGGAAGAGCGAGCTGTTTGGCGTGGTCGCGGAGGTGCTGGGTGACCTGCCGGCGACGACGTTCGTGGGGTACGACGAGCTGGAGGCGGAGGGGCGCGTGCTCGCCATCGTGAGTGGCGGGGAGCCACTGTCGCGCCTGACGGCGGGCAGTGAGGCGCAGGTGGTGCTGGACCGCACGCCCATGTACGCGGAGGGTGGCGGCGAGGTCGGCGATACCGGCGTGCTGACGTGGGACGGCGGGGAGGCGGCGGTGCTGGATACACGGAAGACGCCGGGCGGGGTGTTCCTGCACACCGTGGAGGTCCTGCACGGTGAGTTGAGCGAGGGTGCGGAGGTGCGTGCGCTCGTGAACCCGGACCGTCAGGCGACGGAGCGGCATCACACGGCCACGCACCTGCTGCACGCGGCGCTGCGCGCGGTGCTGGGTTCGGGCGTGCGTCAGGCGGGGAGCCTGGTGGCGCCGGATCGCCTGCGGTTCGACTTTACGCACGGCTCGGCGCTGAGTGCGGACGAGGTGGCGCAGGTGGAGGCGCTCGTGAACCGTTGGGTCACGGCGGACTTCCCGGTCACGTGGCGCACCATGCCGATCGATGAGGCGCGCGCGAGTGGCGCGATGGCGTTGTTCGGCGAGAAGTACGGTGATGAGGTGCGCGTCGTGAGTGTGGAGGGCGGCGTGCCGTTCGGCGACACGGAGGTGGCGAGCAGGGAGCTGTGCGGCGGCGCGCACGTGACGCGCACGGGTGAGATCGGCGCGTTCGTGATTCTGAGCGATGAGAACGTCGCGGCGGGCGTGCGCCGCGTAGAGGCCCTCGCGGGCGAGGCGGCGGTGCGCTGGGTGCGGGAGCGTCTGGGCGCGGCGGGTCGCGCGGCGAGCAGCGTGAACGCCACGGTGGATCAGCTGCCGGAGCGGATTGCGCAGGTGCAGGCGCAGCTGAAGGCCGCGCAGGGTGAGATTGCGGGCCTGAAGCGGCAGCTGGCGCAGGCGCAGATGGGCGGCGGGAGTGCTGGCTCGCAGGTGCGTGAGCTGGGCGGCTTCAAGGTCGCGGCGGTGCGCTTGAGTGGCGTGGAGGGGAACGAGCTGCGCGGCGCGGCGGATTCGTTCCTGGAGCAGACGGGCGCGGACGTCGCGGTTGTCGCGGGCGACAAGGGCCTCGTGGTGAAGGCGACGAAGGACGCCGTGGGGCGCGGCGCGCACGCCGGGCAGCTGATCGGGAAGCTCGCGGCGGCGGGCGGCGGCAAGGGCGGTGGCCGCCCGGACATGGCGCAGGCGGGCGTGCAGGATGCCGATGCGGCGCTGGGCGCGCTCGACAGCGCCTTCTAACGTGTACAGCAAGGCGGGCCGGGGAGCAATTCCCCGGCCCGCCTTGCTGCGGGTGACGCTCAGGCCTCCTGGGTCTGCTCAGGGTCCTTCACGGCAAGGAGCAGGCCGGCGGCGCTCAGGAGGCCCAGAAGCATCAGCGTGATCCACGGGAGGGCGGGGAGGTGCAGGCGAGCGCCCGCGTCGATGAGGGTGCCGCCGATGAGGTTCCCGACGGCGCCGCCCACGCCGAGGCTGAGGGCGCCCACGCCGAAGTAGCTGCCGTACAGGCCCGGGCGGGCGAGGTCGGCGGTGAGCGTCTGTTGCGTGGGGAACACCAGCATGGTGCCGAGACTGAACGCGGTGACGCTCGCCAGCAGGGCGGGAAGCGTATGCGCGAAGCTGACGCTGCCGAGCGCGAGGGCCGTGAGGGTAATGCCGCCGACCAGCACGAGGCGCGGCGGGAAGTGCCGCGCGGCGAGGCGCGTGAGGGGCAGCTGCAGGAAGACGGCGAGGCCGGCGTTCAGGGCGTACACGAGGCTGGGCGCGCGGACGCCGCCGAGGTGCACGGCGAGGAGCGTGATGGCGACGTTCAGCTGCGTGCTGAGCAGGAAGTAGCCGCTCATGAGGGCCGTGAAGCCGAGGAAGCGGCGGTCGCGGAGGGGCACGGCGAGGGCGCTGAGGCCGCCGCGGGCGTTCGCGGCGGGGCGCATGGCGGGGAGGGTCGCGGCGAGCACGGCCCACGCGAGGACGTACACGCTGCCGGCGGCGACGGCGACGATGCGGAAGTCGACGTCCGCGAGGAGGCCGCCGATGAGGGGGCCGGTGACCATGCCGAGGTTCCCGGCGACGCCCATACGGGCGAACATGCGTGGGCGGTCCGGTTCGGGCGTGAGGGTGGTGGTGGCGGCGTTTTTGGGCGCGTCGAACAGGCTGCCGCCGAGGCCCGCGAGGACGCTGGCGGCGAGCAGGACCGGGAACGTCCCGGCGAAGCCCATCCACGCGAAGCCCAGCGCGCGGATCAGACAGCCGGCGAGGATCAGCCCGCGCGGGCCGAAGCGGTCGGCGAGGGCACCGCCGAGGACCGTGAGGCCCTGCTGCGTGAGCTGCCGCGCGGCGAGCACGGCGCCGATGCTCGCGGCGGCCCAGCCGAGGCGGTCGACGTAGTGCACGGTGACGAGCGGGATGACCATGAAGAACCCGGCCCACATCAGGAAGTTCGAGAGCAGCAGGGCGCGTTGCGGCGCGGTGACGGGCGAGGCGGGCGTGGACACGTGCGTCAGCGTACGCCTGTTGGCGAGGGCGGCGGTGTCGCCCGGTACGCTGCACCCATGACGGAACTGGTGCAGTTGGGGGCGGGCGCGTGGGCGTTTCTGGGGGCCGTGAACAGCGGGGTGCTGGAGGACGGCGTGGGCGGCGCGCTCATTGTGGATACGGGCCTGGACGAGTCGCACGCGCGCAAGCTGCTGCGGGCCGTGGCGTCGGCGGGCCTGACGCCGCGCGCGGTGCTGAACACACACGCGCACGCGGACCACATCGGCGGGAATGCATTCATCGTGGCGCGCTTCCCGAACGTGGAGGTGTTCGCGCCGCCGGTGGAGGACGCGCTGATCCGGCATCCGGAGCTGGCACCGCGCGTGTTGTTCGGGGCGCGCCCGCCGGCGGCGCTGAGGGGGAAGTTCCTGCTGGCGCCCGCGAGTCCGGCGGTGCCGCTCGGGGCGGGTGAGGTGACGCTCGCGGGCGTGCCGGTGGAGTTGCGAAGCGTGCCGGGGCATGCGGGGGCGCAGGTCGCGGTGCAGTTCGGGGAGGTGCTGTACGCGGCGGACGCGCTGTTCGGCGCATCGGCGCTGGCGAAGCATCCGCTGACGTTCTGCGTGGACAGCGCCGCGCAGAAGGCGAGCGCGGCGGCGCTTGGGGCGTTGGCGGGTGTGGGGGTGGTGCTGCCCGGTCACGGCGCGCCGGTGCCGGACGTGGCGGACCTGGCGCGCGTGAACCTCGCCGCGTACGCGCGCACGACCGACGCGGTTCGCGCGGCGGTGCAGACGCCGTGCACGACCGATGAGGCGCTCGCGCGCGTCGCGGACGCGTTCGGGGTGGTCATGCGGGACATGGCGGGCGTCGTCCTGAACCGCGCGGTGGTGAGCGCGCACCTCGTGGAGTTGCAGGAGGCGGGCGCGGTTCACGCGGACGTGCGGGCGAACCGGCTCGTGTGGGTGGGAGCGTGAAGGTTCCCTTACGGGCGCATCATCCTGGCGTTTTGAGGGGCGGGTCACACTGGGCGCATGACCAAAGGCCGCAAGAAGTCCGAGACGAGCACCGCCAGCAAGAAACCCACCAAGAGCCGCGCCGCCGCGCGTGACGAGCAGGACACCGACGTGATCGCGGCCGGCACCACGAATGACCTCGCGGAAAACGAGAGCGGCACGCAGACGGACGCCGCCCACATGCAGGAGGCGTTCTCGCAGCTGGTGGACCACAATTACCTTGACGAGAACGGCTTCAACCAGGTCGCGGAGACGCTGCAGCGCAACATCGCCACGACGATCAGCCTGTACCTGAAGCTCAAGAAGTTCCACTGGGACATCCGCGGGCGGTTCTTCCGGGAGTTGCACATCGCGTACGACGAGTTCATCGCGGAGATCTTCCCCAGCATTGACGAGCAGGCCGAACGCCTCGTGATGCTCGGCGGCAGCCCCGTGGCGTCCCCGGCGGAAATCGCGCGGTACAGCGCCGTCGAGGTGCCGAGCGAAACGATCCGCGACGCGCGCACGCAGCTGCAGCAGCTCCTCGCGGACTTCACGCGCGTGGCGCGCAGCTACCGCGACGACAGCCAGACGGTCGATGAGGCCGGCGACCCGGCCACGGCGGACATGTACAACGGCATCCTGCACGTCATGGACAAGACCCGCTGGATGATCCAGGCGATGCTCGACGACGGCCGCCTGGACTGACCGTGGCGGGCCGCGCGCCGGGCGCCTCGCGCAAGTTCGATTACACCCTGGACTACGCGCACCTCGACCTGCGCGCCCACCCGGAGCTGTACCGGGTGGGCGTCGGGGAGCAGGGGGTGCTGCTGGTCGAGCCGTACAAGAGTGAGCTGCTGCCGCACTGGCGCTTCCGCACGCCCGAGGTGGCGCGCGAAAGCAGCGAAGCGCTGTACGCGATGTTCCTCGCGTACCTGGACGCGGACGATTTCGTCGGGGCGGACATGGCGCGCAAATTCATCCAGATGGGCTTCACGCGCGCGCGGCGCTACGCGAACCACCGTGGCGGCCGGAAGTACGCGGGGCCCGTCCCGGACGACAAGAAGGGGCAGAGTGGCGCGCACGGCCGCGCGGAGCGGCCACGCGACCCGGAGGACCCCGTGAAGGCCGAGGCGGCGCGCATCTTCAAGGCGAAGTGGGACGAGGCGAAGGCGCACCCGAAGTACGTGGAGCTTCAGCGGGCGCACCGCGCGAAGTACGGCTAAGCGCCCCCGTTCTCAGGGGCGCGCCAGCGTCCATTGCAGCAGCGGTCCGTCGTCCGGTTCGCTGCGCGCGCCCGTCTGCCGGAAGCCGACCTTCTGCAGGACCCGTTGCGACGCGGCGTTCTCCGGCGTGGTTTCCGCCGTGACGGCCCGGATGACGTCCTGGGAGAGCAGGTGCGCGCACAGCGCCCCGACCGCTTCGGTGGCGAGGCCACGTCCGCGCGCGTCCGGGGTCAGGCCGTACCCGATTTCCACGTGGCCGGCGGCGTCCGGGCCGCCCTTCATGCCGAGCTGCCCGACCGCCTCATGGGACGCGCGGTCCACGAGCGTGTACTGCCCGGCCGTGAACTGGGCGCGCAGCAGGACCGGGAACAGCGCGAGCGCGTCGCCGGGCCAGGCGCTCGGGAAGTGCACGGGCACGCCGTCGAGCGTCATGCGGAACGTGTCGTGCGTGAGGCGCGCGCGCACCACGTCCAGGGAGGTGGGCAGCAGCCACAGGCGCGGCGTTTCCAGCCGGTCGGACACAGTCATGCCCGCAGGGTAACGCGCCGGGCGTCTGGACCGCGTGGCCCGCCCGGGCACGCCGACGCGTACAATGCCTGTCACGACCGCAACCTGGACCGTCATGACCGAGACGCCCCCACCCTTACGACTGCTGCTGCTGGCTGATTACGTTCACCCGTTCGTGTACCGCGAGGGCTTCCCGCAGGGCGTCCCGAACGTGGACGTGGTGCTGGTGGCCGGTGACGTCCCCGGGTACTACCTGGAGTTCATCGCTACGAAGTTGCCGGTGCCGGTGCTGTACGTGCCCGGCAATCACGCGAACGAGTACGTGAACGAGGGGGACGGGCGGCGCGAGCCGCGCGGCGTCACGAACGTGCATGGCCGCGTCGTGACCGCCGCGGGCCTGCGCGTGGCCGGGTGGGGGGGCGTGCCGAAGTACCGCGAGAAGGGCGACGGGCAGTACACGGACTGGCAGGCCCGCTGGGGACTGGGGGTGTTGGGGGTGCGCGCGGGCCGCGCGCCCATCGATGTGCTGCTCACGCACGCGCCGCCGCTCGGGCCGCACGCGGGCAGCGACCACGCGCACCGCGGGTGCCCGCACATCACGGCGTTCGTGCGCGCCCGGCGGCCCCGCCTGGTCGTGCACGGCCACATTCACGAGTACGAGGGCAAGAAACTCGAGTACACCGATGAGGCCAGCGGCGCGCGCGTCGTGAACGCCTACGGGTACCGCGTGCTGGAATTGCCCGCTCGCGCCGCCGACGCGCAGTCCGCGCCCTGAGGCGGGGGCCCGGCCGGGCCCCCGTGAACGCCGCCGGTCAGTGGCGCGCGGTGGTGTCGCTCAGTTTGGCGGTGGCGAAGTCCATCAGGCCGCGCAGGTACGCGCGGTCGAAGCGGAACTCCAGGCCGGCGGCGCGGTACAGGTCAGGCACGCCGACGCTGTTGCCGAGGCGCAGCGCGGCCTTGTAGCGGGCCAGGGCGGCGGGCGCGTCGTCGAGCGCGCCGCGCCACAGCGCGAGCGCGCCGAGGTAGCACATCGCGTACTCGAGGTAGTAGAAGGGCGCGCGGAAGATGTGGTAGTACTGCCAGCCTTTGGCGCGCATGTGGTCCATGTTCAGGCCGTCCCAGTCCACCCACGGGTGGAAGGCGCGGTCCAGTTCCAGCCATTTCGCGTCGAGGTCCGCCACGCTCACGTCTTCGGGCGCTTCGGTGTACAGCCAGTGCTGGAAGGCGTCCATTTGCGCGGCCCACGGCAGGAACACGATCAGCCCCTGGAGTTGCTGTGTGAGGACGCGCGCGCGCTCCTCGGGTGTGTAGATGTGGCTCATGTGGTCGAGCGTCAGGAACTCCATGCCCATGCTGGGAATTTCGACGAACTCGATGGGGCTCCAGGTGTTCCATACGAGGCGTTGCGACTGGCCGCTCGCGAAGCCGTGGAAGGCGTGCCCGGTTTCGTGCATCAGGACGTTCACGTCGTTGGCGGTGCCGACGACGTTCATGAGCACGAACGGGACGGCGCGGCGCGGGAAGAACGCGCAGTACGCGTGGCTCATCTTGCCTTCGCGGCTCTCGAGGTCCATGTAGCCGGTACGGAGCGTGCGGAACTGCTCGCCGAGTTCGGCGTCGAGCGCGTCGAAGGTGCGCTGCGCCTTGTCTTCGAGGTCCGCGCCGCCGCTGAAGGGTTGCAGCGGTTCACGGCGGTGCGGGTCGAGGAGCGCGCCGCGGTGGTAGTCCCAGGGGCGGACGGTGTCGAGGTTCAGGGCGGCGGCGATGTCCCGCACAATAGTCGCGGCGAGCGGGACGGCTTCGGTGCGGATGGCGTCGTGGAAGTCGAGGCAGTCTTGGGGGGTGTAGTCGACGCGGTCGAGTTCACGCCAGGCGTACGCGCGGTAGTCGCTCAGGTCGGCGTTGCGGGCGAGCTGGCGGCGCGTGCGGAGCAGCTCGAGCATCAGCGCGTCGAGGTCCGCGGCGACGCCCTGTTTGCTGTCGGCGAGGGCGCGCCAGGCGCGCTCGCGGGCGTCACGGTCGGGCCGTTCGAGGTGCTGCGTGGCCTGCGGGACGGTGAGGTCCTCGCCGTTCAGGTGCACTTTCTGGTTGCCGGTGATGACGCCGTAGCGGTTCATCTGCGCTTCGTGTGTGACGCCGAGCTCGACGTTCGCTTCGCGGAACAGGTCGGCTTCGTCGCGGAAGCGGCGGTACGCCTGCGCGAAGTCCGGCGCGGGCGTGAAGTCCGGCACGGCGAGGAGTTTTTCCTTGAGCGCCTGGTTGAGGCGTTCGGCCTGCGGCATGACCGTTTCGAGGAAGGTCATGAGGCGCGTGCGGGCGTCGTCATCGCCGGTGTGCAGGTCAGCGTAGACGCTGAGGCTGGTGCGGGCCTCGCCCATGTCGGCACTCAGGTCACTCCACGCCTGCACCCACTCGGGCACGGTTTCGGCGCTGAGGGGCGCGTCGAGCAGGGCCTGCGCGCGGTCCTGGTACGCGCCCCAGGTGGCGAGGTGCGGGTCGAGCGCGAGCGTCTGGTCCACCAGCGAACGTTCGGTCGGTTGTGTCATGCGGGCAGTGTAACGCGCGCCGTTTTCGCCTCCGCCGAATGGCGGAGGCGGCGCGGGGTGGTGTGCGATACTCCGCGTATGGGCATTCCCGCGCATGAATTCCGTCAGACGCTCGGGCGTTTCGCGAGCGGCGTTACCGTCATCACCGCGGACCACGGGGGGGAGCGGCGCGGCATGACCGCGAGCGCGTTCCTGAGCGTGAGCCTGGAGCCGCCGCTGATTCTGGTGAGTGTCGCCACGACCGCACAGATGCACGCGGTGCTGGACGGCGTGGACCGCTTCGGGGTAAGCATCCTGCACGCCTCGCAGCGCGCGCTCAGCAACCACTTCGGTGGGCGCCCGGACAGCGCGCTGGACATCCCGTGGATGGACCACGAGGGCCTGCCGCTCATCAGCGGCGCGATTGCGCAGCTGGTGTGCCGCAAGGTGCAGGTGGTGCCCGCCGGGGATCACACGCTGTTCATCGGCGAGGTGCAGTACAGCCGCTACACGGACGATGACCCGCTGGTGTACTTCCGCGGGCAGTACCACGAGCTCGGGTGAGGGTTGGGGGCGCCGCGCAGCGCCCCCTCTCTTTACGCGTGCAGGAGCTGCTGAAGGCCTTCGCCCGCGCGTTCGTGCAGGGTCAGGGCCGCCCAGGCGCTCAGAGGCGTGCGTTCCGGGTTGATCTCGATGATCGTCCCGCCGGCCTCGGCGGTGAGCAGCGCGAGGCTCGCAGCGGGCTGCACGACGCTGCTGGTGCCGATCACCAGGGCCACCTCGGCGCTTTCGAACGCGCGCGCGGCGGCATCGAGCGCAGCTTCGGGCAGCAACTCCCCGAACCACACGACGTTCGGGCGCATGCGGTGCCCGCAGCGGGCGCACGCAGGCGGCGGCGTGAAGGCGTCCGGGTCCGGAAGGGCCTGCACGTACCCGCAGGTTTCGCAGCGGGCCGTCGTGAGGTTCCCGTGGAGTTCCACGACGCCCACGCTGCCCGCGCGGGCGTGCAGGCCGTCCACGTTCTGCGTGACGAGCGTGAACCCCTCGCCCACGCGCGCCTGCAGGGCGGCGAGCGCGGTGTGCGCGGCGTTCGGGCGGGCGCGCGTC
Source organism: Deinococcus maricopensis DSM 21211 (assembly GCF_000186385.1). Classification (NCBI taxonomy): domain Bacteria; kingdom Thermotogati; phylum Deinococcota; class Deinococci; order Deinococcales; family Deinococcaceae; genus Deinococcus; species Deinococcus maricopensis. The sequence continues at coordinate 3,233,912 of NC_014958.1, forward strand.
ACGTCCGCGTACCGGCCCGCGTACCACGCCCACACGGTGTCCGGGTCGCGGGCGTACGCGTCCAGACTGGCAAGGTCCTCCGGGCTGAACCGCGCCCAGTGGCCCGTCTGGGCGTCGCGGAACGTCGGGATGCCGCTTTCCGCGCTGACGCCCGCGCCCGTCAGGACCGCCACGCGGCGCGCGGCGCGCAGGGCCGTGCGGGCCGCCGCGAGGTCCATCAGTCGCCCTGCGTGCCGTTGAAGCCGGTGCAGCTCGCGCCGCGCTCCGGCGCGTTCGAGCCCTGCTCGTACTTGTCGAGGAACGCCTTGAGGCGGTTATCGTCCGCACTGTCCACCGCGAGCTGCGCATTCCACGCGCTGATCACGACCGGGTGCGGCAGGTCCGGGTAGGGGCTGAGGAGCGCGTAGCTGTGGCCGTCCACCAGGGTCTTGAGTTTCGCGATGGCGTCCGCGCCGAGGTCCGCGCGGTACGTGACCCACACGGCGCCGTGCTCCAGGCTGTGCACGCCGTACTCGTTGTAGATGGGCTGGTCGTACACGGCGCACGTCTGCCACGTCGGGTTGTGCGGGCCGCCGGCGGGAGGCGTCTGCGCGTACTGAATCTGGCCTTCGCGGTGTTCGCCGCCCTTGTAGTCGAAGGTCTGGACGCCCTCAATGCCGCCTTTGTTGCAGGCGGCGAGGGAGACGGCGAGCGCGGTCAGGAGGAACGTGCGTTTCATGTACGCCTTAGGGTAACAGGTGCGTGTGAGGCCGCACGTCCCGGGCGCTACCGCACCAGCAACGGGTTGAAGTCGGTGTCCCAATCCAGCGGGTCAACGCCCGCGCGGCGTTTCAGGCGCCGCGCCAGGGCCGCGCCGAGCGGCGCGAGCAGCAGCGCCACGAACGGCCACGGCGTGAGCGCCGGCATGACCGCGCCCAGGGCCGCGCCCGGCAGCGCCCCCAGCAGCAGCCGCACGGTCAGGCGCGCGCCCCCCAGGAACAGCTTGAGTTTCGCGGTGGCGAACGCCACCAGAAACGCGCCGAGCAGCACACCGAGCGTGCCCAGCAGGGCCGCGTGCACCCCGGACGTGTCGAGCGGCGCGCTGCGCAGCGCGAACGCGAGCGCCACCGGCACCCCCGTGAGCGCGTGCGCCGCCACGCCGCGCCACGCCACCGGACGCGTCCGCGCGTACCCGTACGCGTCCGTGTGCACCGCGAGCAGCAGGAGCGCCAAGGCGGACAGGCCCGCCGCCAGCGCCCCACCCGGCGCCCACGGCAGCGCGCGCAGCACGCCCGCGACCGCCAGCAGCCCCGCGGCCGCCCAGCCCATGCGGCGCTCCGCGCGGGACGACGCGCCGTTCAGGCCGCCCAGCGACAGGTTCGGCACGCGGGACGGCGGTGGGCCAGGGCGGAACATGCGCTCAGGCTAGCGCACGCGAACATCCGGCACAGTTCCGCGCGAACGCGGATGGTACGGTGCGGTGGTCATGCAAGCCAACACCGTCGGTGAACTGCTGCAACTTCCCGCCTACCAGGGCCGCGCGCCGTTCGACGGCCGCACGCGCCTCGTGCAAGACGAAGTCCGTGACAACCTCATCCGTAAACTCCGCGCGAAGGAGAACCTCTTCCCGGGCGTCGTCGGCTACGACGAGACCGTCGTGCCGCAACTCGTGAACGCCCTGCTGGCCCGGCAGAACTTCATCCTGCTCGGCCTGCGCGGCCAGGCGAAAAGCCGCATCCTGCGCGCCATCACGAACCTGCTCGACGAGACCGTGCCCGCCATCAACGCGAGCGACATCAACGACGACCCCCTCAACCCCATCAGCGCGCACGGGCAGGAGCTCCTGCGCGAGTACGGCGACCGCCTGGAAATCCGCTGGATTCCCCGCGAGGAACGCTACGTCGAGAAGCTCGCCACGCCCGACGTGACCGTCGCGGACCTGATCGGCGACGTGGACCCCATCAAGGCCGCGCGCCTCGGCACCGCCCTCGGCGACGTGCGCGCCATGCACTTCGGGCTGCTGCCGCGCGCGAACCGCGGCATCTTCGCCGTGAACGAACTCGCGGACCTCGCGCCGAAAGTGCAGGTGGCGCTGTTCAACATCCTCCAGGAAGGCGACGTGCAGATTAAGGGTTACCCCGTGCGCCTCGAACTGGACGTGATGCTGGTGTTCAGCGCGAACCCCGAGGACTACACCGCGCGCGGCAAGATCGTCACGCCCCTCAAGGACCGCATCGGCAGCGAAATCCGCACGCACTACCCCCGCACCGTGGACCTCGGCATGGACATCACCGCGCAGGAAGCGTACCGCGACCCCAGCGTCGTCGTGCCGACCTTCATCGCGGAACTCATCGAGGAGATCGCGTTCCAGGCGCGCGAGGACAACCGCGTGGACAAGCTCAGCGGCGTGTCGCAGCGCCTCCCCATCAGCCTGATGGAACTCGCCAGCGCGAACGCCGAGGTGCGCGCCCTCACGGGCGGCGACGACCCGGTCGTGCGCGTCGCGGACATCTACGCGGGCCTGCCCGCCATCACCGGCAAGATGGAACTCGAGTACGAGGGCGAACTCAAAGGCGCAGAGAACGTCGCCCGCGAGGTGATCCGCAAGGCCGCCGGGCAGGTGTACGCGCGCCGGTTCTCGTCCGCGGACACGCGCGACCTGGAGAAGTGGTTCGCGGACGGCAACGTGTTCCGCTTCCCGCAGGCCGGGGATGCGCGCGCCGCCATGAGCGCCGCGCGGGACGTGCCGGGCCTCGCAGACCTCGCAGTGGACGTGGCCGGTGACGCGCGGGACGCCGTGCGCGTCGCCGCTGCCGAGTTCATCCTGGAAGGCCTGTACGGCCGCAAGAAGCTTTCCCGCGCGGAGGAGAGCTACGCCGCGCCGGAACCCGAGATGAAACAGCCAGGCCGCGGCGGACGCTGGAACTGAGGCAAGCGGCAGGGGGCGGCGCTGACGGCGCCGCCCCCGCTTGTGCCTGTGCGTGGCGGCAGTTCAGTGTGCCGGGAGGGCGGAGGGCCACGCAGCGCGGGGAGCGCGAGGGGCGTCCCGCACGCCTGCCCGGGCCGTTCGGCATGGTCGAATGGCTGCTCCGCGTGCCGACGCCGCCCCTCCTGGCAGCCCACCTGTAGCAGTCGCGCGCCGGACCGCTCGGTGAGCGCCCGGATGCTCGGTTCGCTGATCCCGCGGTAGAAATCTCCAGCACAGCCGTCGCCTGGTAGCGAGCGTGGTGGCCAGGACGGTCTTGCCGGAGGCAGGCCACTGACGGCCAGCAGAAGTGGGGGCACGCCTCCGTATGGCAGGAGGGGGTCGTTGCGGCGTGTGGCAACGGCCCCCTCCTGCGTGCTGCGGCCTGTTCAGTGCTTCTGCAGTTCGCGCCAGGCGCTGAAGGTGACGGGGAACAGCGGTTCGGCGAGTTCCGCCATGGCGCGGGCGTACAGGCGCGTCTCGTACTGCGCGCCGTTGTGGTCGCGGAGTTCGAGGAAGTGCAGCAGGCTGCGGACGTTGAAGGTGTAGTACGACTCGGTGTAGAGCGCCTGGGGGAGCACGCCGCGCGCCTGTTCGCGGGTGACGCCGAGGGTCAGGAGGTCCTGGTACGCGCCGAAGGCGTTCCGCCAGGCGTCCGCCCAGACTTGGGCGGCTTTGCCCTGGTCGAGGGTGCCGTCGTCCTCGACGCTGGCCTGGCGGTTGCTGGGGGCCTGCTTGCGGAATTCGGTGGGTTGGTAGCCGCGTTCCTGCATTTCGACGTAGCGGCCGCTGATTTCGTTTTTGCTGACGCCGACGCGGTGGCGGACCATCTGGCGGTCCACGAAGATCGGGCAGACGACCTTGAAGGTGATGAGGTTGTGCTCGAAGGGGCTGCCGTGGTGCTCGCGCAGGAGGTAGCGGAGGAGTTTCTCGTCGCGCGCGTCGAGGGGTTTGGTGTTGTCGCCGCCGAAGCTGACGCGGGCGGCGTTGACGATCATTTTGTCGTCGCCGATGTGCTGGACGAGGGCGACGCTGCCGATGCCGTCACCGAGGGGGTAGAGCTGCTGGGCCTGGGGGTCTGCGGGGGCGGGGTGCTGCGCGTCGAGGGTGTCCACCATAACCTTAATATTCTTCACGCTGCTCATGTTCTCCGGGTGAGTATGTTGCCCTCTCCCCCGCTCGCAACCACGGGAAATCCCGGTGGGCGCGGCGTCCAAATGATGAGGAGCGCCTGCCGGGGCGCTCCTCGGTGACCCGCGCTGGCGTTACCCGCCGACGTGCACGACCGGGCGGCGTTTCTGGTCGGGTTCGGCCTGCCGGAGCACTTCGTGCGTGAGCGGCGGGATGTCCCCTTCCCCGGCCACGATGAAGCGCAGGGCGTTCTTGATGGGGCCGTCCTCGTCCCATTCGAAGTACACGTGCGGGGGGATGCCGGTGATGTCGCGGACCTGCAGCAGGAACGCCGCGATGGTGTTCGGGACGCTCGCGCCGCGCGCGCGCAGCACCTGGTACTGCCCGACGGCGACGCCCTGCACGTCCACGACGTCGCTGAAGGCGCTGGCGTCGCTGACTTCCACTTCGAGGAACAGGACGGGGTCGCCGCCGGGAATGTGCGTGTCGTACCGCACCTCGAGTTCCTTGAGGCGGTACTCGTCGGTGTCGCCGGCGTCGAGGTGGTTGGCGATGAACCGCAGGGGACGCTCGCCGTGCTGCAGCAGGAAGTACTGCGCGGTGTGGTCCAGTTCGACGCGGTCGGCGCGGAGTTCGGTGGCGCGGACGACACGCGAGGCGATGCTGACGACCAGGATGGCTGCGACGAACAGCAGCGCGATGTACAGGCCCTCGGGGCGTTCGGCGATGGTGACGACGCTGGTGTAGACGAAGATCAGGCTGATGAGCGTGAAGGCGACGCCGAGGCCGCGTTCGCCGTTACGGTAGCAGCTGAGCGTCACGGCGATAGCGGCGCTGGTCATGAGGGCGAGGACGCCGGTGGCGTACGCGCCGGCCTGGGCGTCCACGTTCGCGCGGAACGCGATGGTCACGAGGAAGCACACGCCTGTGAAGAGCAGGACGAGGGGGCGGTTGGCGCGGGCCCAGTCGGGGGCCATGCCGTAGCGGGGCAGGTAGCGCGGCACGATGTTCAGCAGCCCTGCCATGGCGCTCGCGCCCGCGAACCACAGGATCAGGATGGTGATGGCGTCGTAGGCGGTGCCGAACACCTCCCCGAGGCGTTCGTGCGCGAGGTATGCCAGCGCGCGCCCGCTCGCCTCGCCGCCCGGCTGGAACTGCTCGGGCGGGATCAGCAGGGTCGTCACGAACGACGAGCCGATCAGCATGACGCTCATGATGAGCGCGGCGGTGGTCAGGAGCTTCTTGCCGTTGCTGATGCGTCCGCGTGGGTTGCTTTCGGTGTCGCTGCGGTCGCCCTTGACGAGGGGCATGACGACCACACCGGTCTCGAAGCCGGACAGGCCGAGCGCGAGGCGCGGGAACACCAGCAGCGCCGCGCCGATCAGCGCGAGCGGGCTGGCGTACGTGGTTGTGAGGGTGTGCGTCCAGTTGCCGATCAGGCTGGGCTGCGCGACGACGAGCTGCAGGGCCTTGCCGACGACGATGACGTTCATGGCGAGGTACACCATGACGAGCGCGACGGCGATGCCGATGGCCTCGTTGAAGCCCTTGAGGAACACTGCGCCCAGCAGCGCGATGAGCGCGAGCGTGATGGGCATCTGCCAGCCGTCCAGGAGGCGGTGCAGGAACGGGTTCTCGACCATGTGGGCGGCGGCGTCGGCGGCGCTCAGCGTGATGGTGATGACGAAGCCGGTCGCGACGAAGCCGATGAGGCTGAGCACGAGGACCTTGCTGGGCCAGAACGACAGCAGGCGTTCGAGCATGCTGATGCTGCCGTCCCCGTGAGGGCTTTCGCGGGCGACGCGCCGGTACATGGGGAGCGCGCCGAACAGCGTCACCAGTACCAGCACGAGCGTCGCGATGGGTGAGAGGGGGCCGGCGGCGAGGGCCGCAATGCCCGGCTGGTACCCGAGCGTGCTGAAGTAGTCCACCCCGGTCAGGCACATGACCTTCCACCATGGGTGCTGGTGGTGCTGCGCGTGGACAGCGCTCTCCTGTTCGTAGAATCCTTCTTGTTTCGCCTGGGCGGTGTCCGCCTGCAGGAGCCAGTGTTTCAGGCGGGTTCGCCAGGAGTCTGCGCGGGTCATAAGCTGAATGCATTCTGGACGATTCGGTGGTGGGGCGTGAGGGCGCCTTGAGGTATCCGGCGGCGCGTTCCTTCATGCTCGGTGGGCCGGGCGGCGTGGGGCTGGGGGGGTACTGGAGGTCAGGTGGGGCGGGCGCGGCGGGCGAGGGGCGGCCACGTCCAGAGGGTCAGGGCGCGCAGCAGCCATTCGAGCGGGCCGTACTGGGCGCGGTGGAGCCACGCGGCGCTCAGGCGCAGTTGCGCGGCGTAGATCAGCAGCGCGAGGGCGGCGACGGTGGCGATGCCGAGTTGGCCCATCAGGCGCAGACCGTACGCGTGGAAAATCAGGGCGCACGCGAGGGACTGCAGGACGTAGTTGCTGAGGGCCATGCGGCCCGCAGGGGCAAGGCGCGCGACGAGGGTCGGCCACGCGCGGGCGGCGCGCAGGAACAGCGTGACGTACGCGGCGCTCAGCAGCGGCGCGGTGAGGGTGTCCACGGCGAACCCGGCGGTGGCGAGGGCGGACGGCACGGGGGCGTGGACGGTGTAGGTGTAGAACGCGGCGCCGAGCAGGCCGACCGGGAGCATAAAGCGCAGCGCGCGGGTGAGGGCCGCGTCGTAGTCGGTCCAGCGGGCGAGAAACTGGCGTTTCCCGGCGGCGAGGCCCAGCAGGAACATCGCGAGGGCGCTGGGGCCCTGCAGGGCGATGAGGGTGGGCCAGACGGTCTGCCATTCGCGCCAGTGCTGCTGGACGGTGCTGACGATGGTGCCCGTGAAGCCCTGCAGGGCGCGCTGCGCGTCCGCGTTTGACGTGAGGGCGGACGCGCTGGGGCTGAGCGCTTCGAGGGCGCTCAGCCCCAGCCACACGGCGCCGCCCGTGAGAATCAGGGCGGCGCCGGTGCGGGCGGCGCGTCTGGGCGTCCAGTGGCGGACGAGGAGCAGCGCGATGCCCAGCGCGGCGTAGATGGTGAGGATGTCGCCGTGGTAGAGCAGCAGGGCGTGCGCGGCGCCAAACAGCAGCAGGCCGGCGTGGCGGCGGAGCATGCGCGGCGCGAAGCGGTCGCCGGCGCGCTGGGCGGCGTTCATCTGCAGGGTGAAGCTGTACCCGAACAGGAACGAGAACAGCAGGTAGAACTTCGTTTCGAACAACAGTGTGATCAGGGCGTACGCGGCGGCGTCGAGGGGGGTGCGGACGGCCGGGTCGGGCATGCCGGTGGCGTAGTAGGGCGTGGCGAAGGTCAGGATGTTGACGATCAGGATGCCGAGCAGCGCGAAGCCGCGCAGGGCGTCCACGACGTCCAGGCGAACGGGGGTGGTGGGGGGCATGGGGGCCTCCTTACGGGGTGAGCAGGCGCCGGACCTGTTGCGTCCAGAGGGGGCGGATGTCGATGTCTAGGCCCATCAGGACGGCGTTGCTGAGGCCGTCGAAGGTGAAGGCCAGCCAGGCGGCGTGCGTGTTCACGTCGAGGGGCGGGAGCGCGCCGAGCTGCACGCCGTGGCGCAGCAGGTCCCGGAAGCCGTCATGGTAGCCGCGGACGAGATCGCGCAGGGCGTCGGCGTAGCGGGGGTCGCGCAGGCCGAGCGCGAAGTACTCGTGGAGCACGCGCGAGAACATGGGGTGGCGTTGCTGCTCCTCGATGGACGCGGCGCCGTCCTCGGCGAGGCGGTCGAGGAAGTTTCCGGGGGTGTACGTGGCCCAGGCGAAGGTGGCAGGGAATGCGGCGGCGCGGCAGACCTCGTGGAACAGGGCGCGCAGCAGGTCGTCCTTGGAGGGGAAGTAGTGGTAGAGGGTGGGTTTGGCGATGCCGACGCGCCGCGCGAGCTCCGCGAGGGCCATGCCGTCCAGCCCTCCTTCAGCAATCAGGACGTACGCTTTTTCGAGAATGCGCTTGAGTGTTTGTTGTCCATCTCTTGTCATGAATGTCCTCTCTACCGTACGGTCGGTAGAGAGAGCATAGACCCTGCCCTTCTGCGCCACCACCCCCGCCCCGCAGGTGTTCCCTCATGCCCACCAACAACACGCGCTCCGCCGAAGCGGAGCGCGAGATCAACAGAAGAAAGGAGGGTTACTTGCGGTTCGAACGCACGCGCACAGGCACCAGGGCCCGTTCAGCGCGCGGCGCCGCGCGGTGAGCGACGAGAGCCAGGACCACGACCACGCTCAGCAGCAGAAGTTCCATGCCGTATTCTGCCGCGCGGCGCCTCACAAATCCGTGACAATTGCCCTACACCCGTCCTGGCCGCACACCAGCACCCCTACCACGCCCCCGATGACACGCCCACCGCCTCCAGCGCCGCCCGAAATTGCAACGCTGTCACAGGCAGGACGCTCAGCCGCGTGCCCCGCTGCACCAACGGCGACTCCGCCCACGCCGGCAACGCCCGCACCTCTGCCAGGCTCAGCACCCGCGGGAACGCCTGCACCGGCGCCACATCCACCATGCTCCAGCGCGGCTCCAGCGCACTGCTCCGCGCATCGAAGTACGCGCTGCCCGAATCGAACTGCAGGTCATCCGGGTACGCCGCGCGCACCACCCGCGCCACGCCCGCCACGCCCGCCGGCGTGGCGTTCGAATGGTAGAACAGCGCCAGATCCCCGACCTCCATGGCCCGCAGGAAATTCCGCGCCTGATAATTCCGCACGCCGTTCCAGGGCTCCACCCCCACCCGCTCCAGGTCGGCGTACCCGAACACGTCCGGCTCGCTCTTCAACAACCAGTACTGCACGCCCCGCATGCTAGAGCACCCACACGCACTCGGGGACATGCCTCACGCTCGCGCGCGCAGCAGGCCAGTACAGTGAACGCATATGCGCCGCACGCCGTGGCTGGTGATCCTGCTCCTGCTCGCTCTGGGGGCGTACCTCGCTCCCGAGCGGGCGTCGTCGCCCTTCACGACGAACATCCGCCTCACGCCGAACCCACAGGTGGTCGGCGCCGAAGAACTCCCCACCGACACGCGCGCCCTGTTCCAGAAGTCGCGCCCCGCCACCGTCCGCGTCACCACCCTCACCGACGCGGGCGCCATCGGCATCGGCACCGGCTTCTTCGTGAACGACGCCGGCCTGCTCCTCACCGCGTACCACGTCGTCGACGGTGGCCGCCTGTTCACGGTCACGACCTTCAGCGGCCAGAAGTTCAGCGCGGACCTCATCGGCTTCGACAACGCCGCCGACGTCGCCCTGCTGAAAATCCGCACGCGCGGGAAGGTCCCGTACCTGAACGTCACCACCCGCGCGCCCCGCGTGGGCGAGCAGGTCCTCGCCATCGGCAACAGCCGCGAGCAGTTCCTGCAACCTCGCCGGGGCCGCCTGCTCAGCCTGAACGCCGACGCCGGCGAAGCGGACTTCCCGGACGGCACGCTCGAAATGAGCGCGCCCCTCGCGCCCGGCGACAGCGGCGGGCCCATCATCGACGGGAATGGGGAGGCCATCGGCGTCGTCAGCTACATCCGCGTGAACAGCCAGGACGAGACGCTCGCGTCGTACGCCGTGCCCGTCACGCAGAACGGCGCGCTGTACCGCAGCCTCCGCTCCGGCGAGAAGAAGGACGTGCCCGCCATCGGCATCGCGTTCGACCGCACGCACGACGGCGTCACCGACCCGCCCGGCGCGGTCATCTCGCTCGTGCCGCGCGGCGGCCCCGCCGCGCGCGCAGGCCTGCGCGCCCCGAAACTCGACGCGGACGGCAACGTCGTCCGTTTCGGCGACATCATCACCGCCGTGGACGGCACCCGCACGCGCAGCGCGAACGACGTGATCTTCGAGATTCGCCGCCGCCACATCGGCGAAACCGTGACGCTCACCGTGCAGCGCGGCGACCAGAGCCTGCGCGTCCCCCTGAAGCTCGTCGCGAAGGGCAGCATCGCCTACGAGGAGTAACGGCAGGCGGCGCCGCTGCCCGGGCTTCAAACCACCAGGGCACGCCGGAAATCGTGAACGGCCGGTTTCCGCTCGGAGCCCAGGACCTCGACCGCGTCCGGGCCGGCCTGCCGGATGAACTGATGCTCGGACTCGTGCGCCGGGAACACCCAGAACACCTGCATGCGCGCCGTGAGCGTCAGGATCTGGCCGTACGGGTCGGTGATGTAGATGTTCAGGTCGTTCTCGTACGGGTACGTGAAGTACACGCTGTGCATGGGTGAACCGCCGCCGATGCCGGTCTGGCGGTTCACATACAGCCCGTCCCCGGCGCTGTACGGCTGCCGCGTGACGTGCGGGCTGGCGCAGCCGCGCGCGAGCAGGGCACGGGCACGTCCCAGGGAGGCCGTGCATGAGCAGCTCCTGACGTACGCCGCGCGCGTCGAGGTGGTCGGCCCTGAGGGGGCTGGACTGGTGGGCGTGCCGAGTCACTGGAGGGAACGCTCCCGGACGAGCGTTCAGGGGGCCTTGTGCTCGTTGAAGTCGTTCGTGGGCGCTTCAGCGAAAGGGGGGCCCGGCGCGCCGGGCCCCCTTTCCGGGTGGGGGTCAGGCGAGGTCGTTCAGGAGGTCCGGCAGGGCCTTTTTCACGCAGGTGAACATCGGCACGTCACGCAGGGTGTACATGCTCGCCTCGGTGTAGCGGAGGCGGTGCACGAGGTCCACGAATTCCTGCGGGTGGTCACTGTCGAAGCTCACGACGAACTCCTGGTCGTCGATGCCGTAGCTGTAGCTGGTGTTGATGCGCACGCCCTTAAACGGCGTGGACGCGAAGATGTGCTCGTCCATCATGCCCTGGCGGGAGTGCGGCGTGAGGTCGTACCACGCGCGCGTCTTGATGAACGGGTAGATGAACAGGAACTGCCCCTGGCCGGGCAGGATTTCCAGGCCGTGGCCGCTGCCTTCGACGCGGTTCACGTACTGGCTGCGTTTGTTCATGCTGACGTAGTTGTACGGCTGCGTGAGGTACCCCATCAGGCGCGTGCGGTTGAGGCGCGCCTGGGCGTCCTGGAAGTCGCGGACGTCGAACGCGATGCGCCACAGCATGAAGTCCACGTCGCCGCGCACGCCGGTGAGGCTGTACGTACGCTGGATGAGGCCCTTTTCGGCGCTCTGGTCGAGCCAGCCTTCGGCGGCGGCGAGGAATTCGGCTTTGATGTCGGCCTGCTCGTCGCGGGGGAGGCGGCGGAAGGCCGGGTCGAGTTTGAAGAAGGCGTAGTTGAGGAACTGGCGGTTCGCGCGGTCCGGTTCGCGTTGCGTGACCTGCCCGCTGGGGTCGAGGTCGACCATCATTTTGGGGCGGCCGCCGGGCGCGCCGGTGGGGCGACCGCTGCCGGTGGCGGGCGGGGTGCCTTCGGCGCTTGGTTCGGGACGCTGCGGTTGACGTTCGTCGCTCATCGGATGACCTCGCCGATCAGGTTGGTGTTCAGGCCGAAGTTGTCGGCGTACAGCACCTGGATGCTGTCGTAGTCGGCGTCGGTGAGGGGCGCGACGTCGAAGGTCGCGGCGTACTCCTCGAGGCCCTTCTCGTCGTAGATGTTGGGCAGGACGCTGGCCATGGCGGGGCTGTGCAGTGCGAACTGGATGGCGAGCTGCCCGATGGTGCGGCCCTGGCCCTGCACGAACTGCGCGTTGAGCTGCTCGACTTTCTTGAGGCCGTCTTCCATCCAGGCTTTGCGGCGTTCGTTGGTGGTCAGGCGCCAGTTGCGGTGGTCGCCGGGTTCGAATGTCGTGTCGAGGGTCATGTAGCCTTCGAGCAGGCCGGACGCGTGGGGCACGCGGGCCATGACGCCGACGCCTTCGGTTTCGGCGACGGGCAGGACCTGCTCACCGAGGACCTGTTCGAGCAGGTTGTAGATGATTTGGGTGGGCGCTTTGCGTTCGCGGAGGCTGGCGATGCCTTCCTCGATTTGGCGTTCGTTGAGGGCCGGGCCGAGGGCGGTGCCGTACGCGCGGATCAGGCCCTCGTGCTTGAGCTGTTCGAGTTCCGCCCAGAGGTCGTCCTGGCGGATGGCGTCGAGGCGGCAGTTGTGCAGCTGGTAGTAGTCGATGTAGTCGGTGCCGAGGCGCTTGAGGCTGCCTTCGAGGGCCTTGCGGAGGTACTGCGGGGTCCAGTCGTGCGGGCGTTCCTGCTGGCCGGGGCGTTCGGGGTGGGTGTAGATGTCGTACCCGAACTTGGTGCCGATGACGATCTTTTCGCGCACGTCCCCGAGCGCTTTGCGTTGGATTTCCTCGGCGCGGCCGGAGGCGTACGTGTCGGCGTTGTCGAAGAAGGTGATGCCGAGGTCGTAGGCGCGTTGGAGGAGGCGCACGGCCATATCTTCGTCCTTGACGCCCCACCAGGTGGTGCCGACGGTCCAGACGCCAAAGCCGACGGCGCTGAGGGTCAGGTCGGTGCCGAGCAGTTTCCGGTATTCCATAGCTGCACTATAGGAGGTGGTCGGGGGGACAATGCACCCTGACCGAACGGTCGGGAAGCCGCTCAGGGACGGCATTTTCGTGGTTCAGGGTCGCGCGTGGATGACCTCGAAGCGTTCGCACAGGACCTCCTCGTCGTCCGTGAAGGGGCGGTCGGCGCGCTGCCGGGTGAAGTACCGGCGGTGCGCCTCGCGCCAGGCGTGGAGGGTGCGGTCATCCTCGCCCTCGTCGTACGCGAAGGCGGCGTCCACCTGCAGGAACGGCACGCGGCGCAGTTCGGTCGTGCGGATCAGTGCGGCGGGTTCGCCGGCGCCGTTCAGGACGACGCTCAGGTCGCCGGGCGCGATGGTGGCGCTTTCCGGCGGCCAGGTGCAGGTCGCTGTTTTCAGGCCGCGCAGGACCAGCTGCAGGAGCGCGTCGGCGAGTTGCGGGTGGTCGCCGAACGCGAACACCTCTTGGACGGCGGGGAGGGCACCGAGGTGCTGTTCGGCCTCGGCCATGAAGGCCTGCACGGCGGGCGTGAGGGTGGGGGGCATGGACGCACGGTAGGGGGCGGGGGGGCGCGCGCGCATCCGCCAGATGCACCGCCTGCATACGCTTGACGGCGCGCGCATACCAGGGTATCTTTAAGACATCACCGCCCTTCGGGGCGGCTTTTTCATGGTGCCTCGCGTACTGTGAGGGCATGACCGTCCCGCTGGACTGGATGCTGCCCGCGGCCCTGCTGGTCGGCGTACCGGCGCTGGGCGTCGGGCTGCTGATCGCGTGGGTGCTGCGGCGCGTGGCGCGCGCGAACAGCGGGCCGGGCCGCCGCGCGTTCCGCGAGGAAGCGCTCGTGGCCCTCGGCGCGGAGCGCGCCACCCTCGCGCCGCTCGCGTCGCCTGAGGCGCTCACGGGGCGCGGACGCGTGCGCTTCACGGAAGCCGGATACGTCAGTGCCAGCGGGGACCTGCAGGACGTACAGGGGCAGATCGTCGCGCACTACCGCCTGCGCTGGGGCGCGGGCCCCATGGACGCTGTCGTCACCACCCGCGAGCACACCTGGACGTTCGCGCAGGACGCGGGAGGGGCGACGCAAATTCTCCTTGATGAGCAGGAGTTCGGGTGGGTGCAGGGCGCGCGCCTGCTGAACGCGCACGGCGCGGAGGTGGGCGCGCTCGGTCCGGCACGCGGGGGTTGGCGGGGCGTCCACGTGCGCGGGCACGCAGTTGCCGTGCTGGGCGCAGCCACGAGCGGCGCGCTCGTCCGGGGCGTGCCGACCACCCTGGAGGCCGAGGCCCGCCTGTGGATCACGGCGCTCGCGCTGCGCGTCGGCGTGGAGGCGGCCCGTAACGCCACGGGAACCACGGCGGCCCTCTGAGGCGGTACCCTGCGGGCATGTTGAAGCACGTCTCGTTCCTGACCCGCGATGCAGACGCCACCCTCGCGTTCTACACGCTGCTCGGCGCGGTCACCGAGAAGGACGTCCTGACGACCGAGGGGTTCCGCCGGGTGGTGCTCGCCTTCACGGGGGGCGGGCGCCTGCAGTTCTTCCAGGTCGGCGGGGAGACGCCCACGCCGCACCCGGCGTGGCAGGAGCACGTCGCGCTGGTTGTCCCGGACCTGCGCGCGCGCGTGGACACGCTCCGCACGCAGGGCGTGACGTTCACGCGCGCGCTGACGCTCAGTCCGGGCGGGCGCGACCTGGCGTTCGTCCTCGACCCGGACGGACGGCAGGTGGAACTGCTGCAGGCCGATTGACGGATGCAGCCCGGCCTCGCGCGTGCCAGGATGCCCCGCCATGTTGAAGGTGTTTCTGGATGACGGTGGCGTCCTGAACGACAACGCGCGGCGCGCGCCGCAATGGGCGGCGCTGATCGGGCCGTACCTGGCCGGCAGGTACGGCGGTGAGGCGAGCGAATGGGCAGCGGCGAACGCCCGCGTGGCCCCGGCCCTGTGGGGGCGCCTGCGCGCGGACACCGACCCGCACGGCGGCTGGGCGAAGTTCGAGGCGCAGTACGCGGCCCTGTGGGTGCGGGGGATGTTCGCGGCAGTGGGACGGACGCCCCCGCCCGGCGCGGACCTCATCGGCGTGCAGCGCGCCGCGTACGAGGCGGTCATTCCGCACGTGCACGCGGCCATTCCCGGCGCGGTCCAGGCCGTGAAGGAGGCGTACGCGCTGACCGGGCCGCTGTTCATGGCGTCCGGCGGCGCGAGCTGGGAACTGGAAGGGTACCTGGCCAGCATGGGCGAGGGCGTGCGGTCGCTGTTCGCGGAGCGCCTGCACGGCGCGGACCTCGTGGACACCCTCAAGGAGGGCGCCGCGTACCACCCGCGCGTGCTTACGGACGCGGGCGTGCGCCCGCAGGACGCGGTCGTGGTGGATGACCGCGCGGACTGCGTGTCGTGGGCCCGCGCGGCAGGCGCGCGGGCGGTGCTGATCGCGCCCGGCGGGACGGCGCACGCCAACGCGAACGCCGTCATTCCGCACCTGGGGGCCCTGCCGGCGCTGCTGCGCGCCTGGGCCTGAAGACAAGAAGCGCCAGGGTGGTCCCCGGCGCTTCTGCCTGCGGGGCGTCAGGGCCCTTCGGTGTACACCTTGCTGGGGTAGTAATACTCCTCGATCAGCAGCTTCCCGAGCGCCGCGAGCGGCACGGCGACGAGCGCGCCCACGATGCCGTACAGCGTGACGCCCGCGAGGATCGCCAGGATGACCGTGACGGGGTGCAGGTTGGTGCTCTTGCCGAGAATCATCGGGGAGAGCAGGTGCGCTTCGATCTGGTTGGCGAACACGAACACCACGATGACCAGCACGACCTTCAGCCACCCGGCGGCAGCGGCGAGCAGCAGCGCGGGCGTGATCGCGATGATCACGCCGAGGTACGGCACGATGTTGAACGCCCCGGCGAGGAACCCGAGCGCGGGCGCGCTCGGCACGCCGCAGATTGCGAGGCCCACCGCGACGATGATGCCGACGCATGACGCGATCAGGATCTGGCCGCGCAGGTACCCGCCGACGGCGTGTTCCACGTCGCGCGAGAGGTTCAGCACGAACGGCTGCCAGGAGCGCGGGAAGGCGCGCAGCAGCGTCAGGCCGATCTTGTCGAAGTCGAGCATCATGTAGATGGCGATGATCAGCACCGCGAGGCCCTCGGCGAGGGTGTTGGCGAAGCTGAACGCGCCGGTGAGCAGTGACGACTGGTACTTCTGGAGGTACGGTACGACGACGCTGCTGATCTGCGACAGGCCGCCCCCGGTGAAGTTCTCGATCTGTTCGCGCAGCGGTACCAGGAACGCGTGCTGCTGCGCGAGACGGTCAATGAAGGTGGTGGTGTTGCGCGCCAGTTCGGGGAGCTTCTGGATCAGGTCGCTGAGCTGCCCGATGACGGTGACGAGCAGCGTGCTGCACAGCGCCAGGAAGCCGAGCAGCACCAGGATCACGATGATGACGCCCATGGCGCGCGGCAGGCGGCGGCGTTGCAGCCAGATCAGCAGCGGGTTGGTGAGGTACGCGACGATGTACCCGATCAGCCCGAGCACGATCACGTGCGCGAGCGAGCCGAACACGCGCGAGGCGGCGTAGAGCATCAGCAGGAACACGAGGGCGCGCACCCAGGGGCTGCGCCACACGTACTGGAAGGCGTTCTCGCGTGGTGGCGCGCTGTGCGGGGACGGGAGCATACGCCCACGCTAACACGGGGCTCAGGGGGGTCCCGGCAAAGGTCGGCGGAGGGTTAAAACGTGCGCGTCAGGGCACTCGCGGACGCGCCGAACGCCTCGGCGGTCTGGCCGTTCACGCTGACCTGCACCGCCGTGGGGTTTCCGGCACGGACCATGACGCCGCTCGGGAAGTCGCGGGTGGAGCCGGGGGTGGGGATGCCTTCGTACAGGGTCCGGCCGGCCTGCGTGACGCGCACCCACGAGCGTCCGGTGAAGGTGAGGCGCACGCCGGTGGCGGGCGTGGCCGCCGGGGTGGGGACCGCGTCCGGCGTGGGCGTGCCGGTGGCCGCCACGGGCGTGGTCGGCTTGGGTGGCGGGGGCGTGACGGGCACGAGGGCGGTGGTGCCGCTGCCCCGCTGGAGCTTCACGGTGTACGCGACGTTGCGCTGCAGCGGAATGCGTTCCTCGATGGTCTTGAACCCGCCGTATTCCACGCGCAGGTTCGCGGTGTCGCGCGCGTCGAGCGGGAAGCCGCTCACGGGCGTGAGGCCCAGGAACCGGTTGTCGAGGTACACGCGCGCGCCTTCGGGTTGCGTGCGCAGCGTGAGCTTCACCTGCGTGGCGGGCGCGGTGGGCGCCGGCGTGGTCGCGTCGCTGGTCTGGGCGGGGCGGGCGATCCACGCGGTGTACCCGAAGTACCCGAGGACGCCCACGGCGAGCAGCGCGGACAGCGTGCCGGCGATCAGGCCGGTGGGGAGCGCGCGGCGCGGGCGGGTCCTGATGGTGGGGCGCGTGATGGTGGGCGTGTCGCTGGCGGCGCGGGGGACGTGGGCGTCGAAGTCCGCGAGCAGCGGCGCGGGGTCCAGGCCCAGGGTGCGCGCGAGCTGCTGCACGTACGCGCGGGTGTACGTGCGTTCCGGCAGGGCGCTGAGGTCGCCGGCTTCGAGCGCGGCGAGGTAGTCGGTGCGGATGTGCGTCCGCTGGGCCAGGTCCGCGAGGGTCAGGCCTCGTTGTTCGCGGGCATGCTTGAGTTGTTCAGCGAACTTCACGGGCGGCCGTCCTCTCTGCGCAGCATTCACGTTCAGTGTAGCGCGGCGGGCATGAGCGGACGCTGCGGTGAACCTTACGCAGTCGTGTCCCGCGGCGGGCAATGTAAGCACGCCCCCACCGCGCGGTGGGGGCGTGCCAGGTGAGGCGCGGTCAGCCTTCGAAGGGTTTCCCGATGGCTTTGGGCGCTTTGCTCTTGCCGGTGAAGATCAGCGCGAGGATCGTGATCAGGTACGGCAGGGCCTCCACGAAGGTGGGGGGAATCAGGTCGGTGTTGCCGAACTGGATGCTCAGGGCGCGCAGGAACCCGAACAGCAGGGTGGCGCCGAGCACGCCGAACGGGCGCCACTGGCCGAAGATCAGCGCGGCGAGCGAGATGAAGCCCAGGCCGGCGGACTGGCTGCGCGTGAACGCGTCGCTGTTGCCGATGGACAGGAACACCCCGGCGGTGCCGGCGAGCACGCCGGACAGGATCACGGCGCTGTAGCGGATGCGTTTGACGTTCACGCCGGTGCTGGCGGCGGCGGCGGGGTGTTCGCCGCTGGCGCGCAGGCGCAGGCCGTACGGCGTCTTGTACAGCACGTACCATGCGACCAGCACCATCAGCACCGCGAAGTACACGGGCGGCGTGAAGCGCAGCTCGCCGATGCCCCACAGCGGGAGGGGGTTGGCGACGTTCTTGCTTTCGGTGG
This sequence comes from Deinococcus maricopensis DSM 21211, assembly GCF_000186385.1. NCBI lineage: Bacteria > Thermotogati > Deinococcota > Deinococci > Deinococcales > Deinococcaceae > Deinococcus > Deinococcus maricopensis. The sequence continues at coordinate 3,251,764 of NC_014958.1, forward strand.
TGACGTTGTACAGCGCGCTGAGCACGACGGGCGGCACGCCGGTGGCGAGCAGGTTGATGGCGGTGCCGCTGATGATCTGATCCGCGCGGTACTTGATGCTCAGGATGCCGTGAATCCAGGCGATGAGACCGCCGACGATGGCGCCGGCGAGCCAGCCGACCCAGGGGGCGGCGGCGCCGAGCTGTCCTTCGATCTGCTGGGTGATGACGGCGCCGGTGAGCGCGCCGAAGATGATGAGGCCTTCCAGGGCGATATTCGTGACGCCGCTGCGTTCGCTGTACAGACCGCCGAGCGCCGTGAGGAGCAGCGGGGCAGTGGAGCGAATCAGGATCGCCAGGAACGAGATGGTGAACAGCTGATCCATTACTGCTCCTCGCGTCGGGCGTCACCGGCGTTGGTGACGTTGGGCAGGGGGGTAGCGGCTTCCGGCGTGCCAGCGGCGCGCGCGGGCATGGCGTTCTTGTCGACGCTTACGCCGGCGTCCACGGCTTTCACCAGGGCGGGCGGGGGCGGATCAGTGACGCGGCGGCTCAGGAACCCGCCGGCGGCGATGAACAGCACGATCAGGGCCTTGAGGACCGTGACGATGTCCTTGCTGAGCGCGTCGAGTTTCTGGTCGACGACCTGCCCGCCGGTGTCGAAGGTGCCGAACAGCGTGCTGGCGGCGACGATGCCGACGGGGGTGCTCTGGCCCATCAGGGCGACGGTGATGCCGTCGAAGCCGACGCTGACGGGGAGGCTCTGCTTGAGGTTGTACTCGTCGAGCGCGCCGCCCATGGTGTAGTGCGTGGCGGCGAGGCCCGCGAAGGCGCCGGAGAGCGTCATGGCAAGGATGGTGTTGCGCGCGACGCTGATGCCGCCGTACTGCGCGGCTTTGGGGCTGAGGCCGACGGCGCGCAGCGCGTAGCCGGCGCTGGTGCGCCACATCAGGACGCCGAACAGGACCACGGCGGCGAGCGCGAGGAGGAAGCTGAGGTTCAGGGTGCTGCCGGCCAGGGCCGGGTCGATGTTGGCGGGCACGCCGACGCGCCAGAACGCGAACAGGCTGACGAGGGCAGCGACGCTGGCGATCAGGGTGCGGCGGACGTTCTGGCGCAGGCCGAAGTACAGCGCGGCGAACACGATGACCGCGATGAGCGGCGCGAGCGTGATGCGGCCCTGCCCGGCTTCGAGGCCGAGGAGGTTGCTGATGGTTTCGAGGCGCGCGGTCGGCTGGAAGTCCTGGCTTTTCGCTTCGAACGATTCTTCCGGCTTGAAGGGCAGGTTGTACTGCCGGCCGAGGAACGTGAAGGAGTTGCTGCTGAGCAGGAACACGAAGATCGCGCTGGCGATGTAGTTCAGCATGATCGTCACGACGACCTCGCTGCTGCCGAAGCGGGCCTTCAGGAAGCCGGGGATGGCGCCCCACAGCGCGCCGCCCGCGGCGGCGGCCAGGATGGTGAGGGGAATGTGGAGCACCGCGGGCAGGTGCACGTACACGCCGACGAGCATGGCGACAATGGCGCCGACGGTGAGCTGGCCGCCCGCGCCGATGTTGAACAGGCCGGTGCGGAACGCGAAGGCGACGCTGAGGCCCGTGAAGATCAGGGGCGTGGCGGCCTTGAGGCTGTCGAACAGTCCGGAGAGGCTCTTGAGCGGCGCGAACAGGGTGCTGTACACGAACCACACCAGGTCCGCGCGGGACTGGAGGTACGCGCCCACGCCGAGCGGCTGACCGCTGCTGTTGATGGTGGGTTGCACGATCAGCACGACGATCGCGCCGACGATGATCGCGAGGGCGATGGACACGAGCGGGACGAGCAGGCCACGCATGCGGTTCAGGCGGTCCCACCAGGACTGGCGGGCGCTGAGGCCTGCGAGGGTGATGGCGAGGCCGGACAGCAGCGGGAGGACGAGGCCGAGGCTGATGCCGCCGCCTTCGTAGAAGCGGCTGAGGCTGCGCAGGGCGCGGCGGCCGAGGCCGAGGCTGGGCAGACCGGCAATGACGCTGTTGAGACCGGTCTTGAAGCTGATGATGGCGAGCACAGCGCTCACGAGGGTGGCGAGGCCGGCGATCCACAGCCAGCGCGCGCGTTGCACTGCGCCGACGAGGGCGGCGGCGAGCAGGGCAATGGTCGCCCAGGCGAGCGCGAGGGTGGTGCCGGTGGCGGGAAGCTTGAGGGACTGGAGGTCCGCGCCGGCGAGGTTCAGCGTTCCGCCGAACAGCCGCACGAGCAGGCCTGCAGTTTCGTCGTTGCGGCCGACGGTTGCCAGCGGGAAGGCCAGCAAGCCCACAAGCGCGACCAGCGCGGCAATCATGCTGATGCGCGCGGCCACGGGTGATGGGCGCAGGGAGGTGTCTTGCGTCACCCGCTTATTGTACTCGTCACACTCACCTCATGATGGGAAGAAACAAGATACCGCTTCCATGGCCGCGCCGCGCGAACTCTGCCTAAATCCTGCGCTACAGGAACCTCACCTGCCCGTATGTTGAGGGCCGCTCCACGCCCCCCACCACGCGGTGAAAGGTCAGCCGTATCAGTGTCCCCGGGCCCCCGGACCTCGGGACAGTAGGAGGGGGCGCTGACGGCGCGCCGATCAAAATCGGGTATGCTGAACGACCGTATGGAACGCACTTTTGCCATGATCAAGCCCGACGGCGTGCGCCGCGGCCTTACCGCCGAGATTCTCGCCCGCATCCAGCGCAAGGGCTACCGCGTCGTCGGCCTCAAGCAGATGGTCATCCCCCGCGAAACCGCCGAAGCGCACTACGGTGAGCACAAGGAGCGCCCCTTCTTCGGTGAGCTGGTCGACTTCATCACCGGCGGCCCGGTGGTCGCCATTGCCCTCGAGGGCGAGAACGCCATTGCCGGCTGGCGCGCCATGATGGGCGCCACCAACCCTGCGAACGCCGCTCCCGGCAGCATCCGCGCGGACTACGCCACTACGGTCGGCGAGAACGTTACGCACGGGAGCGACAGCCCCGAGAGTGCCGAGCGCGAACTGGGCCTGTTCTTCAAGCCCGAAGAGCTGCTCTAAACGTTCCACGTGAAACGCGGCGCGCCCTCCGGGGCGCGCCGCGTTTGGCTTACGCTGGGCGCATGCTCGACTACCTGCACGCCCTGGACCTGCTGGCTCCCGAGGACCGCGCGGCGCGCGCGAGCGTCCGCGCCTTCGCGGACGCCGAACTGCTCCCGCACATCGGGGGGTGGTGGGACGCGGGGCACGCCCCCACCCGCGACCTGATGCAGCGTTTCGGGGCGCTCGGCCTGCTCGGCCCGAAAACCCCCGAAGCGTACGGCGGAGCGGGCGCGAGCAGCGCCGCGTACGGCGTCATGATGTACGAACTGGAACGCGCCGACAGCGGCCTGCGGTCCATGGCGAGCGTGCAGGGCAGCCTGGTGATGTACCCGATTCTCGCGTACGGCAGCGACGCGCAGCGCCGACGGTACCTGCCGGAACTCGCTGCGGGCCGCCTGATCGGTTGCTTCGGCCTCACGGAAGCGGACGGCGGGTCCGACCCGGGCGCCATGCGCACCCGCGCGCGCCGCGACGGCCAGCACTACGTCCTGAACGGCACGAAGATGTGGATCACCAACAGCCCCCTCGCGGACGTGGCCCTCGTGTGGGCCAAGGACGACGACGGGCACGTCCGCGGCTTCCTCGTGGACCGCGACACGCCCGGCTTGCACACTCCCACCATCGAACGCAAGATGAGCCTGCGCGCCAGCACGACCGGCGAGGTGGTGCTGGACGACGTGCGCGTGCCCGCCGAGCAGATGCTGCCGGACGCACGCGGCCTCAAGGGCCCCCTGTCGTGCCTTACGCAGGCGCGGTACGGCATCGCCTGGGGCGCACTCGGCGCGCTCGAAGCCGTCTACGCCGCGACGCTCGCCTACACGACCGAACGCACGACCTTCGGTCGACCCCTGGCCGCGCGGCAGCTCGTGCAGGACAAACTGGTCGGTATGCTGACCGCGCACACGACCGGCCTGCTGCTCGCTGCGCGCCTCGGGCAGCTCGCGGACGCCGGCGCCCTCACGCCCGCGCAGGTGAGCCTCGGGAAGCGCACGAACGTCCGCGCGGCGCTGAACGCCGCGCGCGCCGCGCGGGAACTGCACGGCGGGAACGGCATCACCACCGAGTACCCGGTCATCCGGCACATGCTGAACCTCGAAACCGTCGACACCTACGAGGGCACGCACGACGTGCACACCCTGATCGTCGGGCGGGACCTCACTGGCCTGAACGCCCTGGAGTGAACGTGGGCGTTACGGCGCGCGCTGGGTGAGGACGGCCGCGCCCAGCAGCGCCGCCTCGTCGAACCGTACGCTCGGGCGGCAGGCCACCCCCGGAAGCGCTCCCTGGAGCGCGTGGCTGAACAGCGGCCACGCGCGCGCCACATTGCCGCCCACCACCACACACGACGCGCCGAACGCCGCCACGTGCGGACGCAGGATGGCGCCCAGGTGCCGCCCGAGCGTCTCGAACGCCGCGCGGGCAGCCGGGTCGTGGGGGGCGCGGCGCGCGACTTCGGCGGCGCTGGCCGTCTCCCCCGTCTGCGCGGCGTACGCGCGGGTGACGGCCGCGCCGCACGCGTACGCCTCGGCGATACCGTCCAGGTACGGCGTGTTCCACAGCTCCCCGCCCGGCGGCACGTCCACGCGGTCCGTGATCACCGCGCCCGCGTCGATGAACCCGGCCCCCAGGCCCGTGCCGAGCGTCACGCCGATTACGCGGGCTTCACCACGCGCCGCGCCCGCCCACCACTCCCCGAGGGCGAACAGGTCCGCGTCGTTCCCGAACACCACCGGCAGGGCCGCGAGCGGCGTCCCCGCCAAGCACGCCCGCAGGCCACCGAGCACGTTCAGGCCGTACAGCGCCGCGAACTTGTGCTGCAGGCGCGACACGCCGGTGGCGTACTCGAACGGCGCGGGCACCGCCAGCCCGATGGCGTCCACGCGCGCCGCGCCCGCCGCGTGGCGCGCCGCGTCCGCCCACGCCTCCAGAATCACGTCGGCGGGCGCGTCCTGCGGGACGGGCGCATGGATACGGGAGGACGGCAGGACGGCGCGCGCGGACGCGTCCACGACCGCCGCGGTCACATGACTGCCGCCAATGTCGAGCGCAAGGGCCGAGGAAACAGGCGTGAGCGTGGGCACGAGCGACAGCATACGGCGCCCCGAGGGGCGCCGCGCGGACGCTCAGTAGTGCGGACGCTCAGTAGTACAGGATGTCCCAGTGGTTCGCCCAGTACTCGTCGGCGTAGATGTTTCCCGCCGCGCTCTTGTACTGGGGTGCGCCGTCGCCACGGTTCGCGATGCGCGTGAACGAATTCGTGATGTACGACGCGATGCAACTGTTCTTGCTGATGTCCAGCTTGTAGCCGTTCCAGTGGCTGTACGTGCCGCTCGCGTGCCCCACCTCGGTGCCGCCCGTGATGGTGATGCTGCACCCAGAAGCGTTCCGCAGGGTGACGATGCCGTCGATGGTGCCGCTGTTCACCTGCTCCAGCGACGTGCACGTGGACGTGTAGCGGTCGGTGCAGCCACCGCTCGACGTGACGCCGATGCCCGCATTGCGGACGCGGGAACGCGCCGTGGAGTCCGAGAGCTTCACGCCGCTGAGCGCCGCGAGGTCCGGCGCGGGGGTGTCCGCCGCGGGCGCGGCGGTGCCCGGCTCGGTGGTGGCGTCCGGGGCGGTCGAGGCCGTGTTCCCGCACGCCGCGAGCGTGAGGGCGAGGGTGGCGGGCAGCATGGCAATCCAGATTCGGCGCATGATTTCTCCTTCTCGGGGGGGCGAACCCAGCGTACCCCGCGACCGTCACTGCCCCGTCACACGCCCGGCACCCAGGGCGTTGCCTAGCGCGTTTGTCTTGCAGTGGACCGGGCGCCCGGGCCGCCCGCGTGCTGTAGTTGAGGTATGTCCCGCATTCCGCTGTCTTCGAAAGTCCGCGCGCTCAAGCCGTCCAGCACCGTCGCCGTCACTTCCCGCGCGCTGGAACTCCGCCGTGCCGGCGTGGACGTGATCAGCATGTCGGTGGGCGAACCGGACTTCGACACGCCCGCGCACATCAAGGCCGCTGCCGCGCGCGCCCTGAGCGAAGGGAAAACGAAGTACACGCCCGTGAACGGCATCGGTGAACTGCGCGAAGCCATCGCCGCGAAGTTCGAGCGCGAGAACGGCCTGACGTTCACGCCGGACGCCGTGACGGTCACGAGCGGCGGGAAGCAGGCGATCTTCAACGCGCTGTTCGCGCTGCTCGACGCGGGCGACCAGGTGATCATCCCCGCGCCGTACTGGGTGAGCTACCCGGAAATGGTCCGCTTCGTCGGCGGCGAGCCCGTGGAGGTCCACACCCGCGCCGAGGACGGCTTCGCGCTCGACCCGGACGCCGTCGCCGCCGCCATTACGCCCCGCACGCGCGTCATCCTGCTGAACAGCCCCGGCAACCCCACGGGCGCCGTGTACCCCCGCGAGGTCCTGCAGGCCGTCGCGGACCTCGCGCGCGCCCACGACCTCGTGCTCCTCACGGACGAGATGTACGAGCACCTCGTGTACGACGCCGAACACGTGAGCGTCGGCACGCTCGCGCCGGAACGCACCATCACGATCAACGGTGCCAGCAAGGCCTACGCCATGACCGGCTGGCGCATCGGGTACGCGGCTGGGCCCGCCGACGTGATCCGCGCCATGAACGCCATCCAGAGCCAATCCACCAGCAACGCCAGCAGCGTCGCGCAGTGGGCGGCCCTCGAGGCGCTCACGAACGTGGACGCCACCGCCGCGTTCGTGAGTGGCGCGCTCGCCGCGTACCGGGAGCGCCGCGACCGCATCGTGAGCGGCCTGAACGCCCTTGGCCTGCGCACGCCCACGCCGGACGGCGCATTCTACGTCATGGCCGACACCACGCCCATCCACGCGGACGAACTGGAAGCCGCGCGGCGCATTCTGGACGACGCGCGGGTGGCCGTCGTGCCCGGCACGGACTTTGCCGCGCCGGGCATGGTGCGGCTCAGCTACGCCACCAGCCTGCCCCTGATCGACGAAGCCCTCAAGCGCATCGGCGGACTCCTCCAGGGTCAGTGACGGGCAGCGCCTGCACTCCAACCCTCAGACGCCCGTGAGGGGCAATCCAGGCCAGGTCCGCGCACACGGACCTGGCCTGGGTTGAGCCGCCGGGTGCTCCACGGTCCCTGAACGCCCCTCCGTCTCGTTCGGGCCTGTGGTCGGCCGCTCGGGGGTGCCGGTGGATGGTGGTCAGCCGTGCGCTCGCAACCCGGGCGGCCCTGGTCGCATAGTGAGGCATACAGCGCCCACCCGGGCGCGGAGAGGACCTGACCATGACGCAACTGCAACGCGGTGAGAAACGCAAGCTCGCGGACCTCACGCCGAACCGCACCCTGACCGTGCAGGTCACGACCGACCACGCGGGCGCGGACGTGAGCGTGTTCGGCCTGAACGCCGACCGGAAACTGCAGGATGACCGGTACTTCGTGTTCTATAACCAGCTCAGCAGCCCCGGCGGGGAGGTGACGCTCACGCCGGCCACGGGAACGTTCACGGTGCACCTGGACCGCCTGCCGGCGGGCGTGGAGCGCCTGATGTTCGTGGTAACGCACGACAGCGCGCCGTTCTCGCGCACGGGCGCGCTCACGCTGACGCTCGGCGACCCGCAGCCGCGCGCGACAGTCACGCTGCGCGGCGCGGATTTCGGCACGGAACGCGCCGTCATGATCGCCGAGGTGTACCGGCACGCGGGGGAGTGGCGCGTGGCGAGCGTCGGGCAGGGGTTCGCGGGTGGCTTGGACGCGCTGCTCACGTACTTCGGCGGGCAGATCGCGGACGCGCCCGCCAGCCCGCCCGCGCCCGTCGCCCCGGCGCCCACCTACACGCCCGCACCTCCAGCGCCGACGCCCAGCCCGGCGGCCTCTCCCCCACCCGCGTCCGCCCCGTCAGCACGCCACAACGCGCACGGGTCGGCGCCCGTGTCACTGCGGGACTTCCTGGCGCGCACCGCCGAGCGGGACAACCCCGGGGACGTGTTCGAGCTTGAAAGCAGCAAGATGCTGGAGGTGAAGGTCAACGGGCGCATCTGGAGCAAGATGGGCGCGATGATCGCCTACACCGGCAACATGACCTTCAAGCGGGAAGGCATGCTGGAGGGGGGCGTCATGAAAGCCCTGATGCGCGCCGTCAGTCAGGAGAGCGGACCGCTCGTGAAGATCGAGGGGCGCGGCACGTGCTACCTCGCGGATCAGGGCAAGGAAATCGCGATCATGCGCCTGCAGGGCGACGCGCTGAACGTGAACGGCAATGACCTGCTGGCGTTCGAGGACAGCCTGCAGCACGACATCGTGATGATGCACCGCGTTGCGGGCATGGCGGCGGGCGGGCTGTTCAGCGTGCGCCTGCGCGGAAACGGCATGGCCGCCATCCTGTCGCACGGGAAGCCGCTGACGTTGCGGGTCACGCCGGGCGAGCCGATCTTCACGGACCCGAACGCCACCATCGCGTGGAGTGAGCACCTGCAGCCGCAGATTCGCGTGGACGCCAGCCTGCGCAGCATGTTCGGGCGGGGCGGCGGCGAGACGCTCCAGATGGTCTTCCAGGGGGACGGGTTCGTGATCGTCCAGCCGTACGAGGAAGTGCCGGAGATCAGCAAGTCCAGCAGTTCCGGCGGGAACCTCGGGAATCTCGGCGACCTGTTCGACTGAGCGCGCCTCCCCGCGCGGCGCACCAGGAACGGGCGCCGCGCGGAAATGGACCGGCGTCTTTTGTGAATCGCCACGCACCTCATGCGCGCGCCCGTACGCTCGGGGCATGAAGGTCGGCATTGTCGGGGCGGGATTCGTGGGGGCGACGGCCGCGTACGCGCTGCTGCTGCGCGGGCGCGTGCGGGACATCGTCCTGGTCGATAAGGATGAGCGGCGCGCGGAGGCCGAGGCGCAGGACATTGCGCACGCAGCGCCCGTGTCGCACGCCGTGCAGGTCCGTGCGGGCGGGTACGAGGCCCTGGCGGGCGCGCGGGTGGTGCTGCTCACCGCCGGCGCGAACCAGCAGCCGGGCGAGACGCGCCTGGACCTGCTGCGCAAGAACGCCGCGGTGTTCCGCGACGTGGTGCCGCAGGTGCGGACGCACGCGCCGGACGCGGTGCTGGTCGTGGCGACGAACCCGGTGGACGTCATGACGCACCTCACCATGGACCTCGCCGGGCCGGACGCGCGCGTGCTCGGCAGCGGCACGGTGCTGGACAGCGCGCGCTTCCGGCATGAGGTGGCGCTCCGCGCGGGCGTGGACCCGCAGCACGTGCACGCGTACGTCCTCGGGGAGCACGGGGACAGCGAGGTGCTCGCGTGGTCCGGCGTGACGGTCGCGGGGTTGGGCGTGGCGGCGTTCATGGCGGCGCGGGGCCTGCCGTGGGATGACGCGGTGCGCGCGGACATCGACGGGAGCGTCCGCGACGCGGCGGCGCGCATCATCGGTGGGAAACGCGCGACGTACTACGGGGTCGGCGCGGCGCTCGCGCGCATCACCGAGGCGGTCTTGCGGGATGGCCGGGCGGTGCTGACCGTGAGCGGCCCGAGCGGGTACGGCGTGAGCCTGAGCCTGCCGCGCGTGGTGGGCGGCGCGGGCATCGTCGAGACGCTCACGCCGGACCTGACGCCGCCGGAGACGGCCGCGCTGGAACGCAGCGCGGCCGTGCTCCGCGAGGCCGTGCGCGGCCTGGAAGGTTAGGGGGCCGTCGGGGGTGGGGCAGCGGGGGCGTCGGGGGTGGCGGGCGTGCCCGCGTCCTCGAACTTCCCGCTGAGCTTCCCGACCGCCACGACCGAACCGTCGTCGAGGTTGTACCGGATGGCCTCGGCGCGCAGCGTGTCGCCGCCGCTGACCGTCTCGGCCGGCTGCTCGGCGGTGCCGCGCAGGATGGCGATGTTCGCGGCGTCGTCGTACTCCACGCGCGCCGCGCGGCTGGTCCGCTCCCCGTCCTTGAGGGTGACCTTGCCGACGAGTGTGGTGGTTTCCGCATCGACGTTCACCTCGATCTGCTCGCTGGTGCCCGTCAGGGGCGCGCCGCCCGCGCGGTCCGCGGTGCGCTGGAAGCTGATGGGTCCGTCGATGCGGGCGAGGCCGTCTTGCTCGTCGTACACGAGCTTGCTGCCTTTCAGGCTCGTGCGGCCCTGCGTGACGCGGACCGTGTCGGGCTTGACGGCGGGCGTGGCCTCCACGCCGCAGCGGCTCAGGCGGTCCGTCTTGCCGGCCGGGACGTCCTCGAGGAAGCGGGCGGTACCGGCACTCACCTCGATATGCCCGTCGCCGCCCTGCTTCTTGGTGACGACCGCGAGCGGCGCGGTCACGACGTTCTTGTCGATGGTGATGCGCACGCCCGGCTCGCGCGCGTCGCTCGCGACGGACACACTGGGGGCGTCCTCCGGCTCGCCGTCCTGCGGGCCGCAGATCGTGAAGATCCCGATGTCGAACGAGGGCGCGGTCGTGACGACGCTCAGGACGCGTTCCTTGCCGTCCTTGCCTTTGCGGGTGAGCGAAATGCCGCCTTCCGCGCTGGCGTCCGCGTCCGCCGTGTCGTCACCGGCGGGCGCGTCCGTGCCCACCGGTGCGGGGGCAGGGGCGGCGCCCGGCGCCGGGGCCGCGCCCGGAGCGGGTGTCGGCGCGGGCGTGGCGGGGCCCTGCTGGGCCAGTGCCGCCCAGGCGGGCAGCGCCAGCAGGGCCGTGAGGGCGAGAATGCGCGCGCGGTACATGCGCCCTCAGGATGTCACGCGCCCGCTGGCGCGCGCTGCTGCCTGCGTCACTTCTCGCCGGTCACGCGGAACTGGTCTTCGGGGATTTTGAAGCCGCCCGGCAGGGTGCGCACGCGCGCGAGGTCCGTGCGCTGCTCCAGCGCGCCGCTCGCGGGCGCCTTCACGGTCGTCTTGTTCTTCGCGTCGACGCTCACGGCGTTCCCGATGACGTACGCGACGTTCTTCTTGTCGTCGTAGTACATGGCGTTGCCGGTGGTGGTCACGTCGCCCTGCACGAGCTTCACGCCGCCGCGCACGTACATCAGCTTGCCTTTGGTGAGGATGCGCGCTTCCGTGCCGGTGATGACCAGTTCCTTCTGGCTGCCTTTCGCGGCGCGGTTCATGCGGACGTTCCCGGTGAACGCACCGAGCTCCTTCGTCTCGTCGAACACGAGCTTGTCGCTGGCGCCGGTCTGGTTGCCGTTCACGAGTTTCACGCCGCCGGTGCTGGTGCTGATGTTGTTGTCCACGTCGAGGCTCATGGCCTGCGCGCTGATGTTCACGGGGTCGCCGCCGTCCGTCTTGTCCGGCACGAACACCGCCGAGGGGTTGTTCTTCAGCACGCCCTGACCGTCCGCTTCGCTGTACGTGAGGCTGCCGCCCTTCGCGGTGAGGCGACCGCGCGTGACGACGACGCTGCCGTCGAAGGTCGCGTTGCGTTTCCCTTCGGCGCTCGTGATGGGCGTGCCGCTCGGCGCGCTCAGCACGGCCTTCTGCGCGGTGATGCCGAGCGTGCTGACGTTCGCCTTCACGGGCGCGCCGGGCTTCCCGGTGAACGTCCACGGGCCGTTGCGCAGGTCACCCTGGAAGATCTTGCTCTCGAACTTCAGGATGCGGTCCGCGGTGGCGGCGAGGGTCGCGCCCGTGAGGGTCAGGGCGGTGAGGACAGCGGTGCGTTTCATCATGGTGAGCCTCCGTGAGGTCAGGGGTTGGCGGGGACGGGCACGAGGCGGCCGTTCTCGCAGCGTTGCGTCTGATCGAGGTTGGCCTGCAGGGCCTGGTCCTCGCCGTTGGTGTCTTTGAGGTCGAAGCTGGCGCGGACGTTCCGCATGGTCCACGTGCCGTCCGGGAAGCGGATCCGCGCGTTCGGCGCGGTGTACCCGTACGCCTGGTCGACCTTCACGGGCTCCTGGGCGGTGCCGCTCAGGTCCAGTGACGTGCACTCCCGCACGACGACCATCTGGGCTTTGTTCATGAGGAGGTTGTCGCTGCCGTCGATTTTGACGGTGGACGCACTGAGGGTCGTGTCGAGTTCGGGCGTGCCGGTCTGCGGGTTCGGCACCCAGCGCTCCCCGCGCGAGAGGCCCGTGAGGACGCTTTCGTTCGAGACGGGGTCGTACTGGACGTTCTGCGCGCCGAACCGCCACTGCGCGTCGGGGTCGCGGGCGGGGTACAGCTGCAGGGACACGCCCTCCAGGCGGATGCCGGTGGTGTCCGCGGGTGCCTTGGACGGCAGGAGCGCGAACACCAGGCCAAACGCGAGGAGCACGGCCAGTGCGGTGAGGCTGAGTTTCAGCACGCGTGCATCATAGCGAAGGCCCCTCATGAGAGTGCTGAAGTTCCGGCGATAACCCTGGCGTGCGCGTCAGGTTCGCTTCATGCCCGCCGGTTTCCGGTACGTTCAGGGCATGTTCGACACGCACTGCCACCTCGATTACCTGGATGACCCGGCGAGCGCCCGCGCGGAGCTGGGCCTGACCGGCATGGTCTGTATCGGCGCGGACCCGCAGCACGCGCGCAACGCCATTGCGCTCGCGGAGGCGTACGCGGACGTGTACGCGACGGTCGGCCTGCACCCCACGGACGCGAAGGCGCAGGACAACGCGGAGACGCGCGCGCTCATTGAGTCGATGAGCGGGCACGCGCGCGTCGTCGGCATCGGGGAGACGGGCCTGGACGATTACTGGCATGACGATGAGCGCGCGGAGCAGCGCGCGGCGTTCGCGTGGCAGCTGGACCTCGCGCGGCGCCGGGACCTGCCGGTGGTGATTCACACGCGCGACAAGGCCGGCACGGAGACGGCGTCGCTGGGCTGCATCGAGGAGCTGCGGAACGCTGGGTGGCGGCGGGGCATCCTGCACTGCTGCAACGGGCACGTGGGGCTGCTGGAGGCGGCGCTGGAGTTGGGGTTCCACGTGGGGTTCGCGGGGAACGTGACGTACAAGAACGCGCGGGAGATTCAGGCGGCGGCGCAGGTGGTGCCGCTGGACCGGCTGCTCCTGGAGACGGACGCGCCGTTCCTGGCGCCGGTGCCGAAGCGTGGGAAGCCGAACCGCCCGGGGTACGTGCGGTACACGCTGCAGTTCATCGCGGGGCTGCGCGGCCTGGAGGAAGCGGAGCTGGAGCGCCTCACGGATGAGAATGCCCGGCGGGTGTATGGCCTCGCCTGAGCCGGAGGGGGGCCGGCCGTGCCTATGATGCCGGACCTGCTGCTGCCGTCGGCCGCCGAGTGTCAGCGGCGTGCGCAGGCGCTGGCGGTGCTGGACGCGGTGCTGTTTCCGGCGTGGGATGCGCGCACGTTCCGGTACGACGCGCACTGGCCGGCGTCGGACGGGCTGGCGTCCATGCAGGACGGGCCAGGGGCGGAGGCGTTCATGCTGTTCGCGCGGGGCGGCGCGATCTTCAAAACGTTCGATCATGAGCGGCCCGCCCGGGACGTGGACCTGCCGGGCCTGCGGCCGCGCGTGCCCGTGGCGTACCAGGGGTTCTGGTCGGAACCGGCGTTCACGCTGGATAACGTGACGTGCCTGGGGTGGGTGGAGCACGGGGCGTGGCAGGTGACGGGGCCGGTGAACGACAATCCATTGTTGCTGCTGCTCGCCGCGCCTGACCCGGCGCGCGCGTACGTGGCGTGGGCGGAGGATCAGGGCGAGGGGCAGGTGTCGCTCGTGGCGGTGCAGGCGGTGTTCGATCACGCGCCGCTCACGGGGGCGCTGGTCGCGCTGCTCCGTCCGCACGTGACGCTGGAGGCGTTGCGCGCCGATCTCGACGAGATCGGCTACCCGAACAGCGCGGCCCGTCGCTCCTGACCGAACGGGGCGGCGCGGGGTTAGTCCTTCAGTTGGCCGGTGCCCCGCGTGGCGTCCGTGAGGGCCTGCCGAAACGGGTCAACGTCGTCCGGGTAGAGGTCGAGTGTGAGGGACAGGCCGCGTTCGGTGTAGACCTCCTCGCCGCGGGCGACGTCGTACTGCGTGAGCAGGTGGTACAGGGCGCTCACCTGGTCGAACGGGACGGTCGCGCGGGCGGGGACGCGCGGGCGCACCGTTTCGCGCGCGGCGGTGCGGAGCGTCTCGGCGGCTTCGCCGCCGTACGCGCGGGCGAGGCCGCCCGTGCCGAGCTTCGTACCGCCGTAGTAGCGGACGACGGCGACGCTCACGCGGTCCACGCCCTGCCCCTCGATGGCGCGCAGGATGGGCGCGCCGGCGGTGCCGCCCGGTTCGCCGTCGTCCGCCCAGCGGTACGCGCCGCGCAGGCGGTACGCCCAGCAGACGTGCGTGGCGTCCGGGTGGCGCGCGCGGATGCGCGCGACGAATGCGAGCGCGTCGTCGGGCGTGTCGGTGCGTTCGGCGTACGTGAGGAAGTCACTGCCGCCGATGACGGCGGCGCGTTCGGCCGGGCCGGCCAGGGTCGTGAACGGCGTGAGGTCCGCGCTCAGATGAGCCCCCGGGCGTGCAGGTGCGCGCGCGCGTGGTACAGCGTGAGGCTGCTGGGGCCGTCGTGAATCTCGCCCGCTTCGAGGCGCGCGTACGCGTCGCGCAGCGGCACGCGCACGGGCGTGATGAGTTCCGTGCGTTCCGGCTGCGCGTCGGTGACGCGCACGCCGAGCGCGAGGTACGGCAGGAACACCACGCCGCTGATGCTCGGCTGCGGGTAGAAGCCGGGCAGCGCCACCCACTCGCGCGCCGTCCCGCCGACCTCCTCGAGTAGCTCGCGTTCGGCGGCGCCCTGCGGGTCCTCGTCGCGCTCCACGCCGCCCGCGACGACCTCCGTGATGGTGGCGCGCAGCGGGTAGCGGTACTGGCGGATCAGGATGGCCTCGCCGGCGTCCGTGACGGGCAGGATGAACACGGCGCGCGGGCCGCGCGGGCGGTACGTGTACTCGATCTCGTCGCCGGCGTGCGTGCGCACGCGGTCAATGTGGACGCTGCGGGGGGGCGGCACGGCAACGCGGGTCTCGAGGGTTTCCCAGGGCTGCTCGGCGTCGGGCGTGAGGGCGTCCCAGTTCGCGTGGCGCATACCGTACACCCTACCGCGTTTGTGAGGGCGGCCCGGCATTCCGGAATGCGCCTCTCACCGGCACACGTTAAGGTGAGGGCGGTCCCAGGTGCGTTTCCCGTCGTCGATGCCGTGAGGCGCGCCTCTGCCACCCTCCACTTATGCGCGTGACCTCTTCCCTCCTGTCCCTCCACGCGGCACTCGCTGCGCTCGCGCTCGCGGGCGGCGCCGCCGCCCAGACCAAAAGTCCTTTCGTGCCGGGCACGCCGGGAACGCAGCGGCCCGGCCTGGCGCCCAGCAGCGCCCTCCCGGCGCAGGCGCTCGGCACCACTGCGGCCACGCCCGCCCTGCCGACCGCCGCGGCGCTGGGCGCGCCGCGCGTCAGCGTCTGGAACGGCGTGACGCGCGTGAACCTGGACCTGCCCGCCGGCGCGAACGCGACGTTCACGCCGACCAGCGCGGGCCTGCGCCTGGACGTGCGCGGCGTGAGCGCCGCACCGACCGTCATCGAGAACCTCGGCGCGAACCTCACGACGTACCGCGTGAGCGCCGCGGCGGGCAGCGTCACCATCATCGTGGGCACGCCGTACCCGCTGGGCCTGGATGACGGGTGGCGCGCGGCGAGCACGCCGGTCACGGGCGGCGGGTCGCTGCTCACGCTGGAGTTCGGCGGGAGCGTCCGGGGCGGCGCCGTCGGCATTGTCGGCGCGGAGGTGCGCACGACGCCGCCCGCCGCGGCCATCCCCCCCGGCGACGCGCACAGCGGGCAGGTGGTGACGCCGCCCACGTTGCCACCCCTGCCGGGCGCGTCACCGACGAGCGCGAACACCACGTCCGGGCGCGTACCGGGCACCCCGCAGGCGGGCGCGCAACTCACGGCGCCGCGCGTCGGCAAGAACCCGGGCCTCACGCGCGCCGTTCTGGACCTCCCGCCGGGCGTGTCGTTCCGCGTGACGCCGAGCGGCACGGCCCTGCGCGTGGACGTCACCGGCGCGGGCGCCGCCACCATGAGCGCGCAGAACGTCAGCCCCGAACTGGGCGCGTGGCGCGTCGACCCGAGCGGGAGCGGCGCCGTCGTGACGTTCATCACGCCGACGCCGCTGGCAGCGCGCAGCGGCTGGCGCAGCCTCCTGCTGCCGCCCGTGGCAGGCAGTGACCGTTCCCGGCTGGCACTGGACTTCTCCCCGGCCCTCGCGGACCTCACGCCGCTGCCCGCCGCGGAACGCACGCTGGCATTCATTCCACCCGTTCAGAACCTCACGCTGGCCTCGGCGGGCGGCGCGAGCGACGCGTTCGCGCCGGGCGCGCCTGCTGTGAGCACGCCCGCGCGCGTCGTCATTGACGCCGGGCACGGCGGCGTCGACCCGGGCGCCATTGGCACCGTCACTGAGAAGGCCGTGACGCTCGACGTGGCCCTGCGCGTCCGCGACCTGCTGCGCGGCGCGGGCGTGGACGTCGTCATGACCCGCGACCGCGACACGCAGATCAGCACGAACAAGAACGCGGACCTCGCGGCGCGCGCCGCGCTCGCGAGCGCGCCCGCGAACCTGTTCGTGAGCATCCACGTGAACAGCATGGACCGCAGCACCATGCTGCGCGGGTACGGCGTGGAAACGTGGTGGTACCCGAACAACCCGAACAGCAGCACCCTTGCCCGCAACCTCCAGAACCGCGTGGTGGGCGTCACGGGCGCGTACTCGCGCGGCACGAAGAACAGCCAGCCGCTGTACGTCCTGCGGTACGCCCGCGTGCCCGCTGCGCTCGTCGAGATCGGGTACGCCAGCCACCCCGTGGACGGCCTGAACCTCCAGAGTGACGCGTACCTGGAACGCGTGGCCGTCGGGATCGCGCAAGGCATCCGGGACACGTTGCTGCAGGGCATCACGAAGTAACCCCGTGTGCGTGCGCGTGGCCCTCGGGAGGGCCGCGCGCACTCGTTCAGCGGCGGAGCTGCCGGCTGTACCAGCCGAGCGCGACGCCGCCGATGGTCCAGAGCGCGCCGCCCCAGTCGCCCATGAACAACTGCACGACGCCCACCGCGAACGAGAGGACCGCGCCCATCAGCACCCAGGCCTGCATGCCTCAGCGTACCTGAAGGGAGCAGCGCCGCCCTGGAGGGCGGCGCTGCTGCTGGTGCCGAGAGCGGGACTTGAACCCGCACGGGTTGCCCCGGCCGATTTTAAGTCGGATGCGTCTACCGATTCCGCCATCCCGGCCTGCGAGGGAGTATAGCAAGCGTGCGTGCGCGGCAGGCGCGAAAGAGAAGCGCCCGCGCGGGTGCGCGGGCGCTGGCTGGTGGAGACGGGCAGAGTCGAACTGCCGTCCGAAGATCCGTTCAGCGTGTCTCTACGTGTGTAGCCTGCTCTTGAATTGTCGGGTGTGGGTGTGGCCTGCAGGCGGGCTTCCCGCACCGTAGCTCGATTTGGTTTCGCCGTCCGTTACCGAGCGTCACGGGGGCTAGCCTTCTTTTGTTCAGCTCACTCAGACGCCAAAGGCCGGGCTTCTGAGCGCTGGTCTCACTTAAGCAGCGAGAGCAAAGGTGGTGCTGTTGTTGTTGCCAGTTAAAGGCTTGGTCGGATGATTAACGAGGCCAACGACCATCCTCGACACGCAACATCACTTGCAGTAATCCCCGTCGAAACCGGGTCGTCCCCAAGCAAGACCTATTGTAGCAGCCTTCGCCCCGGGCACCGTTATGGAGGCACCATGCGTCCCCTCACGTCCCGTCAGGTGGCGTGCGCGACCCTGAGAGGCATGCGGAAGATCATCATGCTCGCCGCGTGCCTCTCGTCCGGCGCGCTCGCGCAGTCCGGGCGGACCGCCGTGTGGCTGCGCCCGCCGAACACTGCCGCCGAGCTGGAGCGCACGCTCGTGCAGGCGCGGCAGGCGGGCTTCACGGACGTCTTGCTGGAAGGCTTCTACCACGGGCGGGCGGTGTGGAGCTCGAACGTGGCCCCCATGAAGCTCCCGTACGACGCCCTGAAGGTCGCGGCGCGCGTCGCGGACCGCGAGGGCCTGCGCCTGAACGTGTGGATGGAAACGATGTACTGGCGGCCCGCCGCGAAGTTCGGCGTGCCCGTCACGCCCTTGTGGCGCGACGACGCGGCCACGCGCACGCGCGATGGGCGCGCGAGCCTCGACGTCAGCAACCTCGGGTTCGTGGACCCGGCGGACGAGGGCGTCCGCCGCACCCTCGACGCGCTCGTCCGCGAGGTGGCCACGGCGTATCCGAAGGTGGGTCTGCACCTGGATTACCTGCGGTACCCGCGCGAGGACGATTTCGGGTTCCACCCGGCCGCCGTGGACGGTTTCCGGGCGCAGTCGGGCCTGGACGCGCGCCGCATCGCGAAGTACGGCGAGGGCGGGCGCGTCACGCCGGAGTGGCAGGCGTGGAGCCGGTACCGGCGGGACCTGATCACCAGCCTCGCGGAGCAGCTGATCGGCGCGTACCGCAGTGCGGGCGGCCAAGGGCAGGTGAGCGCGGCAGTGTTCAGCGGCCTGGACCCGCTGCAGGACTGGCGTTCGTGGCCGGGGCTGGACGCGGCCATGCCGATGCTGTACCTGCCGAGCGCGGGCCTGTACCGGCTGGCGCTGCTGCCGTACGAACGCGGGGCGCGGGTGTGGCCGGGCATTCAGGTGGGACCGGGGCGCCCGGCGCTCGCGGAGCAACTGCGGGTGGTGCGGTCGTTGGGCTTCCCGAACGTGGCGGTGTTCGGGTGGACGCCGCCGGACGCCTGAGCGTCCGCGCCCGCTGACATGCGGCGCGGACCGGGCAGAGCGGACGGTAGCATCGCCGCATGACGCTGTTCGACACGACCGCCACCGAGGAGCTGCGGGCGCTGCTGGCGTTGCGCTTCACGCCGCAGCTGGGGCCGCGCCGCATTGAGGCGCTGCGGCAGCATTTCGGGAGTGCGGGCGCCGCCCTGATGGCCGGGCCGTCCGGCGCGCGCCACGTGGACAGCGTGGACGCGCGCGGCGCGGCCGGCCTCGGGGACGCGGCGACGCTGCGCCGCGCGGACGAGGAGATCGAGCGGGCCCGGAAGGTGGGGGCGCAGCTGCTCGGGCGGGGCCTGCCCGGGTATCCGGCGGCGCTGGAGGCCCTGCCGGACCCACCGCCGGTGCTGTGGGTGCGCGGTACATTACCGGACCTGGCGGTCGTGCCGACCGCGATTGGCGTGGTGGGCACGCGGGCGTGCAGCGCGCACGCGCGGTCGTTCACGCGGGCGCTCGCCGCGGACCTCGCGCGGGCGGGCGTGGTGGTCGTGAGCGGCCTCGCGCGCGGCATCGACACGGCGGCGCACACAGCCGCCGTGGACGCGGGCGGGGCGAGCATCGGAGTGCTGGGCAGCGGCGTGGACACCATCTACCCGGCGGAGAACAAGGCTCTGGCCGCTCGCCTGTGCGTGGTGAGCGAGTACCCGCTGGGCACGCGCCCGGCGGCGCACAACTTCCCGGCGCGGAACCGCGTGATCGCGGCGCTCAGCGCGGGGAGCGTCGTGGTGGAGGGGGAAGCCCGCAGCGGCGCGATGATCACGGCCGTGGCGGCGCTGGAGTGCGGGCGGACCGTGTTCGCGGTGCCGGGGCGTGCGGGGGACCCGCTGGCGGCGGGCCCACACCAGCTGTTGCGGGACGGAGCGGTGCTGGTGGAGGGCGCCGCGGACATCCTGCGGGAGTTCGGGTGGGCGGACGCGCCGTCGCGCGCGCCGCTGGACCTGCCGGACGATCAGGCGCGGGTGCTGGCGGCGCTGACGGGGCCGCGCACGCTCGATGACGTGCTGAGCGTGTCGGGCGTGGCGGACGCGCACACGGCGCTGCTGATGCTGCAACTGGCGGGGCTCGTGGAGGAGAGTGGCGGGCGGTACGCGCGCCGGTAGGGGCGGCGCGTTCGTGGGTTCCTTCGGTCAGTTGAGTTCGAGCAGCAGCCAGTGCGGGTACGGCGCAGTGAGGGTGCGGTGCGCGACCTTCTGGATGCAGGCCATGACGGGCGCGAGGGCGGGGTCCTCGATGAAGCTGGCGAGGAACGCGAGTTCATCGAGCACCTGCCGGCTCTGCTGGCGGGGGATGCGCAGCTGCTCCTCGCGGTTGATGCGCGACAGGACGCGCAGGTCGTAGGCGCGTGCCAGCAGGCCCAGGCGTTCCAGCAGCGCTTCCGGCACCCAGTACGTGAACACGGGAGCGTCCTCCCACGTGAAGCGCGCGCTGTCCGGGTGGAGGCGTCCGTCGATGAGGGCGACGGCGGCCTGGAGGCCGTCGGCGTACGTGGCGTACGTGCGGGGGTCGGGGTGTTTCATGTGAGGTGCTGCGGCCCGTAGTCCTTCTCGACCAGGATGCGCGTGTCGTCGGTGCGCAGTTCGACGCCTTCCTCGCGGGGATCGGCGAGGCGCGCGCGCGTGGCGGGCCCGAGCGTGACGGTGAGGGTGCCCCCCTGCCCGCGCGCGCGGTCGTGGTCGCCGGGCTGCAGGGTGAGTGTCCAGTGCCCGCCGGGGAACGGGACGGTGAGCGTCTGGGGGTGGCCGAGGACGGTGAGCGCTTCGGTTTCGAGATCGTCGAGACGCGCGCGGACGCTGCGGGCCGTGAAGCGGACCTTCATGCCTGCACCTGCACGGTCAGGGTCGTCCAGTCGGCGGGCGCGGTCACATGGACGGCGTGGGCGTCGCGCGTCCAGTGGGCCGCGCCCGTCACGCGGACGTCGCCGTCCGGGAGGCCGAGCAGCACGAGGGTGTCGTGTGGGCGGTCCACGGCGAGGTCGCCGTGCGTGGTGCGCGTGAGGGTCAGGGTGGCGCCGTCGAGCGCGCCGGTCAGTTCGGTGAGGCGGTGCGGGCCGTGGCCGTCGCCGTCGTCCTCGTACAGGGCGCCGTGGACGGCGTCGCCCGCGTGGATCAGCCAGGTGAGGTGCGCCCAGCGGGCGGTGGTGGTGTGCGGGGCGGGCTCGGTGAGGGGCACGGCGCCACCCGCGCGGAGGTACAGCGGGAGCGTGTCGAGGGCGGCGTCCGCGACGGCGGCGTGCCCGCCCGGGTGCACCTGAGTGCCCGGCGTGAGGTTGAACACCGCTGCCCAGGGGCGCGCGCCCGGAAGGTTCACGAGGCGGCGGGTGTGCCCGGCGTGCAGGATGGGCGCGACGAGCAGGGCGTCCCCGAGCAGGTAGGTGGTGTCGTCGTGCGCGGCGTGCGGGTCGTCCGGGTGGTGCAGCGCGACGGGCCGCATCACGGGCAGCGCCTCGCGCGCCGCCTGCCACGCGAGGGTGTAGAGGTGCGGGAGCAGGCGCGCGCGGAGGCGCAACGCGTCGCGGATGACGCTCAGGTACGGCTCCCCGAACCGCCACGGTTCCTGCATGACGCTGCCCTTCGCGCTGTGGTTGCGCAGGAACGCGTACCCGACGGCCGCCTGGTACCAGCGGGTGAGGAGCTCGCCGGTGGTGTCGCCGTGGAAGCCGCCAACGTCCGCGGCGGCGAACGGAACGCCGCTCAGGCCGAGGCCCATGATCATGGGGAGACTGAGGGCCAGGTGACTCCAGGTGCTGGTGTTGTCGCCGGTCCACAGGGTCGCGTGCTTCTGGATGCCGGCGTACGCGGCGCGGGTGAGCACCCAGGGGCGCGCGTGCGGCGCGTACCGCGCGTACCCCTGGCGGGTCGCGGCGCTCATGCCGTTCGCGTACGCGTTGTGCACTTCCAGGTGCGTGCGCAGGCCGTGGCGGGCGTCGTTCGGGAGGGTTTTGCCTTCGGCGGCGGGGTCGCCGCGCACGCTGAACGCGGCGGGCTCGTTCATGTCGTTCCACTGTCCGGTGATGCCCAGGTCCGCGAAGACGCGGTGCTGCTCGGCCCACCACGCGACGACTTCGTCGCGCGTGAAGTCCGGGTACACGGCCGGGTCGGGCCAGACCTCGCCGACGAGCACGTCACCGCGCGCGGTGCGGACGAGGTGGTCGTCGCGCACGGCCTCGTCGTATACGCGGTAGCCGGCTTCCTGCTTCACGCCCGGGTCGACGATGGGCACGAGGTGCACGCCGTGCGCGAGGGCGTCACGCACGGTGCGGGCCGGGTCGGGGAAGCGCCCCGGGTCGAAGGTCCAGACCTTGAAGGCGTCCATGTACTCGATATCGACGTACACGCTGTCGAGCGGCAGGTCGCGTTCGCGGTACCCGCGGATGACGTGCGTCAGGTCATGTTCGCTCTCGTACCCCCAGCGGGACTGCGCGGCGCCGAGGGCCCACAGGGGCGGGAGGGGCGCGTGGCCGGTGAGGGCGGCGTAGCGGCGCAGGACGTCCGTGGGGTGCGGTCCGTCAATGACGTACACGTCGAGGCTGGGGCCGGCGCTGGCCCAGCGGAGTTCGTGCGGGTGCGTGCGGGCGACGTCGACGTCCATGCGCCACGTCTCGTCGAGGAACACGCCGCTGGCCCGTCCGTCCAGGAGGCGGGTGGTGAAGGGAATACTGGCGTACAGCGGGTCGCTTTCGGTGTGGTGCGGGAAGCAGTCGGTGTTCCAGAACGTGAAGCTCAGGCCGCGTTTGTCCAGCGGGCCGACCTTCTCGCCGAAGCCCAGGTACGCGGCCCGGGCAGGCGCGTGCAGGGTGAGGGTGCTGCGCGCGCGGTCACTGCCGCCGTTCGCGCGCCAGTCGAGCGCCGCAGCGAGGGGGTCGCCGGCGTCGTTCGTGATGATCCACGCGCCGCTCGCGCGGTCCACGGTGACGCTCAGGCCGCCCGCGCGCGCGGTCAGGTGCGGGCCGTCCTCGTGGACGTCCGGGGTGAGGCCCGTGTCCTGCGGGACGCCCGCGAAGCTGTGCTTGGGCGGGACGTGCGGGTACGTGAGGGTCTCGGCGCGCCAGTCCGGCAGGGCGCGGACGCGGGCGACGCCCTCCAGCGGGAAGGAGACGGTGAGGACGTCGGTGGCGCCCCAGACGCGCAGGGTGTGGCCTTCCAGAACGTGCGCGCCGAGGCGCACGGGCATCGCGGGGAAGGGCGGCATGTGCGGAGCGTACCGCACGCGCCCGGCGGCATGGCCATATGCACATGAAGGCGAACCCCCGATTTCGCGGGGGTTCGCGCAGATGGCCGGTTCAGCCTTGTTTCTGGGATTCCATGATGGCGTTCACGAGGACGCCAGGGCCGAGCAGTCGGCTGCCGCCGTCCACGGGGAGGATCACGCCGGTGATGAAGCTGGCGGCGTCGCTGGACAGGAACAGCGCGGCGTTCGCGATGTCGTCCTTGATGCCGAAGCGGCCGAGGGGGACGCTGCGGATGACGCTCTTGCGGGCGGCGTCGGTGGGCGCGAGGCGGCGCATGCCTTCGGTGTCGTCGATGGGGCCGGGGATGATGGCGTTCACGCGCACGCCGCGCATGCCCCATTCGAGGGCGAGCACCTCGGTGAGGCGGTCCACGCCGGCTTTCGCGGCGCACACGTGCGCCTGGAGCGGCACGGGCATGCCGTACGCGCTGATGCTGAGGACGCTGCTGCCGGGGCCGCGCAGGTGCGGCGTGGCGGCCTTGATGGTGTTGAAGGTGCCGAGCAGGTCGATGTCCATGACGCTCTTGAAGCCGTTGGTGCTGATGCCCTCGAACGGCGCGGGGAAGTTCCCGGCGGCGCCGCACAGCACGATGTCGATGGGTCCGAAGGCGTCGACGGCCTGTTGCGTGGCGGCGGTGAGCGCTTCGGGGTCGCGGACGTCGGCGCTGACGCCGAGGGCGCGCCCGCCGGCGGCCGTGATGTCCTGCGCGGCGCCGACGGTGCGTTCCAGGGTGCGGCCGAGCAGGGTGACGGCGCAGCCGTGCGCGGCGAACGCGCGGGCGACGCCGAGGTTGATGCCGCTGCCGCCGCCAGTGATGAGGGCGTGCTTGCCGGCGAGGAGGTCCGGGGTGAAGTGCGTCATGGTGGTCCTTTCGAGGGGGGGGTCAGCCGTTGGAGCGGCTGAGCTTCTGGAGGTGCGCGCCGAGGGCGTTCAGGTCGAGGTGGTCGGCGTTCCACTGCGCGGCGTGGCGCAGGCTGTCCGCGTGCGGGAGGTGCGCGTTCAGGGTGCGTTTGGTGCCTTCGGCGGCGCGGGGGGGCAGGGCGGCGAGGCGCGCGGCGAGCGTTTCGGCGCGGGTCAGCAGGGCGTCTTCGGTGTCGTGCAGTTCGGTGACGAGGCCCCAGTTGAGCGCGGTGGGGGCGTCGATGGGGTCGCCGGTGAGGGCGAGGTGCTGGGTGCGTCCGAGGCCGATGAGCGGCGGGAGGCGGGAGAGGCCGCCCAGGTCGGCGACGATGCCGAGCGTGACTTCGGGGAGGCTGAAGCGCGCGCTGGTTGTGGCGAGGCGCACGTCGCAGGCGCTGATGAGCTCCAGGCCCGCGCCGATGCACCAGCCGTCCACGGCGGCGATGACGGGGATGGGCAGGGCCGCGAGGGCGTTCAGGGCCTGCTGCATCTCGTCCACGAGGCGCAGGAATTCGCCGTCCTGTGGGAGGGCGGCCGCGATGATGGGCGCGGTCTGGTGGAGGTCGAGGCCGACGCTGAAGGTGCCTGCCTGCCCGCGGATGATCAGGGCGCGGGCGTCCCCGAGGTCCGCGAGGGCGGCAGGCAGGTCGCGCCAGAAGGCGGGGCCGAACGCGCCGCGTTTGCTGGCGAGGGTGAGCGTGGCGACGGGGCCGCTGCGGGCCACGTGCACGGTGGTGGACGTCATGTTCGCAGCGTACCCCAAGTCACCAGAGAATTGAACCGAGTTCAGGAATCCTGGGTGGCGCGAACCCGGGCGCCCCACCTTAGGCCCTGCGCTCAGGGGGTGGTGGCCGTGTCGGGGGGAATCACCCAGCTGAGGGCGCGCGCGTCACTGAGCCCGCCGATAATCACGGTCGGCGTGCCGCCCGTGGTGCCGGTGAGGCTGTAAGTGTCGAGGCGCGTTACGTCCGTGCCGGTCAGGACGTACGCGTACCCGTCGGACGCGAGGGTCAGGTCGCGCAGGTCCGTGAACGTCCGGTCGAGCGGCGTGGACGTGCCGGCCGTGCCGTTCCAGAACGTGAGCCGTCCGCTGTCGACGTTCCACGCGGCCAGCAGGTTCAGGCCGGTGAACAGCCGCGACGCCTTGCCGCTCAACACGGCCGCGCCGAGGGCGGGGGCGGCGTCGACGTTTACCGGGCGGACATCACTGTTCGTCGCGGCGTACAGCGTGCGGCGGTACACCGCGAGGTCGTTGATGGTGGCGTCCGTGCTGAACAGCGTCGCGGGCGTCCCGTCGGTGATGCGCAGGACGTCGCTGCCGCCCGTGAGGTTCGGGCGGGCGACGGTGACGGTGCTGCCGTCGGTCACGGCGAAGCGGGTGGCTTCGGCGGTGGTGGGCGTGGGGGGCGGCAGCGTCGCCTGCCAGACGAGCGTGCCGTCCGCGCGGTACAGCGCGAGCCGCTGCAGTTCGCCGGTGCAGGCGCTGAGGACCGCCAGCAGGTCGCGGCTCTCGCTGGCGCGCGCGCGCACCAGGCACGGCGCGGGCGTGAGGGCCGTGAACGCGCCGCCGGGCGTCAGGGCCGCGTCGATGCGGCGCACGCCGGTGGTGCGCGTTTCGAGGACGCGCGTGCCGGTGCCGTCATCGATGAGGCTCACGACCGGCGCGTCGCTGGCGCGCGTGGCGGTCTGCGCGCCGGTGGTGGGGTTGTAGGCGCGCACGGTGGTGCCGCTCACGTCGGCCACAACAAGACGCAGGTTGGGTGGGGTTTCCTCGGTGCCGGTGCACGCGGCGAGCAGCAGCGGCAGGGCGAGGGCGGCAATCAGGGTGCGGCGCATGCGGGGCTCCTTTGCGGGGCGGTCAGGGGGTGGGCAGGCCGGGGAAGCGGGGGCCGCTGGGGGTGGCCTCGAAGGCGGGGACGTTCACGCTGCCCGGCAGGCCGACGGTCACGCGGAAACGCTGCGCGCCCGGGTTGATTTCAGCCTGCAGCGCCCAGCAGCAGCGGTCCACCGTGACGAGGAACGTCGGCTCCAGGCGCCCAGGTGCCTGCAGGACGCCGTTCTCCCAGCGGAGTTCCTGATTGAGGATGGTGCTGACGTACGCGTCCGGACGGGGACGGTTGCCGAGCGCGACCGTGAACGCGACGGGACTGAGCGTGAGGCGTTCGGTGAGGTGCCCGTCCGGCGCGCGGTAGCGGTTGTATTCGGCGTTCGCGCGGATCGCGAAGCGGCTGCTGGCGTCCCAGTTGGCGGTGAGCCGCGCGCGGCTCAGTTCGGTGATCTTCTGATCGAGGCCGGGGACGTTCAGGGTCGCTTCGGCGGCGATGCTCTGCCCGGGGCGGGTGGCGCTGGCGCGCGCCGTGAGTTGCGGCGCGACCCACCCGCCGCGCGCGAGGTCGTACAGGCCGCCGTAGCGGACGTTCCAGCTGTTCGCGCTGCCTTCGGTGCTGCCGACGCTGAAGTTCACGGTGTCGCTGGCCTTGTTGCCGTTCGGGAAGGTGAGGTTGTGGTCGCTGGCGAAGGTCACGTTGCGCCAGCGGACGCTGAACGTCCCGGTGGCGCGCTCCACGCGGTAGTCGATGGTGTACGGCGCGAAGTACACCGTTTCGGTGGCGTTCAGGGTGACGGGGTTCAGGACCGTGTCGTACACGCTCACGCCGCTCACGCTGAACGTCATGCGGTCCAGGCGGCGCGCGGCCGGGTCGTACACGGCTTCGACCTTCGCCTGGTCAGCGCTGGTGTTGCCGGTGAGCGTGATCGCGCCGGTGGCCGGGCCGAGGCCGGCGTCGGTGGTGTAGCTGGCGTTGCCGCTGACGTTCACGCCGCGCGCGGGCGTGACGCTGAACGAGCCGCTGCCGTCCACCTTGCCGGTGAACAGGTTCGGGTTGAAGGTCAGGGTGGCGCTGTTGCTGCTGGTGTAGCTGTTGGGGCCCTTGCCGATGGTGCGGCTGCGGTTCAGGTTCACGCCGAACGTCGCGGCGGCCTGGCGGGGGCGCGGCAGGAAGAAGTCGTACGTCTGCCCGGCAGTGACCGTGACGCCGTCGGCGGCCTGCAGGGTCAGGGTGGCGGTGAGCGGGGCGCGCAGAATGCGGGTGTAGTACGTCGTGTCGAAGTCGAAGGGGCTGTAGCCTTCCTTGCGTTCGTACTGGTAGCGGACCGTGAGGGCGTGCTGGTTCTTCACGCCGAACCTCTGCGTGAGGTTCGCGTCGAGGTTCACGTCGACGACGCGCGCGCCCGTGCCGTAGTACCGGCCGGTGAAGGTGTTCGTGACGCTGAGCGTCGCGTTCGACCACGGCGCGTTCGTGAATGCGAGCGTGTGCCGCTCCTCCAGGCGCACGGTGGAGAGGTTCGGGCTGGTGCGTGCGGCGACGCTGCCGGTGCGGGCGGGCGCGGTGTAGTTCCCGACAGTGAACGCGAAGTCGCCGCTGAGGTCCCCGGCGGTGAACTTCGGCGGGTCGTACGTTACTTCCGGGAGGCGCAGCGGCACGTCGAGGCGCGTTTTCAGGGAGCGGCCCCAGCGGTCCACGTACGAGACGCTGAAGGCGTGCCCGTCGATGGTGGTGGCGGCGGTTGCCTCGACGGCCGTGACGCCGCGTTCCGGGTCGGTGCGGCTGCGGCCGATGTCGCGCCGCGCGAGGTTCACGCTGTACGTGAGGCCGTTTTCGGTGTTCGTGAGGGGCACGCGGCCGTTCGCGCGGACGCTGGCGTCCACCTCGTACCCGGTGTCCGGGAGGGGGCGGGGGTTCACGAGGGCGTACACGTCGGCGCGTTCCATGGTGGGAATGGGCGCGTACGCGCGCAGCTGCACGCCGAAGCCCACGGCGGGTTTGCGGTTCTGGTAGAAGCGCAGCAGCGTGTACCCGAAAGCTTTGCTGCCGATCACGAACGGCAGGTCGGCGGCGGCGGTCAGGCCGTCGGTGGTGTCGCGTGACACGCTGAATTTCGGTTGGCGGTCCGGGTCGCCGAGCGGCAGCACGATCACCGGCAGGTACAGCACCGGCTCGTCGGCGAGCAGCAGCGTCGCGCGGTACGCGACGAGGCGGTCACCGGGGTAGAGCAGGATGCGTTCGGCGCGGAAGGCGTAGTCGTTGGGGGTGCGGCCGCAGCGGGCGCACGGCGTGAAGTACCCGCTGTTGACCTGCAGCTGCCCGGGGACGCGCTGCACGTCCTCCCCGCGGATTTCGAGGGCGGCGTCGCTGACGAGCACGTCCTCGCCGGTGAGGGCCTGCGTGCCGAGGTCCACGACGAGGTCCTGGCCGCGCAGGACCTGCTCGGTCGTGACGCCCGTCGGGCCTTTGGGGTGAGACAGGTACGTGCCGTTGCCGACGATGGTGAGGGTGCGGCGCGTGCGGTTGTACTCGACGCGCGAGGCGTTGATGACGTCGTCGTCGACCTTGAGCTGCACGCGTTCGCCGCTGATGACGACGATCTCCTGGCCGTCCACCTTGCGGAGTTCCAGGCGGTCAGCCTGCACGATCTCGACGGTGCGGGCGCTCGCGAACGCGCACAGCGCGAGCGTGACCGTCGCGGCGAGGCGCGCGAGGCGGCGCTTCATAGGCCCGCGAGGTGCAGTGTGGGCGTCACAGCGGTCAGCGGGGCGGGCGCGTGGCGCGCGGTGAACGCCTGCAGGCGCGCGGCGTCGTTGAGCGGCACGGTATCCGCGAGGAGCGGGCCCTTGCCGGCGACGCCCAGCAGCGCGCTGATGCTCGCGCCGGGGTAGTAGAAGCCAAGGATCTGCAGGTGCGTCCACGCCTGCTGCGCGAGGCCGGACGCGCCGTACTGCGAGAGGCCCACGCCGTGCCCGCTGCCGGCACCGGCGACGAGCAGCGCGTCCGCGCCGGGCGTGAAGGTCACGCGGGTGCTGTACGCGCCGAGCGAGCGCACGAACCCGCCAGCGTCCGCGCCGGCGAGGCGGGCGGTGCCGCTCGTGCCGGTCAGGGTGAGCTCCTGCGGGCGACCAGAGGCGCTCGCGCGCGTCACCTGCACGCCCGTGACGCGGCCGACGCGCACGCCGTACCGCGCGGCCACCTCCGCGACGCGCGGGTACGGCACGCTCATGGACCACTGGCTCTTGGGGCCCT
The DNA here is from genome assembly GCF_000186385.1 of Deinococcus maricopensis DSM 21211. Lineage (NCBI taxonomy): Bacteria > Thermotogati > Deinococcota > Deinococci > Deinococcales > Deinococcaceae > Deinococcus > Deinococcus maricopensis. The sequence goes on from NC_014958.1 coordinate 3,280,734, forward strand.
GCGACGCCGGGTCGGCCTTCGCGACGAGGTACGGAAGCGCCTCGCCCCACACTTCCGCGCTGGACGCCGTGAACCCGCCCGAGTCGCTGGAGAAGAACGTCTTGGCAGCCCGCCCGGCGTACGACACGACCTGCCCGGCGGTGGCGTTGATGGCGGCGTCGCTGTTGTTTGCCTCGCGCGCCACGCCGCCGTACACCTGGCACTGCTCGGTCGCGCACACGTCGTAGGGGGCGTTCGGGTTCACGCGGGACGCGGCGTACGTGCGGGCAATCACCGCCTGGGCCTTGAGGGCCTCCTGCGGCCAGGACGCGGGCATCTCCGCGGGCACGACGCCGCGCAGGTACGCTTCCATGTCCACGACGTTCACGGCCTGCACGCCGCCATTCACGGCGCGCAGCTGCACGCCCCCGCGGTAGGTGCGCCCGGCGATCTCGAGGGTGCTGTTCGCGGCGGGCGGGAGGTACAGGGCGTCACTGCCGGAGTCCTGGCCGCCGACCGTGAGGTTCCGGCCGCGCACGCCGATGACCCATTCGGTCGCGCCGGCCGGCTGAGCGGTCGTGCCGGGCAGCGCGGCGTTCGTGAGGGGCGTGCGGACGGTCAGCTGGGGGGCGCTGGCAACTAGCACCCGGATGTTCACGGCGTGCGCGGCGCCCGCGCCAAGCGCGGCCAGCAGGGCCAGCGGGCGCAGGGCGCGCAGGAAGAGCGGGGCTCGCATGGTTCGGCAAGTATAGCCTGACGCTTTTCCGAAGCTTATGAGAACACTCACACGTGGAAAACCGCTCATTCTCGCACTTCCGCGGCGCGCGCGCGGGCATGATGGACACGTGACCTCCAGCGCCTCCTCTGCTGCCCGCCCAACCGCTGGGCGCGTGTTCACGCACGCGCAACACGCCCTCCCGGACACCTCGTATGACGTCGTGATCATCGGCGCGGGCCGCATGGGCCTGGCGGCGGCGTTCTACCTGCGGCGCCTGCAGGTGGGCGCGCGCGTGCTCATCGCGGAGCGCGGCGGCATTCCCAGCGAGGATGGCGCGACGCTGCACGCGCCCGGCGTGTGGCACCGGCAGGGCCTGCCCGCAGCGTGGGCGGCGCGCGCCGCGTGGGTGCGGCACCTCTGGGCGAACCCGGAAGTGGAGACGGGCACGGCGCGTCCGCACGACCCGCCGTTCATCGCGTGCGGGCACGCGCACCTGCACTTCACGGACGAGCCCGCGACGCCGCCCCCAGCCGGCCTGCGGACCTTCACGCCAGAGACGTTCCTGGCCTCCCTGTGCGCGCCCGCCCGCGAGCAGGTGCAGACGCTCGTGGACTGGCCGAGCGTGGTCGCCGTGACCTTCGACCCGCTGGGCGGCGTGGGAAGCGGCAGCACGCTCGCGCTGAGCTACGGGTACGCAGCGGTGCGCCTCGGCGCGGACCTCGCGCTGAACACCGAGGCGCGCCTGACGCCGGGCGGCGTCACGCTGCGGCGCCTGGACGTGACGAACACGCACCAGATCGTCGTGGCCCGCGAGGAGCAGGTCCGCGCGCCCGTGGTGATTGTCGCCGCGGGCGCTGACAGCATGACGTTGCTGGAGCACGACCTGGGCGTCATCCGCCGCCACGGGCGCGCGTACGCGCAGTACCCGCAGCTGGAGGTGCCGCCCGCGCCGGGTCTGCCGGCCCTCGCGGCGCAGGGGTTCACGGTGCGGCCCGCGGCGAGCTACCTGCGGGTGCTGCCGCCCGTGCAGGGCGCCGACCCGCACGGGTACGCACCGGTCGGCGGGCGCC
>NC_014958.1:3287500-3498530 GCF_000186385.1 Deinococcus maricopensis DSM 21211
GGGTCCACGTACCCTTCCAGGATGAATTCCGCGTTTGCGGGCACGTCGAGGTCCACGGTCACGCCCTGCACGACCGGGTAGCGCGCGCCCCGTAGGTACCCTGCAAGAGCGAACTCGTCCAGGCCCGGCACGGGTGGCAGTGGCGCCGTCGCCGCGTACACCAGGGCCGGATCACCGCCGAGCGCCACCGCGACCTCTAGGCGCTGCCCGAGCCGCTTGGCCTTCTCCAGGTGCCGCGCGCCCGTTTTATGCCGCTGCCAGTGCATGCCCGTCTCGCGCGGGCCCATGACCTGCATGCGGTACATGCCCATGTTCCGCTCGCCCGTTTCCGGGTCCTTCGTGATCACGAGCGGCAACGTCACGAACGGCCCGCCGTCCAGCGGCCAGCACTTCAGGATCGGGAGTTTCCCGAGATCCACCTCGTCGCCGCGCCACACGACCTCCTGCACCGGCGCGCGCGACACGCGGCGCGGCGGCAGCGACGCCGCGTCCTTGAGTTTCGGGAGGTTGCTGAGCAGCCCCCCCAGTCCACCCCCGGCTTTCAGGTCCATGAGGTTCCGGACGCGCGCCGCGAGCGCGTCGAGGTCCGGCTCGCCCACCGCGAGGGCCATGCGCTCACGCGTCCCCATCAGCCCGATCACGAGCGGGAAGTCGCTGCCTTTCACGTGCTCGAACAGCACGGCCGGGCCGCCACTCTTCACGAGGCGGTCGGCGATCTCCGTGATTTCCAGGTCGCGGTCCACGGGCACGCTCACGCGCACCAGCTCCCCGCGCGCCTCAAGCTGCGCCATAAACGATTGCAGATCCGGGAAGGCCATACCTGCAGTGTCGGGCACGCGCCCGCACGAAATCCAGGGCGGAGCGTCCCCGAACGCGACATACGCCCGGGGGTACGTCCCGGTCCACGCGGGAGCTACATCCCGGTGCAGGTTCGCCGGTTGGGCGGGTCATCGCACGCTGCAGGCATGACCGAACCAACCCTTTCTGCGCATGAGCAGCCGCCCGTGGTGACCCCGGACGCCCCGGCATGGACGTGGCAGACCTTCACACCCGCGCGGGCGCTGCCGGTGCTGGGCGGCGCGGCGGCGCTCGGCGTGCTCGCGCACGCCCTGGTGCGGGGGGGTGGGCCGCTCGGGGTGAACTTCACGCTGCTCGTGTGGGCCGTGCTGGGCACAGCCTTGCTGCTCACGCGGCGCGCCCCGCGCAGCCGCGCCGCGGTGACGCTGCTGGGGGTGGCCGCGGCGTTCGCCGCGTGCGTCGCGTGGCGGGACATGCTGGCGCTCACGGTCCTGAATGTCCTGGCGACGCTGCTGGCGGGCGCGGTAGGCCTGAGGTACCTGCGCGCGCCCGGCCAGGTCTGGACGATGCCGCCGTTCGCGCCCCTGATCGCCGCGGCCCTGCTGTGGACGCACACGCTCGTGCAGGGAGCCGGCCTGCCGGCCCGCACGAACTGGCGGGCCCTGGCCCACCCGGGCCGGGCGCGCGCGTGGGGGCCGCTGCTGCGCGGCGCGCTGCTGGCCCTCCCGCTGCTGCTGGTGTTCGGGGCGTTGCTGGGCAACGCGGACGCGGCGTTCGGAACGCTGCTGGGGCGCCTGCTGCGCTGGAATCTCGGGGCCTTCACGCGCGACGCCCTCGCGTGGGTGGTGTGGGTCTGGGCCTTGACGGGCGTGTTGTACGTGGCGGCACTCGCCCGCACCCCCACCCGCCCTGACCCGGCGACCATGCCGATCGCGCGCCTGGGGGCGACCGAGGTGGGCATCGTGCTCGGGAGCCTCGCGGCGCTGTTCGCAGCGTTCATGGTGGTGCAGGGCGCGTACCTGTTTGGCGGCCCAGCACAGGTGACGGCCCTGACGGGCCTGACGTACGCGGAGTACGCGCGGCGCGGGTTTTTCGAGCTGCTGACGGTAACACTGCTGGGCGTGCCGCTGCTGCTGGCCCTGAGGGGCGCGCTGGGCGCCGACCTCCGGGACCACGGTTGGCCGCGCGCGCTGACGCTGCTCGTGACCGGGCTGCTGGCCGCGCTGCTGGCGTCCGCCTGGACCCGTATGGGGCTGTACGTGCAGGTGTACGGCCTGAGTGAGCTGCGCGTTCTGGCGGGAACGGCGATGGTGTGGGTGGCGGCCCTGCTGGGCCTGCTCGGGTGGAGCGTGGCGCGCGCGCGAACAGAGACCTTCACGGCCCGCGCGGTGTTGGCCGGCTTCGTCGTGCTGCTGGGGCTGAATGGGCTGAACCCGGGCCTGCGGATCGCGCGGGACCTCGGGACGCGCGCGACCATCCTTCCGGCAGCGCGGGCCGTTCAGCTGACCGCGCAGAACCTCGGCGCGGACGCGGCGCCGTACGTCCTGCCGAACCTGATGACGCTGGCGGACGGTCAGTCCGATGTGGCGGCGGCCCTGCGGGAGAGCGTACGTGGCAGCGCCGTGAAGGACTGGCGGTCGTGGAACGCGGCGCGGGCGCACGCCGGACGCCTGGGGGCGCCCTGAGCCCGCCGGGCGGTGTACGCGCCATATGGGGAGGAAGGCGCCCCGTTGATCGGGGCGCCTTCCCGTCAGCTTCAGCCGAGCATCAGGCTGTGCAGTTCTTCCAGCAGGGCTTCGCCCTCGGCCACGGTGCGGGCGACGATCATGATGGTGTCCTGCCCGGCGAGGGTGCCGACGATGTCGTCACGGCGGAGTTTGTCGAGGAAGAAGGCGACGCCGTTCGCGTGGCCTTCGGCGGTTTTGACGACGAGGAGGTTCTCGCCGCGGTCGATGTCGGTGACGAAGGTGCGGAAGAGCCGCGCGAGTTCGTCCATGACGTCGGTTTCGGTGGTGACCTGCGCGAGGGAGTAGCGGTGCTTGCTTTTGCCGATGGGGAGGCGCACGAGGCGCAGTTCGTTGATGTCTCGGCTGACGGTGGCCTGGGTGACACGGACGCCTTCGGCATTGAGGCGTTCGACGAGTTCGGATTGGGTGGAGATGCTTTCGCGCGCGATGATCTCCTGAATGCGCTTCTGACGCTGCTCTTTGCTGAACACAGTACGAATAATTATACGTATAAAGCGAATTTATACAAGCGCGGTCTGCGCGCAGGCCTCACAGGCTACCTGCACCCGCGCCCACACGCAAGAGCCCACCGCCCCAACCGCCACCGAGCCCTTAACCACCCCGAACCGCGAGCGCCGCGTCCAGCAACCGCGACGCCACCTCCCGCTTGCTCACCCGCGGCCACGCCTCGAACGACCCGTCCGCACGCACCAACGTCACCTCATTGTCATCGCCACCAAACGCCGTCCCGACCTTCGTCGGGTAATTCAGCAGGATGAAATCCGCATTCTTGCGCCGCGCCTTCTCCGCCGCACGCGCCACCCCCGCGTCCGTCTCCATCGCGAAACCCACCAGCACCCGCTCGCCCTTCTCCGCGCCCAGCGCCGCCAAAATGTCCGGATTGGGCGTGAACGTCACCGTCACGTCCCCCGGCGTCTTCGGGCGCTTCTCGGTCGCCGGATCCGCCGCGCGGTAATCCGCCACCGCCGCTGTCATCACAACCACGTTCGCGTCCCGCGCGGCCTCCAGCATCGCCGCATGCATCTCCAGCGCGCTCTCCACCCGCACCGTCCGCACGCCCGGCAGGTCCGCCAGACCCACCGGCCCCGTCACCAGCGTCACGTCCGCGCCGCGCGCCCGCGCCACCTCCGCCACCGCGAACCCCATCTTCCCACTCGACGGGTTGCTGATATACCGCACCGGATCCAGGTACTCGCGCGTCGGCCCCGCCGACACCGCCACCCGCACCCCCGCGAGATCCTGCGGCGGCGAGCTGAGCAGCCCCCGCGCCGCCGCCGCGATCTCCTCGGGCTCAGCCATGCGGCCCAGCCCCTCCCCCTCCCCACTCGACCCGAACGCGCCCTCCACCGGCCCGAGGAACCCGTGCCCCCACCGGCGCAGCACCGCCACGTTCGCCTGCGTGGCCGGATGGCGCCACATGCGTTCGTTCATGGCCGGCACCCACAACACCGGCGCGCGCACACTCAAGAGCGTCGCGCTCGCCAGGTCGTCCGCGCGGCCATGCGCGTGCCGACTCAGCAGGTCCGCGCTCGCCCCCACGATCACGGCCACGTCGCACCGCGCGAAGCTCAGGTGCTGCGCCGTCGCGTGCGGCGCGAACCACGTCTCATCCGTGGCAACGTCACTGTCCGCTGCGGTCGCCAGCGACAGCGGCGTCACGAACTGCAGCGCCGCGCGCGTCGCGATCACGCGCGTGCGGAATCCCGCCTCGCGCAGGCGACGCACCGCGGACGGGGCCTTCACGGCGGCCATACTGCCCCCCACGATCACCAACGCGACCGCGGCTTCAGAAGAACGGGAAACGCTCACCCGCGCAGTGTAAAGCGCCCGCACGCCCAACGCGCCGCCCCGCACCACGCTTTCCTGAACCCCACCCGACCGGCCAGCGCCCCCCCGGCGCCCCACCATGAAGAACGCCCCCACCTGCAGGTGGGGGCGGCGTGTTCAGGAACGGTCAGTCGCGTTCGCGTTCGCGTTCGGCGTTCAGCTGCGCCTGCAGCTGCGCCTGACGCTGACGCTGATAATCCTGCTGCATGCGGTCCTCGTCAATGAGGCCCTCGCCGACCTGCAGCTTCCCGCCGGCCAGCTCCCGCATGGCCTGCGTCACGAGGTTCCGGGTTTTCACGCGCACCTCGGGCGCCAGGACGCTCGGCGCGCCCGCGCGCAACTGGATGGCGCGTTTCGCCGTCACGACCGACAGGCGGTACTTGCTGTCCGTGAGTGAAAGCAGCTTGTCGATGTCTTTTTCAGCCATAGGGACCCCTTTCGCGCCCACACCCGCACCCGGCCCGGGACGGGGGACGCTCTCAGCCTCACAGCATACACCACCGCCTGCCCCCAGGGTCCCCACCCGGTCACCTTAAGGCTCCACGGCCTCCAGTGCGCGCGCCGCCACCCACAATGCCAGCAGCGTCAGCACCGGCTGCGCCGCCACCGCGAGCGCTGACACGCGCAGCTCGCAGCCTCCAGGGTGCGCGCACAACTCCGACGGGAGGTTCGCGAACGACACGCTCAGCGCCGGCCCCACCCCCGCCGCGATGGCCGTCCACAGGGCCACGCCCGCCCACAACGCTGCGAACACCACGACGCCCGCCACCCCCCGCAAGCGCGACGCGCGCCCCATCGCGCCCGCCGCCAGCGCCACCGCCGGCGGCACCAGCAAGAACGCCCCCACGATGCCCGCCAGCCGCGCCGCGTCGCCCGGCGCGACGCGCACCTCCGCCAGCGGCGCCGCCAACGCCCCGAACGACCACGCCGCCCACAGCAGCGCGCCCGCCATCACCGCTGCCTCCAGCAGCACCCGCACGTACCGCGCGGCGATCACCACCCCGCCCGGCACGCCCAGCGCGCGCCATAGCAGGAACGTCCCCTGCGCGAACTCCGGCCACAACGCCGCCGTGCCGCCCAGAACCCAGTGCAGCAGCGGCACCGCCCCGAGCGCCGCGACAGCCACCCCCCCGGTCAGCGCGTCCGGCGCGTACCGCGCCACCGCGAACGCTCCCAGCAGCAACAGCAGCACCGTGGCCAGCAGCCCCGGCAAGCGCCCCCACACGTCCCGCCCCACCAGCCGCAGGAACCTCACGCGCGCCCACCCAGGTCCAGCAGCGGCGCGTCCGCCCGCCACCCGGGCAGCCCGGACGACACCACCAGCGCGCCCCGCGCCCCCGCGTCCTCCAGCGCGCCGGCCACGCGCTGCGCCAGCGCCACATCCGTCGCGCCGCGGAACGGGTCATCCAGCACGAATAATGTCGCCTCCCGCGCGAGCGTCAACGCCAGGCCCGCCCGCGCCCGCTCCGCCCACGGCAACCGCCCCACCGGCACGCGCGTCCGCACCCCCAGACTTTCCGCCGTCTCCACCAGCCGCGTCACACCCACCCGCGCCCCCCCAGTCGACACCAGGCCGTTCACGACCCGCACCGCGCGGCTCAACGACCACGCCGGGTCCAGCCCCCCCACGCCCGGCAGGAACGCCACGCGCGAACGCGCCCGCACCGCCGGCACAGTCCCCACCAGCACCCGCCCGCGCGCCGGCACGCTCACGCCAGCCAGCGCCCTCACGCACCGCCCCGGCCCCCACCCCCGACACGCGCAGGAGGCCGCCCGGCATCACCTGCACGTCCACCGCGGGCGTCAGCCGCCACGTCCCGATCCGCACGCGCACGCCGCGCGCGCTCAGCACCGCCCCCGACGCGTCCATGCCCGCGATCATCGCACGTTCCGCGCCGCCTTGCCGCCCGCCCCCCTGGGCGCTAGCATGAGCACCGACGCGCCCCGGCACGGGGCAGCACACGCGCGCGCGCGCCCGGGAGGTGGTCCAAGGTGACAATCGAACAGGAACCGCCCAGTCAGCCTTGCCGCACCCCCCCGACTGCCGGCTGACCCACGCGCGCCCGCCGGCCCCACCGCCCCAGGAGGCCGCCATGCCCTACCACCACGCCCCGCGCGAGGCCCGCACATGCTGACGTACTACCGCAGCATCGGCGGGAAACTCCACGTCATCCAGGATTACACCGATGGCTGCTGGATCAACGTCACCGCCCCCACCCCCGAAGAACTCGCCCGCGTCTCCCGCGAAACCGGCCTGGACCTCGACTACCTGCAGTACCCCCTCGACCCGGACGAACGCTCCCGCTTCGAACGCGAGGACGGCCAGCTCCTCATCATCCTGCAGACCAGCTACCGCCTCGCCGACAACAGCGACATCCCCTACGACACCGTCCCGCTCGGCATTCTGCACACCGACCACTGCGTCGTCACCGTCTGCGCCCAGGAGAACCCCGTCATCCGCGACCTCGTGAGCGGCATGGTGCGCTCCATCAGCACCGCCAAGAAGAACCGCCTGACGCTGCAGGTGTTCCTCCGCAACGCGCAACGCTTCCTGATCGACCTGCGCCACATCAACAAACAGGTGGACCGCACCGAGGACAAGCTGGAAAGCAGCACCCGCAACAAGGAACTGCTGGAACTCCTGAAACTCGAGAAGAGCCTCGTGTACTTCATGACGGCCCTCAAAGCGAACGAACTGATGATGGAACGCGTGAAACGCGACCGCATCTTCGAGATGTACGACGAGGACCAGGAACTCCTCGACGACGTGCTGATCGAGAACCTGCAGGCCATCGAAATGACCGACATCGCCAGCAGCATTCTCACGAGCATGAGCGGCACGTTCGCCAGCGTCATCAGCAACAACGTCAATCAGGTCGTGAAGCTCCTCACCACCACCACGATCCTGGTGGCCATCCCCACCTTGATCACCGGCGTGTTCGGCATGAACGTCCCCATCCCCGGGCAGGACCACCCGTGGAGCTTCGCACTGGCGCTCGGCATTGCGTTCAGCGCGAGCGGCATTCTGGCGTTCCTGTTCTACCGCCTGCGCTGGTTCTGAAGCGCCCACCTGGGGTGTGGCACGTCATTTCCGGGCGTGCCGCAGGGGGCACGCCCAAAAGCGGGGCTGCACCCTGCCCATCAGGACTTCCCTGGAGCAATGTACCCAGGGGCGCGGGTGCCGCGCTGCTCCGTTAACAGGCCGCGGGCGCGCCCGCGACCTTCAGGGCGCCATCACCACCAGCCGCGACGCTTGAAGTAGAGCGCGAGGGCCGCGCCAATCAGCACGAACATCGCCCACGCGAAGGCGTACCCATAGCGCCAGTGCAGTTCCGGCATGAATTCGAAGTTCATGCCCCACACGCCCGCGAGGAACGTCAGCGGCAGGAACACGGTGCTGACGGCTGCGAGGGTCCGCATGACCTCGTTCATGCGTTGGCTCTGCACGCCGGAGTAGATGTTCAGCAGGCCCGTCAGGGCGTCACGGCCGCCTTCCATGCGGCTCGCGACGCGGTTCATGGTGTCCTGCACGTCCCGGAAGCGCACGAGGTCCGCGTCGGGAACGCGGGCGTGGCGGGCCAGCAGGACGCTCGCGTCGCGCGCTTCGTACGCGACGCGGCGCGCGTGCGCGAGACTGCGTTTCAGGTCGAAGACGTCCTGGGCGATGTCCGCGCGGCGTTTCGATCGGGAGAACACGCGCTCCTCGATGACGTCGAAGCGGCTCTCAAGCTCGTCGAGAAACGCGGTGAACGAGTCGGCACCGTGGTCGAGGATCTCGAAGGTGATCTCACCGGGCGTGTTGACGCTTTCGCGGCCGACCATGCGCCAGATCTGGTCGAGGTACGGGAGGCGTTCGCGGCTGAAGGTCAGCAGGGCGTCCGGGTACATGAAGAGGCTGACGCGTTCCGTGAATTCGTCGAGTTCGCGTGGCCGCGCGAGGGACCGGAAGGTGATGAAGTCGCCTTCCGGGTACTGTTCGTAGCGGCTCCACTGGCCGGCCTGTTGCGCGTCCTCGAGGGCGAGGGGGTGCATGGGGAACGTGGCGCGCAGCGCGTCGAGTTCCTCGGGGGTGACGTTGCTGGCGTCCACCCATACGTGCTCGCGCTCGCCTCGCCAGGGGAACTCGCGGCCGTCGAGGGTGGTGGCGCGAATCATGCGCCCTAGCATAGCGGCGGGCGTGGCCGGGCGGGGTGGCGGGTGGCGTATCCTGGGCGGCATGTGGGCGGGGGTTGCGGTCGGGGGGGCGCTGGGCGCGCTGGCGCGGTACGCGCTGACGCTGTGGGCCGCGCGTGTGTGGTCGGCGTTTCCGCTGGGGACGCTGGGCATTAACGTGGTGGGGTCGTTCCTGCTGGGCGTGACGGTGGCGCTCGCGGCGCGCGCGGCGGTGCCGGACGCGTGGCGCGTGGTGTTCGGCACGGGGTTCCTGGGGGCGTTCACGACGTTCAGCACGTTCAGCGTGGATTCGGTGCGCCTGGCGCAGGCTGGGGAGTGGCGCGCGTTCGCGGGGTACCTGGGTGGGCATGTGCTGCTGGGGCTGCTGGCCGCGGCGGCGGGGTTGCTGATCGGGTCGGGGCGGGCCGTGTGAGCCGCAAGCGTCGTGCGGAGGACCGCGCGCCCACGCAGTTTCTGGAGTTGTCGGAGCTGCTGGGGTACGTGGCGCAGGTGCTGCACCAGGGCGTGCCAGGGGGCGTGTGGGTGCGGGCGGAGATCGCGCAGCTGACGGACCGGCGGCACCTGTACCTGGATCTCGTGCAGGCCGACGAGGATGGGCGGGAGCTGGCGAAGGCGCGCGGGACGGTGTGGGCGCGGGAGCGGTTCGCGCTGGAGGGGAAGTTCCGGCGGGCGACGGGCGCGGGCCTGACGGCGGGGTTGCGGGTGCTGCTGATGGTGACGGTGGAGTTCCATGAGCAGTACGGGTTCAGCCTGAATGTCGTGGACGTCGCGCCGGAGTTCACGGTGGGCGACATGGCGCAGCAGCTCGCGCGGTTGCGCGTGGCGCTGGAGGCGGAGGGGCTGTACGGGTTGAACCGGGCGTTGCCGCTGCCGGAGGATTTCACGCGGGTGCTGGTGCTGAGCCCGGCGGGCGCGGCGGGCCTGGGGGACTTCACGCGCGAAGCGGACCGGTTGTCGCGGGCGGGCGTCGTGAACTTCACGTACCTGAGCGCGACGTTCCAGGGACGGGAGGCGTCGGCGAGCCTCACAGCGGCACTCGCGGAGGCGCGGCGGTTGCATGCCGAGGAGGCGTTTGACGCGCTGGTGATCATCCGGGGTGGCGGGGCGAGCACGGACCTCGCGTGGCTCAATGATCTGGCGGTCGCGCGGGCGGTCGCGGCGTTTCCCGCGCCGGTCGTGACGGGATTGGGGCACGCGCGGGACGACACGATTCTGGATGAGGTGGCGCGCGTGCGGTGCGACACGCCCAGCAAGGCGGCGCAGTTCATCACGCGGGTGGTCGTGGAGGCGGCCGGGGCGGCGGAGGCTGCGTACGCGCAGGTGCGCGGGGCGGCGCGGGCCGCCGTGCACGAGGCGAAGCTGTCGGTGTCGGCGTTGAGGGTCCGGGTATTGGGAGCGGCGCGCGCGCGGGTGGAGGCGGACGCGGCGGGCGCGGACGCGCACATGCGGGCGGTGCTGGGCCTGACGCCCGAGCGGACGCTGGCGCGCGGGTACGCGCTCGTGCGGGACGCGGCGGGGCGCGTCGTGCGGGACGCGGCGGGCGCGCGCGCGGGCGCGTTGACGCTCACCTTCCAGGACGGCGAGGTGCGCGTGCGCGTGGACGACGCGCCCTGAGCCGAGCCTTGGTTCGCTCGGGGCGTTACAGTCACGGGGGCGGGGGCGTGCTGGCATGAGGGCCACCCGGCCCCCCGCCTGCATGCGTGTGGGCGGCGCCGTGAGGAGGCCCCATGACGAACCCACCCCCCGGTCGACCGTTCGAGGACCCTGACGAGCAGGAGCGGCGCGCCGTGACCCGCCGGGCGTTTCTGCGCGGCGCGGCGCTGTTCACGGGCACGGCCGCGGCCCTCGGTGGCGGCCTGGAACTGTTGACGCGCCGGCCGGGGGCCGCGCCCGCGCCGAGCGCAGCCCCGCCGCTGGTGGCCGCGCCGCGTGCGCTGGGGCCGTACGATACGGCGGAGCCGCTCACGCCGTACGCGCAGGCCACGACGTACAACAACTACTACGAGTTCGGGCTGGGCAAGGCCGACCCGGCCCGCCTCGCGGGGGGCCTGCGCACGCAACCCTGGACGGTGCTGATCGACGGGGAGGTCCGCGCGCCCCTGCAGGTGGACCTGGACAGGCTGCGGTCATGGTTCACGCCGGAGGACCGCATCTACCGCATGCGCTGCGTCGAGGGGTGGTCCATGGTGATGCCGTGGCAGGGGTTTCCGCTCGCAGCGCTGCTGCGTCGTGCGGAGCCCACGGGTCACGCGCGGTACGTGCAGTTCACGGCGCTGCATGATCCGCAGCAGTTCCCGGGGCAGCGGGGGGACGTTCTGGCGTGGCCGTACGTGGAGGGCCTGCGGCTGGATGAGGCGCTGCATCCGCTGACGCTCCTCGCGGTCGGCTTGAACGGGCGGGCGCTGCCGAATCAGAATGGGGCCCCGTTGCGGCTGGTGGTGCCGTGGAAGTACGGGTTCAAGAGCATCAAGGCGGTGGTGCGCATCACCCTGACGCGGACGCAGCCGCCGACAACGTGGAGTCTGGCGGCGCCGCAGGAGTACGGCTTTTACGCGAACGTGAACCCGGCGGTGCCGCACCCGCGCTGGAGTCAGGCGACGGAGCAGCGCATCGGGGAGTGGGGGCGGCAGCCGACGCTGCCGTTCAACGGGTACGCGCGGGAGGTCGCGGACCTGTACCGCGGTATGGACCTGCGGGTGTTCTTTTGAGCGGGCGGCGGGCACCTGCCCGGTGGGCGGGGCTGGAGCCGGGCGTGGTGGTGGGGGGGCTGGTCCCGCTGGTGGGGTTGCTGCTCGACGCGCGCACAGGCGCGCTGGGCGCGAACCCGGTGCAGCGGGCGCTGCTGCAGACGGGCCTGCTGGCGTTGGCGCTGCTGCTGTTGTCGCTGGCGTGCACGCCGCTGCGGACGCTGAGCGGGTGGACGTGGCCAGCGCGGGTCCGCCGGGCGTTGGGACTGCTGGCGTTCGCGTACGCGGCGCTGCATTTCCTGATCTACCTGTTCGACCATGGGCTGACGCCCGGGGTAGTGCTGGAGGACGTGCTGGAGCGACCGTTCATCACAGTGGGGTTCGTGGCGCTGGTGCTGCTGATCCCGCTGGCGGTCACGAGCACGCCACGCATGGTGCGGCGGCTGGGGTTCGTGCGCTGGCAGCGCCTGCACCGCGCGGTGTATGCCGCGGCGGCGCTGGGCGCGCTGCATTACTGGTGGGGGGTGAAGAAGGACCACACGGGTCCGCTGGTGGCGGCGCTGGCGCTGGCGGCGCTGCTGGTCGCGCGGTGGGTGCGCGCGCCGCGCCGTCGGTCCTGAGTGAGGGCAGCGGGCGGGGGCCGGGATTGCCTCCCGGCCCCCGCCCGCTGCGGGCACGCGCTTACTTCAGGAGGTCCTGCAGGGTGGTGGTCACGACGGCGCCGTCCCGGACGTAGCGGACGGTCACCTGGTCGCCGGGCGTCAGGTCGGCGTCGGGGCCGTCCTGCAAACTGCCCCAGGCGCTCGCGGCGCGTGCACCGTCCAGATCCACGAGGCCGCGCACCTGACCTTCGATGCGCGCGAACGGGTTCTGGGCCGTCAGGGTGTCGCCGCTCAGGACGATGTTCTTGAGGCCGCGGACGTCCAGGCTGACTTGCGCGTTGTGCTTGGGCAGGGTCACGTCCGCGTTGACGCTGACCGCGCTGGGCGTGAACGTGAGGGTGTTGGGGTCGCAGCGGTTGGTGGTGGTGCCGTTCAGGGCGACGTTCAGTTTCGCGCGGGCGTTGTGTTGCGTGCCGCGCAGGCTGGCGTCCACGGCGAAGGTGACGCCGCTGTTCGCCCAGGCGTACTGGACGTTGAGGCGCGCGGCGGGCTCGCTTTCGCGGCCGGCCCAGGCGTTGAGCGTGAGGGCGTCCGGGCCGGTGCTGCTGAGGCACGCGCCGGGCGCGAGCGTGAAGTCGGCGTGCGCGAGGCGCTGGAGGTCGCGCCCGGTGCCGCGCGTGACGTTCAGGCGGGCGCGTGTGGGCAGTTCCACGCTGTAGGTGCCCTGCTCGCCGATCAGGGTGAGGCTGGTGGTGGGCGCGCCGCTCACGCGCCACTCGATGGTGGCGGTCGTGCCGGTGCTGTCGTCGATGTACACGAGGCCGTCGGTGGGGGTGGCGGTGCGGGTGATCTGGCCGTTTGCGGCGCGGCGGGTGGTGCCGGTGGGCAGGGGCACGTTTGGCGTGACGCTCACGCTGGTGGCGTGGGTGGGGGTGCGTCCGGCAGCGAGCGCAGCGGCGAGGGTGCGGCCGAGCGCCTGGGGATTCAGGCTCTGCGGCTGGCTCGGGAAGGCGCTGCCGGTCAGGCTGAAGGCGGCGAAGGCCGCGAGGGTGTCAGCGTCGAGGTTCGCGGGGCTGAGGACCGCGAGGAGGTCGGCGTTGACGTCGGCGGTGATGGCGGGGGCGTTGCGGGTATCGACGGCGCTGGTGGCGATGGGCGCGGCAGGCTCCGTGAAGTTGCCGGTGGTGGGGGGCGGGGTGGTGCCCGTGGGGGTCGTGCAGGCGGCCAGCAGGGCGGGGAGCAGCAGGCCAGGTGCGGTCCGTTTGAAGGTCATGGTTTGATTAAAGCGTTGCGCATCCGGTGCTCACAAGTCAGTTCCCACCTGCACTCAGCGAAGATGAGCAGCGCACGTGGTTGAAGCGGGGTGTGACTAGTGCCGCAGCCGCCGTGATGGGCGGCGGTTCTGTGCGGGAGTCACTGCTCTACACTGCGGGCATGAGTGAGTACCGGGAAGCGTACGCCACGCTGGCGCGGGTGGCGCGGGCCCTGGAGGACGGCGAAGCCGACCTGGACCGGGTGCTGCCGCTGGTGGAGGAGGCGCGCGCCGCATACGGCGTGGTCCGCGCGCGCATCGAGGCGGTCCGCGCGGCCCTCGGCGACGACTGGGAGGACGAGGAGGGCAGCGCGGCGGAAGCAGACGACCTGGACGACGAGGACGACTAGGGCTGGCGTGCGCCGGGCTGGGCGGGTATATTGAGGGGTCACTGGTCCGCGTGGTGTGCGGACTTGCGGAGGTCGAGTCAGGAACGCCCCTTGTGGGCAGCGTGTACCGCGAGGACACGCGAGTCGAGAACGGTACAACATCACGTGCGCGGCGCCCTCGAGTGGGCGTCAGGGTGGTGTTTGGTCCGTTCCGAGCTGGTGACGGGCCGCCTTCGCCGTTGGGCTTGAGAGACGCTTAAGCCCGTGATACAGTGGTGCGCTGATGACCCGCCTCGGCGGGACTGTGCCGCGAGCGCACGCCGGGCTCACGCCCGTGCGCGAGGCAGGGAGGAAAAAGCATGTTTGCGATCATTACGAGCGGTGGGAAACAGTACCGCGTGCAGGAAGGCGACGTCATCCGCGTCGAGAGCCTCAAGGGCCAGGCGGGCGACAAAGTCGAACTCAAGCCCCTGCTGGTGGGCGGCGACCAGACGCTGACCGGCGACGACGCCGCGAAGTTCACGGTCAACGCGGAAGTTGTCGAACACGGCAAGTTCAAGAAGATCTACGTCCGCAAGTACAAGAGCGGCATCCAGTACCGCCGCCGCACCGGTCACCGCCAGCAGTTCACGGCGATCAAGATCACCGGCATTCAAGGGTAAGGTGAATTGAAATGGCTCACAAGAAGGGCGTAGGCTCCTCGAAGAACGGTCGCGACAGCAACCCCAAGTACCTCGGCGTGAAGAAGTTCGGCGGTGAGCGCGTGCTCGCCGGGAACATCCTGGTGCGCCAGCGCGGCACGAAGTTCAAGGCCGGCGCGAACGTCGGCATGGGCCGCGACCACACCCTGTTCGCCCTGACGGACGGCGTCGTGGTGTTCGCGAACAAAGGCAGCAAGGGCCGCTTCATCAGCGTGCAGCTGCCGGTCGAAGCCGCCGCTGACTGATTTCAGCGTCGTCGTGCCAGCCTCGTCGCCCTGGGGTGCGCCCCGCGCGAGGCTGGTTTTTTCATGTCCCCGCGGGCGGGGACGAAGGAGGCGTCATGGCATTTCGTGACGTGCTGGACATTGAAGTGATCGCCGGGAACGGCGGGGACGGAAGCATGAGCTTCCACCGCGCCAAGTACATGGAGAAGGGCGGCCCGGACGGCGGGCACGGCGGACGCGGCGGCAGCATCGTGCTGCGCGCCATCGAAGGCGTCGAAAGCCTGGAGCGCCTCGTCGGCAAACGCAAGTTCAAGGCCGAGAACGGCGCGTACGGCGAGGGTCGCCTGCGTCAGGGTTCCGACGGCGCCGACCTCGTCATCGACGTGCCCGTGGGCACCACCGCGTTCGACGCGGACAGCGGCAAGATCCTCGCCGACCTCGTGCAGGTCGGCCAGACGAAAGTCATTGCCAGCGGCGGCTACGGCGGGCGCGGCAACAGCGTGTTCGCCAGCAGCACCCGCCAGGCGCCGCGATTCGCGGAACTCGGCACGCGCGGCGAACGCCGGCGCGTCCGCCTGGAACTGCGCCTGATCGCGGACGTTGGCCTCGTCGGCTACCCGAACGCCGGGAAGAGCAGTCTGCTCGCGGCGCTCAGCAACGCCAACCCGGCCATCGCGGACTACCCGTTCACGACCCTCTCCCCCATCCTGGGCGTGGTGCAGGAAGACGACCGCGACCGCCGCTTCACGATGGCGGACATCCCCGGCATCATCGAGGGCGCCAGCGAAGGCAAGGGCCTCGGGCTGGAGTTCCTGCGGCACATCAGCCGCACGCGCCTGCTGGTGTACGTGCTCGCCGCGGACCGCGACCCGATCGGGGAACTGCAGCAACTGCAGGCGGAGTTGCGGTCGTACGACCCGTCGCTGCTGGAGAACGCCGCGCTTGTCGCGCTGAACAAACTCGACCTGATTGACGAGGACATCGCCGCGATGATCGAGGAGGAGCTCACGCAGTTCGGCCTGCCGGTGCTGCGCGTGAGCGCCCGT
Source organism: Deinococcus maricopensis DSM 21211 (assembly GCF_000186385.1). Lineage (NCBI taxonomy): Bacteria > Thermotogati > Deinococcota > Deinococci > Deinococcales > Deinococcaceae > Deinococcus > Deinococcus maricopensis. Next base: position 3,302,948 of record NC_014958.1, read on the forward strand.
GAACGTCAGCACATCGAGACGCTGCGCGACACCATCTTTGAACTGCTGCCCTCGCGTGACGCCTGGGCGGAACGCAACGCCCTCGCCGAGGACGTCGACGAGGTGCGCATCGAGCCGCTGCAGGTCACGCTCCGCATCGACCCGCCCGAAAAGGGCAGCACCGAGCCGGAACGCGTACTGGTCGTCACGGGCGGCGGGTTCGAGGAGAAGATCGACCGCTTCTCACGTCACCTTGAGGACGCGGCCGAGTATCTGTCCGGCGTGTTCCGCCGTCAGGGCCTGAACACCGCACTGAAGCGTGCTGGCGCGCGCGAAGGTGACACCGTGGAGATCGGCGCGTTCCGCTTCGAGTACTTCGACGACCAATCGTGAAGGTCGTGCGGCGTGCGCCGTTGCGGGCGTATACTGAAGGGGTGTTGCGGTCTGCGGGTCGCGAAGTGAGCATGGTGCACGGCGCGCGAGTCTCTTCTACCCCTGAAGTCCTGCCCGCTCCGGACCTGACCGTATGGCAGGACCGCGTGCGGTTGATGGTCAAACCCCGCCGGTTCGAACACGTGCTGCGCGTCGCGCGGCTCGCGTTCGACATTGCCCTCGCGAACGGCCTCGACGCCGAACGCGCGTACATTGCCGGCATCCTGCACGACATCGCGCGGGACCTGCCGGACGCGGAACTGCTGAAGCTCGCGCCGCCCGAGTGCGACATCGACGCGCGTCATCCGCTCGCGCTGCATGGCCGCGCAGCGCGGACGTTGCTGGAACGCTGGGGTTTCGCGGACGGCACCGTGCTGGAAGCTGTCGAGGACCACACGACCGGCCCGCGTCCGCACAACGGCGTGAGCAAGGCCGTGTACATCGCGGACGTGTCCGAACCGGGCCGCGGCGTCAACGACGACATCCGCGAACTCGCCATGACCGACCTGGACGCCGCACTGCGGCGCGCCATCCACAGCAAGGTCACGTACCTGCAGGGACGCGGCATCGCCGTGCACCCCCGCACGCTGCGCGTGCACGAGGCGCTGCTGTGACGCCGAACCCGCCAAAGCGCGCCATCCCGCGCCCGCCTGCCCAGACGTTCTACGCGGAGCGCACGGTGCCGGCGTGGCGCGCGTGGCAGCTCAGCAGCCTGCTGGTGTGCGCCACGGCGCTCGGCGGGTTCTGGGCGCTGACCGGCACGGGCGGCGAGGCGCGCAGCGTCGCCATGACCACGCCGGGCGCCCCGCCGCACTTCACGCTGCTGGTCGCCGGGCGCGACATCGTGTACTGCTACTACCGCACGCCCTGCAAGGACCAGAACCAGCGCACGGGCCTGTGGCAGCCGCCGAACACCGACACGCTGATGCTGATGAAGGTGGACGGCACGCGCGTGGACGTCCTGTCCATCCCGCGCGACACGAACGTCGGCGAGTTCAACCCCGCGCTGGGCGTGTCCGCGCAGAAGATCAACTCCTTTTACTTCCGTGAGGGCCCCAGCGGGCTCGCGCGCGCCGTCGAAACCGTCACGGGCGAACACGTGGACGCCTACGCCATCGTCCGCACCGACTTCGTGGAGCGCGTCGTGGACGCCCTCGGCGGCCTGGACGTCACCGTGCCGGACGTGCCCAGCTACGGCGATCCCAAACGCCGCGGCATTCACTTCGACGACAACGCCGCGAACCTGCACGTGCACCTCGACCCGGGCGCGCACCACCTGGACGGCCAGGCGGCCGTGGCCTTCCTGCGCATGCGCAAAGGCTTCGGTGACGATTACGGCCGCATGGACCACCAGAAGCAGGCCATCAGCCAGCTCGCCTCGAAACTCAAGACGCCTGCGGGCCTCGCGGCGCTCCCCACCATCCTCGGCGGGCTGCAGGACGGCGTGGAAACCAACGTGGACCCCACGCTGCTGCAGCAGGTGCAGCCGTACCTGAGCAGCTTCAAGCTTGCGTTCGCGACGCTGCCCACCAATGAGATTCCCGGCGTCAGCAACCTCGCCCCGGACCGCGCCGCGCTCGCGCGCATCTGGGGTGTGCCCGCCGACACCAACGTCCAGAACGCCCGCGTGCACCTGGTGGACGCGAGCGGCGCGAACCTGGGCGGGCCGCTCGCCCGGCTGCTGCGCGCCAGCGGCTACACCGTCCGCACCGTCGAAACCGCCCCGCTCAGCCGCGAGAACAGCCAAGTGTTCACGCTCGACGCCGTTGGCGCTGCCGAACGCCTCGCCGACCAGCTGGGCCTGCCCCGCCTGCAGGGCCTGCGCTTTCCCGTGCAGAGCGGCGAGATCGGCGTGTACCTCGGGCAGGACGCGCAGAGCGCCTACCCGGAACTCGCGCGCATCAACGCCATCCAACCCTAACGACACTGGAGCACCCCATGAACGAACCGACCACCCAAGAACTGCAGCAGCTGCGCGTCATCGTGGACGCCGCCCGCGAACGCCGCGCCGAGGACGTCGTCGTCCTGGACCTCACGCAGGTCAGCAGCACCCTCGACTACTTCGTGATCTGCACCGCCACGGCGGGCCTGCAGCTTAACGCCGTGCAGCAGAACATCCGCGATCAGGCCGTCGAGGCGGGCCTGCCGCACCCGACCGTGGAAGGCCCTAGCGAACGCTGGCTGCTGCTCGCCTTCGGCGGGAACATCATCGTGCACGTCATGACCCGCGAAGCCCGCGAGTACTACGACCTCGAAGGGCTCTGGAACGACGCGCGCGTCCTCGACTTCCCTGAAGTGCCGCAGGCCTGACCTGCCCCTCACCGCGCGCCGGCCCCCTGGGGGCCGGCGCGCGGCTTGACGCTGCGCCGGGGGGCGCCCGGCATAATGACCGGGGAACGCCCCCACCGAGGAGATTTCATGTTGCAGATGGTTCGAGGGCAACGCGCCCGCCTTCAAGACCTGCTGACCGGCACGCGCCTGCTCATCGGCGTACGCGTCGCCGGGCCCGCTCGCGAGTACGACGTGACCGTGTTCGGCCTGGACGAGCACAGCCGCATTCAGGATGACCGGTATACCGTCTTCTACAACCAGAAGCGCAGCCCGGAAGGGGCCATCGAGCAGCTCGGGCCCGCCAATGGGGACGCGCAGCGGTTCCTGGTGGACCTCGCGCGTCTGCCGGGGGCGGTGCGGCGCCTGAGCGTCGCGGCCACCACCGATGAGGGCACCTTCGGGCAGGTGTCGAGCGGGCACCTGCGCCTCATGACGCCGGACGGGCAGGAGGTCGCGCGGTACGAGTTCCACGGGGCGGACTTCAGCACGGAACGCGCCGTGACGCTCGGCGAGGTGTACTTCAAGGACGTGTGGCGCGTCGCCGCGACCGGTCAGGGGTTCAGTGGGGGCCTGCGCGCGCTCGTCGAATCGCTGGGCGGGGAAGTGAAGGACGCCCCGCCGACGCCCCCGGTGTCCGCGCCCGTTTCCCCGCCCAGCCCCCCGCCTACTGCGCCCGCTGCACCCGCCCCGCCTGCGTCGAGCGTGAACCTCACGAAGGTCACGCTCGATAAACAGGGTGAACGCGCCAGCATCAACCTGCGTAAGAGCGGCACGCCGCAGCCCATCCACGTGAACCTCAACTGGGACCAGCAGGCCACCCGCAGCGGCCTGTTCGGGATGCGGACCAGCCGCAGCGCCGACCTGGACCTCGGCTGCATGTACGTGCTGAAAGACGGGAACGGCGGGGTGGTGCAGGCGCTCGGGAACCATTTCGGCAGTGAACGCCTCCCGCCGTACATCGTGCTCGACAAGGATGACCGCAGTGGGAGTAGTGCAGACGGCGAGAACCTGTACATCGTCCGCCCGGACCTGATTCAGCAGGTCCTGCTGTTCGCCTTCATTTACGACGGTACGAACGATTTCACGGACGTGAACGGCCGCTTGCAGCTCAAGGACGCGAGTGGGAACGAGGTGGCGGTGCGCCTGAACAACCCGGACGTGCGGCGGACGTTCTGCGCGATCGCCATGCTGGAGAACGTGGGGGGGCGCATCGAGATCACTAAGGAGGAGCGGTACTTCCACGGGCACGCCGAAGCGGACGCCCATTACGGGTTCGGGTTTCGTTGGGCGCCGGGCAGCAAGTGACCTTGACGTCCCCGCATCTCTGAATGAAACCTTAAAGGTTGCCTCACCTCTTTTTTAAAAAGGCATGAGGGACTACTCTAAAGACATTCTGACGGCGCGTGGGGTTCGCCCTCCCCGCTCGCCCATCTTTCCCCGGAGGACCGCCATGCCCATCCGCCTGCCCCACATCGCACTCAGCGCCCTGTCCGCCGCTCTGCTCATCGGTTGCTCTCAGCCCACCAGCGCCCCCACCGCCGCGCGGTACGCGGCGGTCGCCACCGTTCAACTCCAGCCGGGCGACACCCGCGCGAGCCTCCGTGCGCGCCTGCACGGCGACGTGCTCAGCTGGCCCGATTGTCAGCCGGGCCAGGCTGACTGCACCGCTACCGTCGGCCTGAGCGACACCGACGCCCTCACCCCCCAGGGCCAGGGCACACTCCGCGCCCTGGCCGGCACGGGCCTCGGCATCGAACCGAACCGCGACGTATTCAGCGGCGGCGGCACCCTGACGGCCGTGCTCACCAGCGTCACCACCTGGGCGGGCGGCAGCGTCAAGACCTGGAGCGGCGGCAGCGTCAAAACCTGGAGCGGCGGCACCTACACGCCCCTGCCCCAGAACACCGGCCTGTGGGGCACCCTGGGCCTGCAGAGCGCGCAGCAGCAGGCGCCCAAACTGGGCGCGGGCGTGACCGTGGCCGTCATCGACACGGGCCTCGACGTCAACCACCCTGCCTTCGCCGGCGCGCTCAGCGCCCCCGGCACCTGGCGTGACTTCGTGGACGGCGACGCCCTCCCGCAGGAAGAAGGCGTTCTGGGCGTCGGCGCGTACGGGCACGGCACGAACGTCGCCGGCATCGTCCTGCAGGTCGCGCCGCAGGCGACCATCATGCCGCTGCGCGTCCTCGCGCCCGACGGCTCCGGCGACGTGAGCAGCGTCGTGCAGGCCATCGACTGGGCGGTCGCCAAGGGCGCGAACGTCATCAACCTCAGCCTCGGCAGCGACGAGCGCTCCAAAGCCGTTCAGGACGCCATCAACCGCGCGAGCACCCGCAACGTCCTGGTCGTCTGCTCCGCCGGCAACCAGAATGAGCAGCGCCTCACCTACCCCGCCTACGACGCGGCCGGCATCGGCGGCGAACGCACCGTGAGCGTCGGCAGCGTGGACGCGCAGGACCGCAAATCCAGCTTCTCGAACTACAGTGACCGCTTGGAAGTCGTCGCTCCCGGCGAGAACGTGTACGCGCCCGCTCCGGGCAACGCGATGGCCGCGTGGAGCGGCACGTCCATGGCGGCGCCCATGGTGTCCGGCGGGCTCGCCCTCGCCCTCGCCGAAGGCAGCCTGAACCCCAGGGACCTCGCAGCGAACATCATCGACAAAGCGGACGACATCTACAAGCTCAACCCGAGCTACAAGGGCATGCTGGGCCGCAAGGGCCGCCTCGATCTGGCCGCCTTCATTGACGCCGCTCTGCATTAACCCCCCGCCTCAGCCCTGAGGGGGCGCGAAGCGGCGCCCCCGGACCGGACGGAACCTTTGAAGCTGCTGTTGAACCGACACGATCAAGGGGCGGCGCGCGGCTCCAGCCGCGAGGCACCGTGGCAACACCACGCCACGCAGGCGCGTGCCCTGCTGTCCGAAGATGCCCCGCAGGCGCTGGCTCATGCCCGCGCCTGCACTCAACTGGCAGAGCAGCTCGGGGAGCGAGCGTTGCAGGCGCGCAGCGCGCTGCTGCTCGGGCAGGCGCACCTGGCGGGCGCGTCCCTCGCCGAGGCGCTCACGGCCCTGGAGCAGGCCGTGACCCTGGCCAGCCCCGATCAGCCGGCCCTGCAGGCCGAAGCGGAAGCGGAAATGGGCAAGGCGCGCCTGCTGATGGGCGACCTCGAACAGGCGCGCGCCGACCTCGAACGGGCGCGCGGGCGTCTTCCCGTAACCGGCGACGCCGACACCCTGCGGGCCTTCGTGCTCAACCAGCTGGCCGGCGTGCTGTACACCCAGGGGGCCATGACCGAGGCGCTGCATACCCTGGAGCAGGCCCTGCCGCTGTGGGAGCGCCTGGGGGACCTGCGCGGGCTGGCCAACGGGCTGACGAACGTCGGCAACATCAACATCGACCTCGGGGAGTACCACGCGGCCGCCGAGGGGCTCGCGCGGGCGTACCGCATCTATCAGGTGGACCTGCAGGACCTCAACGGCGAAGCGAAAGTCCTGCTGAGCCTCGCGGACATGCACCAGCGGCAGGGCAACGTGGACGAGGCCATCCGCATCAACCAGGACGCCCTGACGGCCACCGAGCACGGCGGCAACCTGCTGCTGCGCGCCACGACGACGCTGAACCTGGGCAGCAACCTCCTGACGGCCGGGCGCCACGCGGAGGCCGCGCCGCACCTGGCCGAGGCGCTCCGCCTGAGCCGCCACATCGGGTACCGCGAGGGGGAACTCTTCACGCTGGACAGCCTCGGTACGCTGCACGAGCAGGAAGGCGACGTGGACGCGGCGCGCACCGCGCACGAAGCGGCGCTGAGCCTCGCGCTGGAGATCGGCCATGCCGCCGGAGAGCTGAACGCCACGCGGCAACTGGGGCGGCTGGACCTCCTGGCCGGGCAGGTGGACACGGCGCGCGCCCACCTGGAGCGCAGCCTGCACCTCGCCGAGGAGATGCAGGCGCCACGCGAGCAGGCCGAAGCGCACCAGCTGCTCGCGGAGGTGCTCGAACGCACGGGCGCGCTCGCGGAGGCCATCACGCACCTGCGGGCGTCCCACCGCATCGAACGGGAGCTGTTCAACGAGGAGCGGGACCGGCAGACGCGGGAACTGACGGTCCGGTTCGACGTGCAGCGCGCGCGGCACGAAGCGGACGTGTACCGCCTGCGCACCGAAGCGGAGCAGCAGGCGCGCGCGACCGCCGAAGCGCTGGTGCAGGAGCGCACAGCGGACCTGGAACGCGCGCAGTACGAGATTGTCACGCGGCTGGCGATGGCGGCGGAGTACCGGGACGACACGACGGGCGAGCACACGTGGCGGGTGGGGCGGGCCGCGGCGAGTATCGCGCGGGCGCTCGGGTGGGCGCCGGAACGCGCGGAGCTGCTGGGCATCGCGGCGCGCCTGCATGACGTCGGCAAGATCGGCATTCCCGACGCGGTGCTGCTGAAACGCGACCGCCTGACGAAAGCGGAATTCGCGCAGATGCAGCTGCATCCCCTGATCGGCGCGCAGATCCTGTCGGGCAGCCAGTCGCCGCTGCTGCAGCTCGCGGAGGAAGTGGCGCTCTCGCACCATGAACGCTGGGACGGCGGCGGGTACCCGCGGGGCCTCGCGGGCGACGAGATTCCACTGTCCGGGCGGATCGTGGCGGTCGCGGACGTCTTTGACGCGTTGATGCAGGTGCGGCCCTACAAGCGGGCATGGAGCGTGGACGAGGCGCTCGCCGAGTTGCAGGCGCAGTCCGGGCAGCACTTCGACCCGGCAGTGGTGGCGGTCGCGTCTGAGGCGCTGCGGACACTGAGCGCAGAAGAGGAGGCGTTCCGCGCGTCCGGGGGCGCGCGCCGCCCGGACATGCCGGGGCGGGCGTGGCCGGCGCCACCCGAGCTGGAGGCCTTGCTGCAGGAGCGGCGCCTGGTGGTCGACGTGGCGCGGCGTGAAGCGGCGGTCGCGGCGGCGCGGGGCGCCGAGGGGCAGGCGGACGCGCTCACGGGGCTCGGGGACCGCGCGGCGTTCGAGCTGGACGCGCACCGGCTGCTGATGGTGGAGGGGCAGGGCGTGCTGGTGTCCCTGGCGCTCGAAGGCCTCAAGGACGTGAACCACCAGCTGGGGCAGGTGCGCGGGGACCTGCTGCTCCGGACGTTCGCGGAGGCCGCCGAGGCGGAGTTCGGGCCGCGTGGGCGCGTGTACCGCGTGGGCGGCGACGCGTTCGCGGTGCTGCTGCCGGGCACCCTGCCTGAAGGTGCGGCGCAGGCGCGGGTGGCGGCGCTCGCGGCGCGCGTGTGCGTGGGGGACTTCGCGCGCGCGCAGGTGAAGGTGGGCGTGGTGCCGTTCCCGGAGGACGCCGCGTCGCCGGAGGCGTTGCTGCATCTGGGGCGCGCGCGGCGCGAGGACACGGCGCGCGCTGCGGAGTAGGGGGTCAGGCGGGGTCGCGGGTCAGATCCCGGATGGCGTGGTACAGCGGCTTCAGGCGACCGTACATGCGGCGGTACACGCGGTGGTACAGGCCGTCGTACAGCTCGGCGGTGTCCGCGCTGGGGGTGAAGGTGCGTCCGGGGCGGGTCATGGCGCGGGCCGCGTCGGTGTGGGTGGCGTGCAGGCCCACGCCGACGGCAGCGTTGATGGCGGCGCCCAGGCCGGACGCCTCGTATACGTGCGGGCGCGCGACCGGCATGCCGAACACGTCCGCGGTGATCTGCAGCGCGCCGTCGCTCTGGGCGCCGCCGCCGGCGACACGCAGCTCCCGGATGGGCGTGCCGGTGCGGCGCTGCAGCTGGTCACGGCCGTCGCGCAGGGCGTAGGCGAGGCCCTCGATGATGGCGCGGTACAGGTGCGCGCGGGTGTGCGCGTCGCCGAAGCCGATGATGGCCCCCTTGGCTTCCGGGCCGGGCTCGCGGATGCCGGGCGTCCAGTACGGCTGGAGCGTGAGGCCGAGGCTGCCGGGCGGGGCCGCGCGGAGCAGGTCGTCGAAGAGGCTTTCGGCGTCCACGCCGCGTTCGTGCGCGAGGCGCCGCTCGGCGTGGCCGAATTCCTGCTTGAACCAGCTGACCATCCAGTAGCCGCGGAACATCTGCACTTCGAGGGTGTACGCGCCGGGCGTGGCGGCGGGGTAGGCGGGCAGGAACGGGCGCGGTTCGCGGTAGCGGGGGCTGGTGACGCTGATGGTGGCGGTGGTGCCGTAACTGAGGCAGCCGGTGCCGGGGTGCGTGCCGCCACTGCCGAGCACCTCGCAGGCCTTGTCGGCGGCGGCGGCGATGACGGGCGTACCGGCGCGCAGGCCCGTGTGGGCGCCGGCAGCGCGCGTGACGGCGCCCAGGACCCCGCCGGGGAGCACGAGGCGCGGGAGGTGCGCGGCGTTGAAGGGCGCGAGGCGCCACTTCCAGTCGTGGGGCGCCGCCCAGGTCTGGCGGCGGTAGTCGAAGGGGAGGTATCCGACCTGCGCGCCGACCGAGTCGGCGTACTCGCCGGTCAGCTGGTGCGTGAGGTACCCGCTGAGCAGCAGGTACTTGTGCGTGCGGGCCCACACGTCCGGCTGGTGGTGCGCGATCCAGTTCGCTTCGGTTTCGGCCTGCAGGGCGCGGATGGTGCCGTGCAGGCCGGCGGCGCGGGCCAGCAGGCCGAAGGGCCCACCGGGCGGGCGGAGCCCTTCGGTGCGGCGCTGGTCGAGCCACAAGATGGCGGGGCGCAGCGGGCGGCCGTCCGCGCCGACGTTCACGACGGTGCCGCGCTGGGCGGTGACGCTGACGGCCGCGACGGCGTCCGGGGCGTGCCCACGCTGCCAGAGGGCGCGGCAGGCCTGCCCGGCGGCGTCCCAGTACACGTCCGGGTGCTGCTCGGCCCAGCCGGGGTGCGCGGCGACGTACGGCGTGAACGGCACGCGGGCTTTGTCGACGAGGGTGCCGTCCGGGGTGAACAGCAGCGCGCGCAGGCTCTGGGTGCCGTTGTCGAGGGCGAGCAGCAGGGGCGTCATGCGCGGGCGTGCTGGGCGCGGGCGAGCGCGAGGCGCCAGTCGGGGACGTCGTTCTCGTCGGGGACGCTGTAGGCGGCCCTGATCAGGGCCTCGTAGGCGCGTTCCTCGGCGTTCCAGCGTTCGCTGCTCCAGCCCAGCGCGTCGCGGGTGACGTCGCGGACGCGGGGGAGCAGCGCGAGGCTGCTGGTGCCGAGCGTGAAGCCGACGCGCGCGCGGCGCAGCAGCAGGTCCGACAGGCCGCGCACGTCCTCGTGGCGGGCGGCGTGGCGCACTTCCGCCCAGAGGGTATGCGTGCCGGGCATGGGGTGCAGGTCGCCGGGCTGGGCGCCGCGCAGCAGCTCGACGGCGTCCGGGCCGTACGTGCCGGCGAGGCGGCGGCGCTGCGCGACACTGAGCGTGCCCGGCAGCGCCGCTTCGTCGACGGGGTCGAAGAAGGGCGTGTCGGGGAGGTGCAGGGGCAGGCCGAGGCGGCGCGTGGCGACGCGCAGGGCAGCGTGCGCGGTGGCGCGGAAGGTCGTGAGCTTCCCGCCGGTGACGCTCAGCAGGCCGCGTTCCTCGCGGATGAGGGTGTCGCGCGCCTCGCGGCTGGGGTCGGCGTGGCCGTGGCCGATGACGGGGCGCACGCCGGCCCACGCGGCGGTCGCGTCGCGCAGGGTGAGGCCGAGCGTGGGGAACGCGTGCGTGACGCCGGCCATCAGGTAGCTGGTTTCCTGCGGGGTGATGCGGGGGTCGTCGGTGAGGGCGGTGAGGTGGTCGAGGTCGGTGGTGCCGACGAGGACGTGACCCTGCCAGGGGGAGACGAAGACATTGCGGCCGTCGAGCGGGTGCTGGAAGGCGATGGCCTGGGAGGCGGGGAAGCGCGTCTGCGGGAACACGAGGTGACTGCCGCGCAGGGGGCGCAGGGCGGGCGGGCAGCCGAGCTCACCGCGCAGGGCGTCGGTGTGCGCGCCGGTGGCGTTGATGACGATGCGGGCGCGCACGAGGTGCTCGTCGCCGGTTTCGGCGTCGCGGACGCTCGCGCCGCGCACTTCGCCGCGGTTCAGGTGGAGTTTGGTGACGGGGGCGTAGTTGAGGGCGAGGGCGCCGTCGCGGGTGGCGTCGCGCAGGACGCGCAGGACGAGGCGGGCGTCGTCGGTGGCGGCGTCGGCGTAGCGGAAGCCGCCGGTGAGGCCGGCGCGGCGCAGGTGCGGGGCGAGCAGCGCGAAGTCCGGCGCGGCGTGGTACTGGTGGCTGCGGCGGCGGGCGAGCAGGTCGTACAGGGTGAGGCCGGCGGCGTACAGGGGGCGGCGCTCCGGGTGGTCGTCGTAGACGGCCATGAGGAAGCCGAGCGGTTCGATCAGGCCGGGCGCTTCGCGCAGCAGGCGTTCGCGTTCGCGGACGCTGTCGAGCGTGACCCTGAATTGCGCGTGCTGGAGGTAGCGGAGGCCGCCGTGGACCATTTTGCTGGAGCGGCTGCTGCTGCCCCAGGCGTAGTCGCGCGCCTCGACGAGCGCGGCGTGCAGGCCCGCGCGGGTGGCTTCGCGCAGCAGGCCCGCGCCGGTGATGCCGCCGCCGACAATCAGAAGGTCAAAGGTCTGACCCCTCAGGGCCGAAAAACGCGCGTCGCGGTCAAGCATGGTCGCCTTCCAGCAGCACACCGGGGTTCATCAGGCCGTCCGGGTCGAAGGTGCGCGTGAGGGCGTGCAGGGCGCTCATGCCGAGCGCGCCCTTCTCGGCGGGGAGGTACGGGGCGTGGTCACGGCCGACGCCGTGCTGGTGGCTGATGGTGGCGCCCTCGCGCACCAGCGCTTCGCTCGCGGCGCCCTTCAGGGCCGACCAGCGGCGCAGGGTCGCGGCGGCGTCCTCAGCCAGGCGGAAGACGTACGTGGTGTAGATGCTGCAGCCGCTCGGGTACACGTGCGACAGGTGCGTGTAGGCGTGCACGCGTTCGCCGTAGGCGTCCAGGCCGCGCCGCAGGGCGTGCTCGACGGCGTTCAGGGTGCGGTCCACGCGGTCCCAGGTGGTGGCCGTTTCGAGGGTGTCGACGGCGTACCCGGCGTCCCAGAGGCTGTTGCGCAGGTACGGGGCGGCGAAGCGGCCTTTGTGCCAGGCGCGCCCGAGTGGCGTGTAGACGCGCACGCCCTGGTGCGCGGCGATGACGCGGGCGGCGGTGTGCGCGGCGTGCTGCACGGTGTCGCGCGGGCCGGTGAGGCCGTACAGGAGCAGGCACTTGTCGCTGCGGACGCCGCGGGTGGCGAGGTACGTTTCGAGCGCGCGGGTGGCGCGTGGGTGCCCGGCGAGCGTGAGGGTGGTGTGCGTTTCCGTGGGGGTGCTGAGGCGCAGCATGCTGAGGGGCGCGCCGGACTGGGCGAGCGCGCGGGTGGCGTCGTGGGCGCTCGCCCAGTCCGGGAAGAAGGCCGCCTCGAACCGTTCGGTGTCGGGCAGGGGGTGCACGCGCACGGTGACGTCCGTGAGAATGCCCAGGCGGCCTTCGCTGCCGAGCACCAGCTGCCGCAGGTCCGGACCTGCGGCGGAGGCGGGGTACGGGGGGAGCGTGAGGGGACCACGCGGGGTGATGAGGGTCCCGCCGGCGAACATCGCCTCGATGCGGCCGTAGCGGAGGCTCTGCTGGCCGCTGGAGCGCGTGGCGACCCAGCCGCCGAGGGTGCTGTACTCAAAGGACTGCGGGAAGTGCCCAAGGGTGTACCCTTGGGCGCGCAGGGCCGCTTCGAGGTCGGGGCCGCGGACGCCCGCGCCGAACGTGGCGAGGCGGCTGGCCTCGTCGAGGGTCAGCAGGGCGCTGAGGCGTTCCAGGCTGATGGTGAGGACGGGCCGCGCGCCCGCAGCGGGGTTGACGTGCCCGGCGACGCTGGTGCCGCCGCCGTACGGGACGACGGTGGCGGCGTGCGTGTGGGCGTACTGCAGCAGGGTCTGTACGTCCTCGGGGCGTTCGGGGTGGGCGACGCCGTCCGGGAAGACCAGGCCCTCGCCGCTGCGCAGGGCGATCAGGTCGGGCAGGCTCTGACCACGCGCGTAGCGGACGCGGGTATCGGCGTCTCGCTGCACGAGGGGGTGCTCGGGCAGGCGGCTGGCGGGGACGCGCGCGGTGACTTCGTGGAGGGTGGCGTCGCGCGGGGGATGGCCGGGGCCGAGCAGCTGGTGCAGGAAGGTGCGGGCGGCGTCGGGGACGGGGGGGTGGGTGGCGTGGTCGCCCCAGCCGTTCCAGCGCTTCATGGGGTGGCCTCGGGAGGGGCGGCGGGGGCGTTCTGGGCGTGCCACAACTGCATGCTGCGGGTCAGGACGTCGCGCATGGCGTGGGCGGCGGCGGGGCCGTCGTGGTCAAGGGCGGCGGCGCGCAGGCGGCCGTACAGTTCGGTGGAGAGGTCGCGCGCTTCGGGCGAGGCGAAGTAGTGGGCGCCGGCGGTGGCGTACACGCCGGCGAAGCCGTTGAGGATCAGTGGGTAGATGACGTTGCCGCTGAGGTGCACGAGGGTTTTGTGCAGGGCCCAGTCGTAGGCGGCGTAGGCGTCGGGGGCGCTGCTGGGCAGGGTGCTGAGCAGGTCGGCGACCCAGTCGGGGGCGCGGCGCACGGCGGCTTCGGTGTAGGCGGGCGCGAGGACGGCGCGGACTTCGAGGAGCTGGGGGATGAGCGCTTCGATCTGGCCGTGCTGGGCGATGCGGCCGAGGATGGCGAGGCCGCCTTCGGTGAGGTAGTCGTTGACGCGGGTGGGTTTGCCGTGCTGGATGCGGAGCCAGCCGTCGCGGGAGAGACGCTGGAGGGCTTCGCGGAGGGTGGGGCGGGTGACGCCGAGCTGGGTGGCGAGGTCGCGTTCGGCGGGGAGGTCGGCGCCGGCGGGGTAGGTGCCGCTGAGGATCAGGTGCAGGAGGTGGGTTTCGGCGTGTTCGGCGGGTTTGATGGGGGGGGTATGCATGGAGCTCCTTGTGCGGAGAACTGGTCAGACCAGTATGGGGGGTGGGGGGGCTGGCGTCAACGCAGGGCGGAGGCCACTGGTCTGATCATTGTGCCGCGTTTGTTCGTTTGACCTGAACTGATTCGATCTCAACCCACCGTGGCTGTGAAGTTTTACACAGAGTTGAAAGAGAATTCCAAGAACTATACGGACGAAGCAAAAAATTTCTCGTCGTCCGTTTCCAAGGCCGCCCCGCCCTGGCAGACCGCCCTCTGCCCGAAAGGACCGCACATGAAACCCCTGCTGCTCAGCTTCACCCTGGCCCTCAGCCTCGCCGCCTGCACCCAGACGACCACCCCCAGCGCCCTGCACGGGCAGGCGACAAGCGCGACAGCGACCTTCAGCACCAGCAGCAGCTGGGACGGCGGCTTCAACGGCGTCATCACGCTCAGCAACCCCACCAGCACGCCCCTTACCACCTGGACCCTGAAGTTCAAATTCAACGGCGCCGCCAGCACCACCAGCGTCTGGGGCGCCGGCGGCAGCGTCACCACTGCCAGCGACGGCACCGTCACCATCACCCCCAACACCTGGGGCGGCAGCACCATCCCCGCGAACGGCAGCGTCACCGTGAACTACGGCGGCAGCGGCACGTACAGCGGCGTGAACACCTGCACCCTCAACGGCGCCCCCTGCAGCGGCGGCACCACCCCCACCCCGGGCGGGGACACCACCGCGCCCACCGTCAGCCTGAGCGCCACCCCCAGCACCCTCACCAGTGCCGGAAACGTGACCCTCACGGCCACCGCCGCAGACAACGTGGGGGTCAGCAAGGTGGAGTTCTACCGCGGGACGACGCTGCTGGCCACCGACACCAGCAGCCCGTACAGCGCCACGGACGCATTCAGCAGCAGCGCCCAGAACGGCAGCTACAGCTACACCGCCAAAGCCTACGACGCCGCCGGCAACACCCGAACCTCCGCCGCCGCCCCCGTCACCGTCAACCTCACCCCCACCACCCCACCCACCAGCGGGGCCCTGCCGAAACACGCCCTGTTCGGGTACTGGCACAACTTCGACAACGGCAGCGGCTACATCCGCATGAAAGACGTCAACCCAGCGTGGGACGTCATCGACCTCGCCTTCGCGGAGAACAGACCCGGCGGCGCCGAAGGCGAGGTGGCGTTCACGCTGTGCACCACGCAAGGCTGCGGCGCGAACGCCGAAAGCGAAGCCGACTTCATCGCCGGCATCCGCGCGCAACAGGCCAAAGGCAAGAAGGTCCTTATCAGCCTCGGCGGCGCGAACGCGCACATCCAGCTCAACACCACCGCCGCGCGCGACAACTTCGTGCGCACCATGGGCGACATCATCGCCCGCTACGGCCTGAACGGCCTCGACATCGACCTCGAAGGGGGCTCCCTCGCCCTGAACCCCGGCGACACCGACCTGAACCACCCCACCACGCCCGCCATCGTGAACCTGATCGCCGCCGTGAAAAGCCTCAAGGCGCGGTTCGGCGCGAACTTCCTGCTCACCATGGCGCCCGAAACGGCGTACGTGCAGGGCGGCCTGTCCAGCTACGGCGGCATCTGGGGCGCGTACCTGCCGCTCATCCACAACCTCCGCGCGGAACTCACGACGCTGCACGTGCAGCACTACAACACCGGCTCGCTGGTCGGCACGGACGGGCGCACGTACACACCCGGCACCGTGGACTTCCACGTCGCCATGACGGACATGCTGCTCACGGGCTTCAACCTGGGCGGCGACCCGAACAAGCGCTTCCCGGGCCTCCGCGCCGATCAGGTCGCCATCGGCCTGCCGTCCGGGACGCGCTCCGCGAGCAGCGGGTACACGGCGCCCGCCGACGTGCAACGCGCCGTGACCTGCCTGACCAGCGGCGCGAACTGCAACACGTACCGCCCGGGCAGCACGTACCCGGCGCTGCGCGGGTTGATGACGTGGTCCATCAACTGGGACCGCGCGGACGGCCTGAACTTCTCCGGCGCACACCGCGCCTTCCTGAACAACCTCCCCTGACCTGACACATGGGCCGTGGGCGGCACCCGGGGTGCCGCCCACGGCCCATGTGTGGAGGGCTCGAACGCCGCGCGGATCCTAAACGGGCGTAGGGGAAACCCGAGGGCTGGACTGAGAGCGGCCTAAGCAGAATTTAATCTGGCATCAGACTGTGTTCATAACCTTGACCTGATCTTAGAAAATCCTGTCCAGGACACGGTTCCCACTGACTTTTCGGGCGGCGCGGCCGAGAATGTAACCACGGCAAATTTTTGCCACAGGGGGAACTTCATGACCGCACACGCACAACCACACCTCACCGTGGTGGAACGCCAGGTCTACCGTGGCCCGAACATCTACGGCTACCGGCCCATGCTGCGTTTCCAACTTGACCTCGGGGCCCTCGAGGCGCACCCCAGCAACACCCTCCCAGGGTTCACGGAGCGCCTCGTCGCGCTGCTCCCCACCCTGCACAACCACGGCTGCTCGTACCGCGAGCCGGGCGGGTTCATCCGCCGCCTCGAAGACGGCACCTGGATCGGCCACATCACCGAGCACGTCGCGCTGGAGCTTCAGACCCTGGCGGGCACCCGCGTCACGTACGGCAAGACGCGCAGCGTGCCCGGCCAGCCCGGCGTGTACAACATCGTGTACCGCTACCTCGAGGAACGCGTCGGGCTGCTCGCGGGCGTCACCGCGCTGCGCCTCGTGAACAGCCTGCTGCCCGAACACCTCCGCGGCCTGAGTAGCCTCACGCGCCTCCTGCCGGACGACGTGACCCTCCCCTACGACCTGGACGCCCCATTCGACCTGGAACGCGAACTGGGCGAGTTGCGCCGCATCGCCAAACGCTACGCGCTCGGGCCGACCACGCGCGCGCTCGTGCAGGAAACCGAACGCCGCGGCATTCCCACCATCCGCCTGGACGACAACAGCCTGGTGCAGCTGGGGTACGGCCGGTACAGCCGCCGCATCCGCGCGAGCATCACCGGGAACACGTCGTACATCGCCACCGAAACGGCCAGTGACAAGGCGCTCACGAAGACGCTGCTGGACCGCGCGGGCCTGCCGGTGCCGCGCGGCGCGGTCGTCCGCACCGCCGAGGAGGCCGTGCGCGCCGCGAAACGCGTCGGCTACCCGGTCGTGACGAAGCCGCTCGACGGGAACCACGGGCGCGGCGTCAGCATGGACCTCATGACGCCCGAGCAGGTGGAAGGCGGCTTTGAGGAGGCGCGGCAGCACAGCCGCAACGTGGTGGTGGAGCAGCAGTACCGCGGCAACGACCACCGCGTCCTCGTCGTGAACGGGCATGTCGTCGCCGTGGCGGAGCGCGTCCCGGCGCACGTGGTGGGGGACGGGACGCGCACGATCCGCGCCCTCGTGGACGCCGTGAACGAGGACCCGCGCCGCGGTGACGGGCACGAGAACGTCATGACGCGCATCAAGATCGACGAGCACGTCCTCCGGCTGCTAGAGCGCGCCGGTCGCACGCCAGACACCGTCCCCGCGGCGGGCGAGACGGTATTCCTGCGCGACACCGCCAACATGTCCACCGGCGGCACCGCCGTCGACCGCACGGACGTCATCCACCCCTACAACCGCACCGTCGCGCGCCGCGCCGCGCAGGTGATCGGTCTGGACGTCGCCGGCATTGACTTCATTACGCCGGACATCAGCAAACCCGTGCACGAAACGGGCGGCGGAATCGTGGAGGTGAACGCCGCGCCGGGCTTCCGCATGCATCTGCAGCCCAGCGAAGGCAAACCCCGCAACGTCGCCGGGCCGGTCCTCGACATGCTGTTCCCCAAAGACACCCCGTGCCGCATTCCGGTGATCGCCATCACCGGCACGAACGGAAAGAGCACCACCTCGCGCATGGTCGCGCACATCCTGAAACACGCCGGGAAGGTCGTGGGCCTCACCACCTCGAACGGCATCTACGTGGACGGTGAACTCATCATGGGCGGCGACACCACCGGCCCGAAAAGCGCGAAGGTCATCCTCAGCGACCCGAACGTCGAGGTGGCCGTGCTCGAAACGGCGCGCGGCGGCATCCTCCGCGAGGGCCTGGGCTTCGACCGGGCGGACGTGGGCGCCGTCCTGAACATCCAGCCGGACCACCTGGGCATGAAGGGCATCGAGACCGTCGAGGACCTCGCGTACGTGAAATCGCTCGTGGTGGAGGTCGTCACGGACACCGGCACCAGCGTCCTGAACGCCGACGATCCCCTCACCGTGAACATGCAGCGCAAGGCGGGCGGCAGCATCACGTTCTTCTCCATGCAGGACAGCAACGCCTGCAGCGAGCACCTGCAGCGCCACATCGACGAAGGCGGCACCGCCGTCGTCCGCGAAGCGACGCTGCTCGGCGACGAACTGGTCCTGTACCGCGCCGGGCACCGCTACCCCGTGATCCGCGCGCGCGAGATTCCCGCGACGCTCGGCGGGTACGCGCGGGTGAACATCGCCAACGCCCTCGCCGCCATCGGCGTCGCTGTCGGCGCCGGCGTGGAGCTGCCGGTGATCCGCGCGGCGCTCGGGAGCTTCAGCACGTCGTTCGAGCAGAGCCCCGGACGCCTGAACCTCTACGAAGGCCACCCGTTCCGCGTGCTCCTCGACTACGCCCACAACCCCGACGGCCTGCGCCCCCTCGCGGAACTCGTGCCGTTCCTGCGGCCCGCCAAGGGCCGCGTGATCGGCGTGTTCGGTGTCGCCGGGGATCGCCGCGACGTGGACATCCGCGAAATGGGCGCCATCCTCGCGGGCATGTTCGACCTGCTGATCCTCCGCGAGGACACCGACCGGCGCGGCCGCGCCCCCGGCGAAGGCGCGGAACTCACCCGCGAGGGCGCCCTCGCCGCCGGCATGAACCCCGAGCAGATCCAGGTGATCCTCCACGAGCCCGACGCCATCGACGCGGCCCTGCGCGCCGGACAGGCCGGGGACCTCGTCGTGATCCTCCCCAACGACGTGGAGGACGCGTGGGCGCAGATTCACGCGTTCGACAGCACGCCCGCCCGCACCGCCGCGCTCGAGGCCGCGCATGACTGACGCGCGCGCCGCCGCACCCCACGCCGAATGGATGATCGTGGTGCACGGCGGCGCGAAGACCATCCAGCCGCACGAGGAGCCCGCGAACCGCGAGGGGTGCCTGCGGGCCCTCGCCGCCGGCCGCGCCGTGCTCGCCGCGAACGGCCGCGCCGTGGACGCCGTGACCGCCGCCATTCAGGTGCTGGAAGCCGAGTCGGCCTTCCACGCCGGGCCGGGCGGCGCGCCCAGCGCGGGCGACGGGGAACTCGGCGCGGCCCTGATGGACGGCGAGACGCTGCAGGTCGGCGCAGTCGCGGCCCTGCGCGGCATGCCGCACCCGATTCTGGTGGCGCGCGCGCTGCTGCCGGAACCGGAGAACCTGCTCGTCGGGGCAGTCGCGGCGCGCTTCGCCG
The DNA here is from genome assembly GCF_000186385.1 of Deinococcus maricopensis DSM 21211. Taxonomy (NCBI): domain Bacteria; kingdom Thermotogati; phylum Deinococcota; class Deinococci; order Deinococcales; family Deinococcaceae; genus Deinococcus; species Deinococcus maricopensis. Next base: position 3,321,998 of record NC_014958.1, read on the forward strand.
CGCAGCGCGGCGTACCCCTCAGGGACGCGCCCGCCGCGGCCCGCGACGCGGTCGGCTGCGTCGCGCGCGATGCGCGCGGGCACCTCGCGGCGGGCACGTCCACCGGCGGCCCCGACGGGCAGTGCGGGGACTCGCCCGTGCCCGGCGGCGGGTTCCTCGCGGACGACACGCGCGGCGCGGCCGCGCTGTCCGGAAACGGGGCGCGCATTGACCGCGTCACGCTCGCCCGCCGCGCCGTCGCGGGCCTGCGTGAACATCAGCCGGACGGCGCTGTGCACGACGCCCTGCGCACCATGCAGGTGCACGCAGGCGGCGGGGCGGGCATCATCCTGTTGGACCCGGACGGCCGCCTCGGCTGGGGGCACACCAGCAGCCATTTCGCGTGCGCGTGGCAGTCCGCGCGTGACGCGCATCCCACCGTCCACCTGCGACGAGCGGCGCCCCCGGTGGGCGCCGATAAAGGAGATTGAATGCCTACCCGGAAATCAGGCGGGCCGCGTGGCGGCACCCTCATCATCATCGGCGGTCACGAGGACAAGGAAGGCGAGAAGGTCATTCTGCAGGAGGTCGCGCAGCGCGTCGGCCAGGGCGCGCTCGTGGTCGCCACGGTCGCGTCGCACGAGCCCGAAGGGTACTTCGAGGCGTACCAGAAAGCGTTCGCGGACCTCGGGGTGACGCGCACGTCCGAGCTGTACGTGAACGACCGTGCCGAAACGCTCGATGAGCAGAAACTGCAGCAGCTGGCCGACGCGTCTGGCGTGTTCTTCAGCGGCGGCGACCAACTGCGCATCACCAGCCAGATCGGCGATACGCCCATGGAGCGGCGCATCCGCGAGATCTACGCGGCCGGCGGGGTGGTGTGCGGCACGTCCGCGGGCGCGTCGGTGATGTGTGAGACGATGCTGGTGCAGGGGCGCGGCGGCGAGTCGCACCGCGTGGGCGGGCTGCGCATGGCGCCCGGCCTGGGCCTGATCCGCAACGTCATCATCGATCAGCACTTCGCGGAGCGGGGGCGCATGGGGCGCCTGCTGGGCGCCGTCGCGCAGAACCCGCGCGTGCTCGGCATCGGCATTGACGAGGACACCGCCATCGTGGTGGAGGGCGAGCAGTTCAAGGTAGTGGGTAGCGGCGCGGTGTACGTCGTGGACGGCGCGGGCGTGACGCGCTCGAACGTCGCGGAGGCCAGCCAGGATGACGTGCTGTCCATTTTTGACGCGCGCCTGCACGTGCTGAACAGCGGGGAGCGTTTCGACCTGACCGAGCGGCGACCTCTCGCGGCGGCGGCCATTGAGGAGAGCGTGGCGCTCAGCGAGCAGGCGAGCGAAGCGCGGTAGGGCTCAAGGGGCAGCGGGGCGGGGAGTGCACTCCCCGCCCCGCTGCGTTGCCGGGTTCAGGCGGCCTGCGGGCGCCGGGCGCGCAGCAGGGTGGCGCCGATGAGTTCGTTCGCGCGGACGAGGGGCTGCCAGCTGCCTTCGATGAGGGCGTCGGTGCCGTGGTCATGGGTGCGCAGGTCGAGGGTGCCGAGGTCGGGGTGCAGCGCGGTGAGGAGCGCGCGCGGGTCGGTGCTGTGCTGGCGCAGCATTCGGGCGAGCGTGGCGAGGTTGATGTGGAGGGTGCCGGTGCGGTCGAGGCGCGCGAGGGGCGCTTCGGTGTCGTCGGGGAGGCGGACGTACAGTTGGCCGCGGTCGCAGCCGATGATGGCGATGTTTTCGCCGAGGGCGGTGAAGCGGTACGTGTCGGTGGGCCACCCCTGCGCCGTGAGGAAGGTGGCGAGCTGCGTGAAGGTGTGCCGGAACGACGGGTTCATGAAGACACTATAAAGGCTGGGACTTTCAGAATTCTGACGAAATATACACAGGCCAAAGGGGGGATTCAGAGAGATTGATAGGTTAAACAGATATTTGTTTTCCATTTGTAATGCTCATTCAGGGCAAACCCGCCCTCCACCTCAAAACGCACTTGGATGAGACGAATATTTTTGCGAGAACGAGCAACACTATTCACCGCGATCTCCCCTGACCACACCACCCACCCTGCGCCGCTACAATCGCTTCGGGTCGACCTGTGCTGTTGACCTGACGTGCCCAGACGGACGCGTCCACGGAGGACAACCCATGACCACCACCACAGACGCGCCCGCGCGCGGCTTCGACCGCCGCTACGACGTGCAGGGCCTCGACGCCATCGACGTCGCCGTGCTCGACACCTTCCCCGCCATCCGCGAGGACGACACCAGCCACTACCCCGGCGAACCCATCGAAATCGTCATCAGCACCGACGAATTCAGCCCCGTCTGCCCGTGGAGCGGCCTGCCCGACTTCGGGAAACTCGAGATCCGCTACGTCCCCCGCGACACCTGCGTCGAACTCAAAAGCCTGAAGTACTACCTCACCAGCTACCGCTTCGTCGGCATCTACCACGAGCACGCCACCCGCCGCGTCCTCGCGGACCTCGTGCGCCTCCTCGACCCCCACCGCATGACCATCACCGCGGACTACGGCGTGCGCGGCGGCATCAACACCATCTGCACCGCGCAGTACACCGCGCCCGCCCGCTGATGCCCTGGCAGCTCAGCACCGAGTTCACCTTCGACAGCGCGCACACCATCACCGGCTACGACGGCCCCTGCGGCCGCCTGCACGGCCACACGTACCGCGTGCGCCTGCAGCTCCAGAGTGACCGGCTGCGCCCCAGCGCGCACGTGCGCCGCGCCATCATGGTCGCCGACTTCCGCACCCTCAAGTGGGCCAAAAAGGACGTCAGCCAGGGCGGCCTGGACCACGCATACCTCAATGACCTCCCCGACCTCGGCGACGACACCACCGCCGAAGTGATCGCCGCGTACCTCCACCGGGAAACCCTGCGCCGCCTCCGCGACGCCCTTGAACCCGGCGACGACGGCGCGGACCTACAGCTGCGCGTGACCCTGTGGGAAACGCCGGACTCCGCCTGCGAGTACTGGGAATGAAGTACCCCGTGTACGAGCGGTTCTACACCTGGCAGGGCGAAGGCGTCCACCTGGGCCGCGCCGCGTACTTCGTGCGACTGTACGGCTGCCCCCAGGCCTGCCCGTGGTGCGACAGCGCCGGCACCTGGCACCGGGACTACCGCCCGGACGGCGTGACGCTCATGACAGCCCACGAGATCGCCCAGGCGGTCGCCGCGGAAAGCCCCGACGGCGCGGTCGTCGTCATCACCGGCGGCGAACCGATCCTGTTTGACCTGACCGCCCTCGTGGACGCCCTCCACGCCCTCGGGCGGCGCGTGCACCTCGAAACGAGCGGCATCGCGCCCCTGCGCGGACACCTCGACTGGGTGACGCTCAGCCCCAAACCGTTCGGCACGCCACCCCTGCCTGAAGTCGTGCAGCGCGCGCACGAGGTGAAAATCATCGTGCACGACCCGAGCGACATCGACGCGGGCCTCGCCACGCTGGACGGCCTCCCGGACGACGCCGTCATCTGGCTGCATCCCGAATGGAGCCGCGCGCGCGAGCGCGACCCGGCAGTGCTGAACGCCATCACCGAAACGGTCAAGGCCAGCCCGCGCCTGCGCGCCGGCTACCAGATGCACAAGCTCTACCGCGCCGACGACCTCGACGCGCGCAGCGTCAAAACCCTCATCCCGCTCGGCGGGAACCCAACCCTGGGGTACTAACCATGCACAAAGCCGTTGTCCTCCTGTCCGGCGGGCTCGACTCCAGCACCACCCTCGCCATCGCCCAGCAGGACGGGTACGCCGTCACGGCGCTCTCCTTCCGGTACGGCCAGCGGCACACGGTCGAACTGGAACGCGCCGCGCACATCGCCGCGCACTTCGGCGCGGACCACCGCGTCATCGACATCAACATCGGCAGTTTCGGCGGCAGCGCCCTCACCGACGATCGCATTGACGTCCCGGTGGACGCCACCCCAGACGGCGTCATCCCACCCACGTACGTTCCGGGCCGCAACACCGTCTTCATCGCGGTGGCGCTCAGCCTCGCCGAAGCCATCGAGGCGGAGCGCCTCTACCTCGGCATCACCGCCGTGGACTACAGCGGCTACCCCGACTGCCGCCCCGAGTACCTCGACGCCTACCAGCGCCTCGCGGACCTCGCCACCAAAGCGGGCCTGGAAGGGCGCGGGGCGAAACTCGTCGCGCCGCTCCTGACCCTCACGAAACTGGACATCGTGCGCGCCGCCCTCGACCTGGGCGTCCCCGTAAACGTCACGTGGAGCTGCTACCAGGGCGGCACGCAGCCGTGCGGCGTGTGCGACTCCTGCCGCATCCGCGACCGCGCCCTCATCGACGCGGGCCGCGCGGACCTCGCCACGCCCCACGCCCAGGCGCACCTGAACCACCACGCCTGAACGCACCACCCAAAGGGCGAGGCGCGTGCGCCTCGCCCCCCTTCATGGTCCGGTCAGACGGACGCCGCACCCCGACGCATCAGCCGCCAGCCGCCCACCATCATCGCGGCGCCCCACACCAGAAACCCGAGGTCGTACGCCAGCCGGTACGGGCCGGGCCGGACGTGGTGAATGCCGAGCAATTGATGGTTCACGGTGCCCTCCACGACGTTGAACAGCCCGAACCCGAACAGCAGCGTCCCCACGAACGCCGCCGTCGACCACGCCACGTGCGTGCCGCGCAGGCCCGCCCACAGCAACGCCAGCCCCAGCAGCGTCAACACGTACGTGCCCACGTGGAACAGGCCGTCCGCGAGCGTGTTCAGTTTCAGGTTCTGCAACGTGTCCGGCACGACCGTCTCGCTGATCACGTGATGCCACTGCAGCACCTGATGCAGCACGACCCCGTCGAAGAACCCACCCAGGCCCACGCCGAGCAGCACCCCACCCCAGCGCCACTGCTGTCCTCCCTGCCCCATGCCCTCCCCCTTCCGGACGCCGCGCGCTCCACGCCCCACCCCTGGCAGGCCGGGCGGCCCACCGCGTTCAGTTGACGGGAACGTCCGCGGCGCCCGGATGACCGGCGCTTTAACGTGACTTTGAGCTTTTCACCCTTCCCCGGTGAGTTCACTGAAGGGCACTTCAGCCCAAGCACCGGAAAACCCCGCGCTGCCCCTGCACCCTGGAAAGGGGCGCACAAGGCGCTCTGCACCACATACGCCCGAACGGGCACCTGAGCGCTGGAGTGGTCACTGGGGCGCGGAGCGCCCTGCGGGAGGAACACCATGTCAAGAGCACTGTCGGTCCTGTCCATTTCCGCCCTGCTGGCCCTGGGGTGGACGGTCCACGCCCAGCAGGGCACGCCGTCCACGCCGGACGGAACGACCACGGCGCCCCAACCGGGCGGCACCCCCACGGGAACTGGCGGGTCCACCAGCACCGGTGGAAGCACCATGGGGCCCTCCAACAGCCCGAACACGAACCGCGGGACGAACGCTGGCATGACGGAAGTGTCCTGCGTCAATGCCATGAACGGCACCTCCGGCAGCGCGACCACGTCGGCGCAGCCCGGCACCAGCACCGCTCCTGGAACGGCCGGAGGCGCGGCGGGCACCACGACGGGCGGCAGCTCGGGCAGTGTGACCGGCGGCACTGGCGGTCCTGCGACGGGCAGCACCACGGCTGGAGGCTCGACCGGCGGGACCAACGCGAGTGGCCCGGGGACCACCACGGGCGGCACCTCCGGCACGGCAGGCGGCACGGGTGGCACAGGCACCCCTGGCAGCACCGGAGGGACCGGTAGCACCACGAGCGGCACCACCAGCAGCGCATCGGGCACGACCGGAAGCGCGGGCGGGAGCACGACTGGCACCGCGCGCGCGAACACCCTCGCCAACCTGAACACCAACGACGTGTGCTTCCTCGACAAAGCCGCGCGCAGCAACCTGTTCGAGATTCGCAGCTCACAGCTCGCGCTGCAATCCAGCAACGCGAACGTCAAGAAGATCGCCACCCAGCTCATCAGCGATCACACCCGCGCCACCACGCAACTCGCCCAGCTCGTCGCGCGGTTCGGTGCGCGCCTGCCCGCCCAGCCGAGCGCCGCCCAGCAGACGATGCTCAAGACCCTCCAGGGCCAGAAAGGCGCGACGTTCGACGCGACGTACCTCGCGCAACAGGTCGCTGCGCACACCGAAGCCATTAATATGTTCCGCCAGTACAGCCAGCAAGCGCGCGACGCGAGCATCCGGCAGTTCGCCGCGCAGCAACTCCCGGCCCTGCAGGCGCACCTGCGGCAGGTGCAGCAGGCGCAAAGCCAACTCGGCAAGAAGTAACCTCAACCAGCAGCAGGGGCGCAGTGGGCACGTGCCCGCTGCGCCCCTGCTGCTCGGCGTTCAGGCGTGCTGCCCGGCGGTGGGCACGCCCGGAGGCTGCTCCAGGCTCGCGCCGTCCGCCCACTCGCGCAGCATCTCGCACGCGGCGCTCAGCGTCACGTTGAGTGGCGGCGGTAGGGTGACGCTCAGGGCGCGCAGGGTCCGCACCGACACGTCCAGCTGCGCCGGGTGGCCCCACGCGCGGTACGCATCGTCGAGGGCGCGCAGGAGTCGCAGGTGCTGCGCGCGCCCATCGGGGGGCGCAGCGCCTGCCCGCGCACGTCCGTGAGGACGCCCTGAACGGCGCGCGCGGGCCGTCCACGCAGCAGTCATGGGAGCGGAACCGTGATGGTCACGGGCGGGAGGGGCAGCGGCGTCGTCAGCGACAGCTTGATGATGATCTTGTCGCCGTCCGTGGTGTTCGTGGGGGGCGGCGGGGGCGGGGTGGGGGTTGTGTTGTCCGCGAACGCCACCGAGCTGGCCAGCATGATCAGAACACCATAGATGTAACGCATACGCTCCTCCTATTTCCCTGGGTTTCGCTGTTTGGCGCGCTCGTGGGCGCCTGGATGTGAAGGTACGGCGCGACCGGAGAAAAAACGGGAAATGTCACCGAGCGGGCGGGGAAACCCCCGCGCCGGGGGGGGCGCGCGAATTCACGATTTTCTCTCGGCGCGCGGCGGGCGAACTTCGTAAGCTGTGGGTATGTTGTGGCTGCTGATCGTCGTCGTTGTCGTCGTGGGTGCGCTGCTCGCGGCGCGGCATTTCGCTGCGGGAGCGGCTCGTCGTCGCGACCAGCCGGCGCCGCCCCCCCAGGCGGCCCCGCCGGCCGTGCGCGTGATGCCGACCCCCACGACCGTCACGACGGTCGCGCCGCCCGCCCCGCGTCCCGCGGACGACGAGGAGGAAACCCGCGTCGAGGTGGACGCCGCGACGCTCGCGGCGGCGCGCACGGCCGTGCGCAAGGACGTACCGGACGAGGTGCTGCAGGACGCCCTGCAGGACGCGTCGCCGGCGCAGCTCGCGCAGCTGTTCGCGGCGGTGCCGACCAGCGTCATGGCCGCCGCTATGGGGCAGGAGGCCGCGCCGAGCACTGTGGACGCCCGCCCGGAGGACCTCGCGCAGCTGCGCGGAGCAGGGGACGCCGTGGACGAACTGGAGATCTGGAACTTCGGGGACAGCAAGTAAGAGTCTCTGCAGGGCGGCGGCGCGGACGCGCCGCCGCCCTCGCCTATGCGGACGCGCTCAGCCCGAAGCGGCGCTGCACGTCCGCGCCGGGCGCCGTGCCGTACTCCGCGTGCAGCATGCGGGCGTACGTGCGGTACGCGCCGCTCAGGCCCGCGCGGTCCCCGGCGTGTTCAAGCGCCCCCAGCAGCGCGAGGTGCGCGCCTTTATGCAGCGGATCCAGACTGACGAGGCGCTCGCCGACGCGCACGGCCCCGCCCGGGTCGTCCGCCCGCACGGCCTCCAGCAACCGCAGGCCCGCCAGCAGCGCCGCCTCGTGCAGGCGGGCGCGTTCGGCCTCCACCCACTCGCCCTCAGCGGCCGGCAGGAACGGCCCACTGTACGCGTCAAAGGCGGCGCGGAGGGCGTCCGCGTCCACGGTGACGTGCAGTTCCGGCGCGAGGCGGTACTCGCCCTGCTCGAACGGCAGCGGGTTGAACGGCAGGGGGCCCTGCAGGGCCGCGCGGAGCTTGCGGGCCGTGACCTTGAAGTACCCGACGTGCCGCGCCTCCCCTGACCCGTCCCACAGGGCGTCCACCACCTGATGCCGGCGGAACGGGCCGTGCAGCGCCAGGTATACGAGCAGCTCCCCGGTTTTCGCGAACGGCAGGTGCACGGGCGCGCCGTCCAGCGTGACGCCCATTCGCCCGAGGGTGGTGACGTGCAGGTGCGCGCGGCGCGTGAGGACCTGCGTGTGCCCGTCCGGGTAGGGCGCGGCGCCGAACGCGGCGAGCAGCGGCGTGAGCAGCGTGCGGTCCCCACCGAGGCGCGCGGGCGGCAACGCCGCAATGAAGGTGGCGAGGGTGTCATGTTCGGCACTCGTGAGGGCGCCTGCGTGCAGGCGCGTGGCGGCGCGGTACAGGTGCCAGCGGTCCGCGTCCCGGGTGCCGTTCGCGCCCGGCAGCGCTGCCCAGCTACCCAGCGTGCCGCGCGCCCTGGCCGTGATCACGGCGCTGCTGTGGCTCGCGGGGTTCGCGGCACCGGAGGCGCTGCGGGCGGTCCTGCTGATCCTGCCCCTGCCGGCGCTGGCGGTCCTCGCGACGCTGGACAGCACGCCCGGCTCGGCGGCGCTGCGCGTCACGGGCGGCGCGGCGCGGACCCTGACGTGGCGGGGACCGGTCGGGTTCGCGCTGCTGGCCGCGCCTGCGAGCAGCGCCGTGCTGCGGGACCTGCTGAGCGGGCAGGTGGGGAGCGCCGCCGCGCTGCTCGGCGCGTACGCGTTCATGGCGGCGCTCGCACTGACGCTCGGCGCGCTCGGCACGGCCCCGGTGACCATTGAGGGCCCCGCGCTGCTGCTGTGGTACGTGGGTCCGCTCAGCGGCCTGCCCGCCCTGAACTACGCGAGTGCGGCGCTGCTGCCGTTCACGCTCGTCATCACGGTGGCCCTGGCGGGTGTGCTCGGCTTCGTGCACGGCCGCGCCGCGCGTGCCCCGCTGCCCTGGGGGCGCGCGTGACGGCCGCGCTGCAGTTGCCGGCGCCGCTGCTGCCCGCGCCGAGCGCGGCGAGCACGCTCCGGCTGAAGTTCCTTGGCGGGGAGCGGGCCGTGCTGGACGGCGCGCCCGTGAAGCTCCGCCGGCGGTTCTGCGAGATTCTGGTGATTCTGGCGACGCACCCGAGCGGCATGAGCGGCGGGCAGCTGTGCAGCGCGCTGTACGGCGACTGGGTGGAAACGCAGAACCAGGCGGTGGAGGTGCACCGCCTCTCGAAGCTGGTGGCCATTCAGCGCAAGCCGTACCGGGTCGTGCCGGGCGTGAGCGCGGACCTCCTGGATGTGAGCGCGCTGCTCGCGGAGGGTCGGGTGCTGGAGGCCGTGCAGCTGTACCGGGGGAGCTGCTGCCGCACGCGGACGCGCCGGTCGTGAGCGAGTACCGCGAGTACCTGCACGAGAGCGTGCGCAACGCGACGCGCCTCAGCCCTGACCTCGCGCCGCTGTGGGCGTTCACGGCGCGGTTCACGGACGACCTGGAGTTGTGGGAGGAATTGCACCTGCGTCTGCCGGAACGGGACGTGCGGCGCAGTTTGGTGGAGGCGCGTATGAAGATTCTGCGCCGCAAGTTCGGGGCGTGAGCGCGGCCCGCGAACCCAGCGGGTGAGCGCGAGCAGGCCGCTGTAGGGGCGTGCGCACACGCCGGGTGGGCGTGGTGAGGGCCGAGCGGCCCCCCCACACCCGCCCTTTAGGTTGTGTTCGCAGAGCCGAAGCGGCACAGGAGAAACCTGTTAGGTTGACTCTTGACTGCTGATGGACCACCTATGATTCTGCCTGTCCTGAAGGCGCGCACGCAGGCTCAGCATGACCGCGTGGAAGCCTTGATACCGCTGATGGCCGACCCCCTCCCCCCCGGGCAGTACGCGTGGACGCTCGCCCGCCTGTACGGTCTGTATGTGCCGCTTGACGCGGCCCTGCTGCGCGTCCGCCTGCCGGACAGCTTCGAGTACGGCGCGCGCCGCAAGCTGGACGCCCTGCACGCGGACCTCACGGCGCTTGGCGTGCCGCCCGGGACGCTGCCGCTCGCGCCCGCTCCGGCGTGGTCATCCACGGCGCACGCGCTGGGCGCCCTGTACGTGCTGGAGGGCGCGACGCTCGGCGGGCAGCTGATCTCGCGGCACCTGGGGCGGCAGTTGGGGCTGAGCGCGGCGCGCGGCGCGGCGTTCTTCGCCAGTTACGGTCCGGACCTCGGGCGGATGTGGCGCGCGTTCGGCGCGGCGCTGGAAGCGCACGTGGCCGCCCACGGTGGTCACGAGGACGTCGTGCGCGGCGCCGAGCAGACGTTTGGCGCGTTCGAGGCGTGGCTGAGCGCCCCGCCGCGCGCCCTGGAGCGGCCCGCATGACCGGCGGCGACGACTTCCTGACGCCCGCGCACCTGGGCGGCCCGCCGGTGGACACCGACAACTGCGCGCGCGAACCCATCCACATTCCGGGCGCGGTGCAGCCGCACGGCGCGCTGCTGGTCCTGCGCGCCGACGACGAGCGGGCCGTGCAGGTCAGCGCCAACAGCGAGGCGTTCGTGGGCGTGGCGCCGGACGCGCTGCTGGGACAGCACCTCGCGGACCTCGTGGGCGACCAGGGCGCCGCGGCGCTGCGCGCCGCGTTCGCGCAGGCCGGGCCGTCCGCGATGACGCTCACCTTCCGCAACGGGCGCACGTACGACGTGACGGCGCGGCGTGACGGCGAGTTGCTGCTCATGGAGCTCGAGCCGCCGGACGTGCGGGCCGGCACGCCCGCGCTGTACCACGCCATCCGCGACGCGCTGGGCGCGCTGGAGCACGCCCCGGACCTGCACGCGCTGCTGGACGTGGCGGCGCAGCGCGTGCGCGCCCTGACCGGCCTGGACCGCGTGATGATCTACCGCTTCGCGGCGGACGACAGCGGCGAGGTCGTCGCGGAGGCGCGCGCGCCGCACCTGCACGCGTTCCTGGGGCACCGTTTCCCCGAGTCGGACATTCCCCGGCAGGCGCGGGCGTTGTACGTGCAGCACCTGCTACGCTTCACGGCGGACGCGGGCGGCGGGCAGGTGCCGCTCGTGCCGGCCCTGAATCCGGTGACGAACGCGCCGCTGCAGATGGGCGCGCTCGTGCTGCGCGCCACGTCCCCGGTGCACCTGCAGTACCTGCGCAATATGGGCGTCATTGCGAGCATGTCGGTGTCGATCGTGCAGGACGGGCGCCTGTGGGGCCTGATCGCCTGCCATCACGGGGCGGCGCACGTCGTGCCGCAGGCGACGCGGGACGCGTGCGAGTTTCTGGGCCGCGTGCTGTCGCTGCAGATCACCGCGAAGCGCGACGCGGCCGTGAACGCGCGCCGCGCGGCGCTGGGCGCGCAGCACGCGCGCCTCGTGACGGCCGTGACCGGCACGCTCACGCCGCTGGACGCCCTGACGCGCGCGGACCTGAACCTGCCGGGCTTCCTGGATACGGCGGGCGCGGCTGTGCGCATGGACGGCGGCACGCGCACGCTGGGCGTCACGCCGTCCGACGAGGACCTGGAGCATCTGGTGGCGTGGTTGCGCGCGCAGGGCACACCGAGCGTCTGCACGGACGCCCTCGCGCGCACGTACCCGCCTGGCGCGCTGTTCATGGAGCGCGCGAGCGGCGTGCTGGGCGTGAGCATTTCCGGCAACTGGGACGAGTACCTGTTGTGGTTCCGCCCGGAGATCCCCGCGACGATCACGTGGGGCGGCGACCCGCACAAGGCCGTGCAGGTCAGTGATGACGGCACGGCGCGCCTCACGCCGCGCGCGTCGTTCTCGTCGTACGTGGAGGCGGTGCGCGGCGTCGCGCAGCCGTGGCAGGCCGGGGACCTGGACGCGGCGCTGGACCTGCGGGGCGCGCTGCTGGAGGTGCAGGGCGCGCGCCTCGCGGCGCTGCAGGACCTGAACGCGCGGCTGGAACGCGCCAACCGGGAGCTGGAGGGCCGCAACGCGGAGTTGCGGCGGTTCGCGTTCGTGACGGCGCATGACCTGCAGGAGCCGCTGCGGATCCTCACGAATTTCCTGGAGCTGTTCAGCGCGCGGTACACCGATCAGCTCGACGGGGGGGCCGACAAGCTGATCGGCTTCGCGATGGGCGAGGCGGGGCGTCTGCGCGAACTGATCCGCGACCTGTACGCGTACACGGAGATCAGCGCGGGCGGCGACGAGGCCGTGCGCGACCTGGCGCTGGGGGACACCCTGAACGCGGCCCTGCGGGGCCTCCAGGCGAAGGTCGAGGCCACGCACGCGGAAGTCACGCACGAGCCGCTGCCGGTGGTGCGCGGCAACCCGGCGCGGCTGGAGCAGGTGCTGCACCACCTGCTCGACAACGCCCTGAAGTTCAGCGGGCCGGTGCCGCCGCGCGTGCACGTGCGGGCGGAACGCGACGGCGACATGGTGCGCGTGCAGGTCCGCGACGAGGGCCTGGGCATCGCGCCTGAGTACCACGCGAAGATCTTCGAGGTGTTCCAGCGCCTGAACCGCCTGGAGGCGTACAGCGGGAACGGCGTGGGCCTCGCGATTGCGCGCCGCATCGTGGAGCGTCACGGCGGCACGCTGCAGGTGGCGTCTCAGGTTGGGGCGGGCGCGACGTTCACGTTCACGGTGCCGGCGGGGTCCGGAGCGTGAGCGCCACGCTGCAGGTTCTGCTGGTCGAGGACAACCCGGCAGACGTGTTCCTGACGGAAGTGGCCGTGGAGGAGGCGGGCGTGGCGTTCACGCTGCAGGTCGCGCGGGACGGGGAGGAGGCGCTCGACGCGGTTGCGCAGGGCCTCCCGGACCTGATTCTGCTGGACCTGAACCTGCCGCGGAAGAACGGCTTTGAGGTGCTGGAGGCCGTGAAGGGCCACCCGGAGTGGCGGCGCATTCCGGTGGTGGTCCTGACGACGTCCGCGGCGGCGAGTGACGTGCGCCGCGCGTACGACCTGCACGCGAACGCGTACACCACCAAGCCGCCGGGACTGCCGGAGTTCATTGACTTCGTGCAGCTGCTGGAGCGGTACTGGGGGCGCGCGACGCGGCGCGCGGGCGGCGGCTGAGGCGCGGCGCTCAGCGTTCGTGCACGAGCGCGAGCGCGGCGTACGGCAGGTGCGCGGCGACATGCACGGGCACGCCGTGCGCGTCCGCGAGGGCGTGCAGGTGCGCGGTATCGGGCGTGAGGGCGCGCAGCACGAGCGCGGCGGGGCGGCGGCGCAGGAACACGCGGGTGGCCTCGCCGATGCTGGGTTTGACCTTGTGCGGGTCGCGCGCGCCGAAGGCGCGGGCGAGGTCGAGCGCGGTCTGCACGGGCGCGTGCGGGGCCGCGCCGGGCGGGGAGCCGGGCGGCGTGGTCTGCACGAGGGCGTCGAGGGCGTCGACGTACGCGCGCGTGCGGTCGAACGGCGCGAGGTGCGTGAGGCGCGTGGCGGCGTGCGCGTCGCCGTGCAGGTACGTGCGGGACAGCAGGCCGCTGACGGTGGCGTTCAGCGCGGCGTGCGGCAGCAGGTAGTCGTCGTGCGTGGCGGTGAACGTGGCGACGCCTGCCGGGTCGCTGAGCACCGCGAGGCGCGGGGCCACGGCGTGCCCGGCGAGGCTGCGCTGCAGTTCCTGGGTGATGCTGCCTTTGCCAGTCCAGCCGTCCACGAACACGACGCTCCCGGCGGGGCGATGGGCGGTGGCGCGCGCGAGGGCGGGCAGGTCGAGGCCGACGCCGCGGATGACGCTGAGGGTGGCGTGCGTGACGTCCGCGCCGCGCCGCGTGAGTTCGCGGTGCAGGACCGCGCCGACGGGCGTGCCGGCGCGCGCGAGGGACACCAGGGTGAGGGTGCCGCCCAGCTCGGCGTGCAGCGTGTCCGCGAGGCGGCGCACGTCCCCGGCGACGCGCGTGCCGTTGCGGGCCAGGGCGTCCTCGAAGGTGCGTTCCTGCAGGGCACTGGGGGGCGTTTCGGGCGTCAGGAAGTGCCCGTAGCTCTCGCCAGCGGCGATGCGCGCCTCCTTTTCGTGCAGGGTGACTTCCGGGGCAGGGCGGTCGGCGATCAGGACGGTCACGTCGCCGGGCGCGTAGGTGCTCTCAACGTTGTTCAAGGGGGGTGTCCAGCAGGGCGCGCATGATCTGGCTGTCGCGGGGTGTGACGGCGAAGTCGAGGAGGTTCATGAACGGCGCGTCCGCGAGCGAGTCGCCGAGGCCGACCGTGAAGACCGGCTCGTCGTCCTGGCGTTCCTGCTCGAGGACGTACTGCACGGCCGCTTCCTTGGTGATGTCCGGGTGGATCAGCGTGAGGTTGTTGCCGTTGGCGAAGTACCGCAGGTTGATGCGGGCGTCCGCGAGCCATTCCTGCCAGGCGCTCGCCATGCGGTCGAGGCTGTGCTGCAGGGCGTACGGGTGCTTCACGACGACCATCATGGGCAGGCCGTTCGTTTCGTGCAGGCGCACGGTGCAGTCGAGCTGTTCGAGCATGCTGATGTGCTCGGCGGCCTGCGCGGCGAAGCGCAGCTGCTGGTCGGTGCCTTCGAGCACTTCGGTGATGACGCTGTCCCAGATGCGGTCGCGGGTGCCGCCGGGGCGCAGGACGGTCGCGCCGTGGTTCAGGATCGCCCACGAGGGGAAGTCCAGGGTGACGCGCGCGTAGGCGTCCTCGTCGCGGCCGGTCACGGGGATGACCGTGGCGTCCTGCAGGAGGTGCGTGAGCAGGTGCACCTGGTGGGCGGTCATGAAGCTGTGCGGCTCGCCGTCGCGGTCCACGGTGGCGGCCTGAGCGCGCAGCGCCTCGGGGAGTTTACGGGCGGTCTGGAACAGGGTGTCGTCAAGGTCGGTGAAGGCCAGGATGCGCATGGGGCTCTCCGTTCAGGCGAGTTGGAGGGGGGTGGCGTTCAGGGCGTGCACGAGGGCGGGGTCGGGGGCGGCGTACCCCTCGTACGCGAGGACGATGTGGTCGTACGCGCCGTCCGGGACGTTGTAGACGTAGTTGGGAATGTCGTCGGCGTAGTTGTCCCGGAAGGTGCGTTTGTGCCCGATGGCCCCCCACGGCAGGATGGGGCTGCGGGTGGTGGCGCTGGCCCGCACCTGCAGGTCCGGGCGCTGGTGTTCCACGTGAAACGCCAGAAGGATCGGCAGGTACTGAAACTCGCCGGTGCCCAGCACCAGCAGCCGGGTGCTCCTGGGCAGCGCCTTCAGTTGGGTCAGGGCGCGCCCGAAGCGGGCGTCCGGGGTGAGCGGCGCCGTGCCGTAACGGGGCCCCACCTCGGCCAGCAGGGCAGTCTTGTCGCCGCCGTCGCCCACCACGGCGGGCAGGGCGGGCGGCGCCCAGTCTGCGGCGGGCGTGAAGGTGTACGCGCCGCGCAGCAGACTGACGCTCTCCACCGGGCGCTCCAGCACCCCGCCGATGCGGGCGCGGTCGCCGCACCAGTCCGTCAGGCTCACCAGCACCACGCGCTCCACCCCCGGGTTGAGGTCCAGGTACGCGCGCCCGAGGTTCGTGAGGGTCGTGCCGGTGGACAGCTCGTCGTCAATGAGCACGAGCGTCCGGGCGCCCGCGAAGTGCGCCGCGCCCACCTCGGCGTGGGGGGTGTGAATCAGGTGCGCCGTCGCGTGCGAGTGCGGCTCCTCGAACCGCACCGCCACCGGGTGCCGCGTGGCGTACCGTGTGGAGTGCAGGAACGTCCAGTCCAACCGCCCCGTGCGCGCCGCGTAGGCGCGCGCGACGCCCTCGCCCAGCGCGGTCGCTGTTTCCGCCAGGCCCACGAACAGCACCGGACCTGGCAGGTCCGGCGGCAGCTGCCCGGCGAGCGTGGTCCAGCTGTCCGCGATCACGCGCGGCGATACCGGCAGGTGCTTGCCGAGCACGCGGCTCACGAACAGGAAGCCGCGGCGGGGGTTCTCGCGCAGGCCGAACCCCAGCAGGTCCGGCCACGGCTGCGCGCTGCGCTCCACCTGCAGGCCCAGCGTGCCGCTCGGCAGCCGCTCCGCGTGCGCGGTGACGTTCATGCGGGCACCTCCACGGCCTGCACGACCTCCACGCCTTTCACCTCGCGGACGCGCAGGCCCGTGCGGGGCGCCGGGAAGTCTGCCGGGCCGCGCACGCCCCGCGCGAGGTCCGCCGCCCACTCCGCGTAATTCACGCCCGCCATCAGGCTGTAGCGCAGCCCCCCGGACGCCCGCGCGTTGATTTCCAGCATGTTCGCGCGCCCCGCCCCGTCGTCCTTCGTCTGGAAGTTGAAGATGCCGCTCAGGCCGTACGTGCGCGCGATCTGCCGCGCGGCCTCCACGAGGTCCGGGCGGTCCTCCAGCACCTGCACGTCCCCCGCGCCCTTGCGCCGCACGACGGCGGCGGCAAGTTCGCCGCGCCACGCCACGCAGTCCACGGACCGCTCCGGCCCTTCGAGCGTGTGCATCAGCAGCATGGTCGGCAGGTCCGGCTGCGCGAACAGGCGCCGCGCCTCCGCCGTGCTCATCTGGTACAGGTTCCCTTCCAGGAAGGCGCGCAGGTCGTCGCCGTCCGTGAGCACCCGGAAGCCGCTCGCGTAGATGCCGCGCGCGGGTTTTACGCACAGGCGCGTGCGGCCCGGCACGAACGCCGGGTCCGCGCGCAGGGCCGCGAGCGCCCCCTCGAACGCCGCTGCGTCCCGGAAGGTCGTCCACGCCGGAATCGGCAGGAGGTCCGCGTCCCACCCGGCCAGGAACTGGTCCTTGTGGTCGAGGAGCGTCAGGGTGTCCGCGTCGGCGGGCACGATCAGGTGCACGCCGCGCGCCTCGAACTCCGCGGCGCGGCGCGCCACGCTTTTGGGTTCCTTGCCGACCAGGAACGCGTCCACGCGCAGGCGCGCGCAGGTGTCCAGCAGCCAGTCCACGTACGCGTCCCCCAGCAGGCCGCGCGGCTCGGTGAGCGCCTCGTGCGCAGCGTGCAGCATGGGGTGTTCCGGGTCGGAGTGGCTGGCGAGCGTCACGTAACGCCCGCCCGCGTTCACGGCCTTGATCTGCGCGGTCGTCACGGCGAAATTCTTGTTGAAGTACAGGCGGGGCAGCACGGCACGCATGATCTCACAGTGCGCCCGCACCCGCCGTCATTCTGCGGCGGCGCGCTTGACGTGAAGTCAACTTCACGTGCCACCCTGGGAGCATGAACGACACGCCGCTGCTTACGCTCGACACCATCGCCTCGTACCTGCGCGCCCGCGACGTGCGCCTCGACGTGGAGGAACACCCGGACCGGCGCTTCATCCGCATGGGCTGGACGTTCGACATGGGCGAAGCGGCCGTGCTGATCAGCCTGCAGGACGGCACGAACAACACCAGCCGCCTGGAAATCACCTGCATCACGCAAAAGACGTACGCGGACCGGCCGGCCGAGGTCGTCGCGTTCCTGAACGCCCGCAACCGCGAACGCGCCTTCGGCCGCACCCTCGACGCGAACGGCAACGTCTGGCTGGAGTACCTGGGCATGTACCCCACCCTGATGGAACTCCCGCAGGACACCTTCGACACGCTGTTCGGCGCGGTGCTGATGCACTTCCAGGAGGACTACGCCGCGCTGGAAGGCCCGCGCCGCACCGTCCAGGCCTGAGGCATGTCGGACGCCGCGAACGTCATCGTGCGCACCGCCGCGCAGGTGGAGCAGCTCACCCGAGAGTTCCGCGAGCGGCTGCGCACCGACCCGGCGTTCGCGGAGGTCGTCGCGGTCCTGTGCGGCACGCCCGAGCGCCTGCAGGTGTTCACGGACGCGCCCGGCGTCAGCATGGCAGCGTTCGCGGCGCTGCTGGGCGTCCCCGCCTCCACGGTGCGGCACTACCAGCGGCTCGGGCTGATCACGCCGTACCAGGTGAACGGCAAGTTCCGCTTCGCGTTTCATAACCTCGTGCAGGCCGAGTCGGTGCGGCAGTGGCGGGACCTGGGCCTCAGCCTAGAGGACATTCAGGCGCAGCGCGCGCAGGAGCGCCTGGGCGGCCAGACCGCCACCCTCAACACCCTGACGACCGGCCGCGTGAGCGTGTTCGTGACCGGCAAGGCCGTCACGGTCGCGCCGTTGCAGGACGCTGGGAGCGCGCCGCCCCTGAACGCCCTGGACCCCCGCGCCGTGTGGGCACCCACCCCGCCGGAGCACCTGCACGTACCGCTGCACGGCGTGTTCCGCGACGCGCCCGAACCGGACTGGCCGCTGGACGTGGAGCGCCTGCGCGCCGAGGTCCGCGCGGCCCGCCTGCGCCTCGAAGAACGCCTGCGCACCCTGGAGGCGCAGCTGCAACGCGCGCGGGCGCTGGAAGACGCCCTCTCCCCCACCCGGCCATAACGCGCCTGCCGCCCCGGTCAGAGTTGGGGGCGGCGGGTTCAGGTTACGCGGGTGCGGACCGTTCGGGTTCAGTGGTGCGCTTCAGCGCGCGGATCTGCTGCAGCAGGTGCGCCACTTCCGCGCGGTGCTCGGCGGCGGTCTTGCGGCCCTCGTACAGGTCGAGGGTGGACGCGGCGAGCTGGGCCTTGATGTGCCGCAGCTGTTGCTGCCGGTCCGCGCCCCTTACCAGATCGTCCACGAGCTCTGCCCGTGCTTCCGGACGGCGTTGTAGAAGGTGTCCGCCCAGCTGTTGCAGTGCCAGCGCAGCAGGGCGGACCGGCCATCGCAGATGCCTTTCATGTTGCGCAGGAACGCCGCGTCGATCTCCTGGCGGAGCGCCTCGTGGTTCACGGTGTCCCGCTGGCCACTGGCCACCTGCGCTTCGTTGGCGATGCGGCCGACGTTGCGGTACGCGAAGTCGTGCGCTTCGCAGGCTTCCCGGAAGGTCCCGGCGTACAGGGCGGTCTGGCCGAAGGTCAGGAGGCTGGTGTACCAGGGCGCGGAGCAACCGTCGTTACTCCAGTCGAGGTTGGCGTACGGGGTGCTGCTGGCCGGGCCGCCCGGGGTGCCGGCGTTCTGCGCGCGTTCCTGCTGGAAGGCGTCGAGGGGACCGCGGCTGATGTTCACGGCGTACGCGGCGCGCGCCGAGATGCTGGTGACCTGATCGAGCGTCCAGTAGCGGAAGTACGAGGTGCCGCCCGTGTCGCCGCCGGGGCATTCGAACATGGTCGCGTCGCAGATGGGCTCGTCGGGCAGCAGGTACTGCGCGTTCAGGCTGGACGCCGTGTCGGCGGGGGCGGCGGGCGTGGCGGTGCCGCAGGCGGTGAGCAGGGCGAGCATCATCACGGGGGCGAAATGGGGGGGGCGCATGGGACTCCTTGGGTGAGGTGCGGGGCCCACGCCGGGGCGGCGTGGGCTCGGGGGTTACCAGCTGATGGTGCCGTCGGCTTTGTTCACGGTGAAGCGGTACACCTCGCTGGAGTGGCAGCCGGTGCAGCTTTTCGGGGTGGGGTCGTAAATGGACTGGCCGTTGCCGCTCACGGCGAGGTCGATGCTGCGGCGGTAGCTGCCGAACACGCCGCTGCTGCGTTTGGCGATGCTGCTGATCTTGATGACCGTATCGCCGGCGGCGTTCAGGTGCGGGGTGGCGTCGAAGCTGCCGTTGCCGCCCATGGTGCCGATCAGGGTTTCCGCGCCGCTGTACGGGTCGATGCGGTAGATTTCGGCGCTGCCGTACATGTCCGTGAAGTTCAGGGTGACGTTGCTGTACGGCGTGCTGCTGTTGCCGCCGGTGGGCTGGCCGGCCTTCCAGCAGCCGAGCTGGCGTTTCCATTCGGCCACCTGGGTTTCCCACGGGTCGCGGCGGATCAGGGGGAGTTTGATGCCGACGTCGGCGCGCACGCCGCCGTCCACGCACACCTGCGCCTGCGCGCCCTGCCCGATCACCGCGGAGGCGGTCGCTTTGCCTTCCGCGAAGGCCTTGACGTGGGCGTACACCTGCGCGAGGCCGTCCGTGCCGGGCGCGCGGTAGAACGCGAGGATGCCTTTGGCGCCGAGGTACACGTTCGCCTGGGCGCTGCCGTTGGCGCTGCCGTTCTGGGAGAGGGGCGTGCCGCCGCGTTCGTTGATGGTCTCCCAGCCGTTGCCGCTGTCCTTGTCGTACTTCACGCCGTACTTCGCGTTGAACGATTGGGTGACCTCGTAGTGCAGGGTGGCGTTCAGTTGCCCGTCCGTGCCGAAGGTCGGCACGAGCATGGGCGTGATCACGACGGGCACCGGGCCGATGTTGAACGTGATGGGGTTGAAGACGACCTGCCACTGCGTGAGGTCCTTCTTGATGGGACCCCAGTTGTAGCTGCCTTTCCCGTCGATGACCATGCGCGCCTGCTCGGAGAGCTGCACGCCCGCATCGAAGTACTTCAGGCTGAACCAGCGAATCTTCAGGTTGATGAAGGCGTTCGCTTCGGCGTTCAGGAGGCCGTCGAGGGTCACGTAGTTCGTGCTGGGCACCTGGCTGCGCAGGCCGTTTGCGTCGCCGTCGTCGCAGTTGAGGGTGCGGCCGCCATCGTGGTTGTACAAGCAGAACGGCGTCTTGTTGAACGAGAACAGCTTGAAGGTCTTCTGCGCCTGCAGGTTGCGCTGCTGCGCCTGAATCATCGCGCCGGACCGTGCGTAGTCGATGTTGCTGCTGCTCAGGTCCGCGCTCGCCTCGATGTCGCCGTCCTGAATGATTTCCTCAAGGGCCACGTCGGTGGTGTACACGAAGGTGGTTGCGCCGGACGGGACGATGCCCGTGACCTTGCCGAGCACGCCGTTCGGCGCGGCAGGCGTGGGGCGGCTGGCGACCGTGTGGCCAGGTTGCAGCGTCGCGAGGACCGGGCTGCTGCTGCTGAATTCCAGGACGCGGCCGTCCGGCGAGACGCTCAGCAGGCCGGCGCGGTCCTGCTCGCCGAGGACGCGGGTGGTGGCAGGCACGACGGTGTCCTGCTTAGCGCCGTCGCTGTTCCAGGGGTTGGCGTTCTGGTCGTTGATGGCGACCCAGAAGCGCGTGGTGGCGGGGACGGTGCCGTTCGCGTAGAAGCGCCACCCGCCGGGCTGGCCGTCCGCCTGGCCGTCGTGGAATTCCGCCATGCGCCAGCCGGCGCCGAACTCGGTGGCGCACACCTGGTTGGCGACGTTCAGGGACGTGAGGGCGCGACCCGTGATGGGCGGCGTGACGCGCACCTCTCCGCCCGCCCAGCCGTTGTAGAAGTCCACGGCGAGGCCGGCGGGGGCGGGGCGGCCGTCGGGGTTCAGGCACAGCAGCGGCAGTTCGGTGTCGGCGTCGGTGTCGCCGGCGTACGGGTCGGTGGCGGCGTCCGCGCCGACGCGCACCACGCCGTTCTGTTCGTCGAGCAGGCGCCAGGTCATGCCGCGCCACGCGCTGGGGCTGGCCGGGGCGGGCATCATGGCGTTGCGCACGGGAGCGCGGTACTGCGCGGGGGCGAGGTCCTTGGGGGCGGTCATGGTGCCGGCGGTGGCCTTGGTGGGCGTGGGGGCCGTCTGGGTGCTGCAGGCGGACAGCAGGGCGGTGAGGGTCACGGCGGCCAGGGTGAGGTGCTTCATGGGGACTCCAGGGGTGAGTGAGAACGTGGGTGGGCGGCGGGCCGGACGGTCCGGCACGCAGTGGTGGTGGAGCGGGGTGTGCGGGGCGCCCGCTGGGACGCGCCGTGGTGGGCGCGCCCCAGCGAACGCGGGGCGTGAGGGGGCCGCGCAGACCCGGCCGGAACCGGACCTGAGGGGCGCAGAGCCAACCGCCCGGGCGGGGCCGGGCAGCGCTCAGTGGGGTGCGATGAGGGGTGCGGCGTGACGTTGCGGGCGCATTCGCCGTCTGCTGGGTGCAGGCGCGGAGGGGCGGTGACCGTTCCGGTCACACGGGCGCCGCAAGCCCCTACGGGGAACCAGTACGGGTGGGAGGACCCTCAGGACAGCCAGGGGAACGGGAAGCCGCCCGTGATGCAGCAGACGGGGTCGCCGTCACCGGGGTTGCTGAGCGTGTCGGCCTGGGAGATGGGGGCGAGCAGGAGGGCCAGGGTGGGCAGGAGGACCAGGAACTTTTTCATGCCTGCAGTGTGCCGGGCAGGGGGTTAATCGGCGGACAATCCCCGGGCACACGCCGGTGGAGGGGGCGCGGCGCGCCCCCTCCGGCGGTCAGGACGGCGTCACGCCGAGTTCCTGCGCGAACACGCGTTCGTAGCGGCGGCGCGTCAGGTCCAGCTGGTGCGGCGCGTCACCGCGCTCCAGGCTGCGCAGAAGGCCCTGCCAGCCGCGTTCCTCCAGCGGTTCGAGGTCCACGGCGCGCGTGTACGCTTCGCGTGCCGCGAGCGGCTGCGTGTTCAGCAGGGCGTCGCCGACGCTGAGCGCGCAACTCAGCGCCGCGTCATGGAAGCGCAGGCGCGCGTCCTGCACCCACTCGCTGGTGCTGTGCGTCAGGAACTCGCCGGTGTAGAGCGCGAGGGCGCGCTGCCACTGGCGCAGGTCGTGCGCGCGGCTGGCGGCGTCCACGTCCGCCGCGTCGAGCTGCACCGTCCAGCAGGGGTGCAGGTGGTACTGCCCGCCCTGGTGAATGATGGGTTCCTCTCCGTCCGGCACGAACGCGCGCAGCGCGGTGCGGAGCGTGCGGACGGCCTGCTTGAAGTACGATTCCACGCCGGGACGGTCACTGCCGTCCCACAGGGCGTCCACGAGCGTTTCGCGGCGGGTGGGACCGTGCAGGGCGAGGTGCACGAGCAGTTCCTGCGCTTTTTGCAGGCCGATGCGGATGGGCGTGCGGTCCACGCGGACGGCGAACGTCCCGAACGTCTGGAGGGTCAGCGTCACGTGGTTCTGCCCGGCGCGCTGCGCGAGCCGCTCGAAGCGCCGCCCGCCCAGGCCGCGCGCGGCGCACGCGGCGTACAGCGGCGCGAGACGGTCGAGGTCGAGGGTCAGGGCCGGTTCGCCGCCGACGGTGTCCAGCAGCGTGCGCAGCGGCGCGACGTGGGTCTCCTCCAGCGGGCCCTGCGCGCGTTGCAGGTCGAGCAGGAACGCGTGCGCGCGCAGCCGGAAGCTGTCCATCAGGGCGAGGCCGTCGGCGGCCTGCTGCAGGGACGCGCGCGCCTCGGGCGCGCCCCGGCGGTACTGGCACAGGCCGCGGTAGAAGTGCAGGACGGTCGCGTCGAAGCTGCTGAGCGGCAGCAGGGACTCGATGGTCTCCTCGAACGTCTCGAACGTCCACTCGCCGGCCCGCCAGTGCGCTTCGGCCTGCAGCGCCTGAATCACGACCGTGAAGCGGTGGCGCGCGGCGCGCTGCTCGAGGGCGCGGACCGCCTGGAGGTCCTGGAGGGCCTGCGTGAACTGCGCCTGCAGCACGCCGAATTCCGCGCGGATCAGGAGCGCTTCGGCCATGCGGGCGTCCTGGTGTTCGGCGGCGAGCGCGATGGTGCGCTGCAGCAGTTCGGTCGCTTCCGGCACGCGGTTCAGGTAGAACGAGCGGTAGCTGAGGTCCAGCATCAGCGCGAGGCGTTCGCGGTGAATGCCGAGCAGTTCGAAGAGGCGCATGGCTTCGCGCGCGGTGGCTTCCTGCTCCGTGAAGCGTTCGGCGGCGGCGTACGCGCCCTGCAGGAAGTACAGGCAGCGGGCGCGGGCGTACAGGTCGTCGGCGGGCACCTGCGCGAGCGCCTGCTCGGCGACGTGCACGCCGTGCGTCACCTCGCCCAGCTCGATGTGCCCGCGCGACTGGCTGCAGCGCAGCCACGCCGCGATGTGCGCCTCGGGCGTGGCCTCCAGGCCGCGCACGGCGTGCTGGATGCGCTGGCGGTGGTTCTGGCGTTCGCCGGCGAGGAGGCTCAGGCCTAACCACACGCGCGCGTCCGCGTTCGGCTGCGCGGACAGGCGCAGCAGCGCGAGTTCCGCTTCGTCCACCTGCCCGAGCTGGTAGTGCGCGAACGCCTGCTGCGCCTGCGCGCGGGGCGTGCTCGGGGCCTTGCGACCCAGCAGGCGCAGCACGTCGGCATACTGACCGCGCCGTTCCGCGTCGTTGAGGGCGTCCGGCGGGGTGGGCGCGGCGTGTTCGCCCGCGGCGACCGGGTCGAGGCGGACGTACCACGCGCCGGCAGCGTCGACGCTGAGCGTCCCGCCCCGCCAGGGGCCGGCGTCGCGCAGGAGGTGCCGCTGGTAGTTGCCGAGTTGCAGGCCGCAGCGCACGCGACCCTGGCGGGTCCAGATGCTCACGGTTTCATCGTCGGGCTGCACGCGCAGCGCCTGGCCGTTCAGGTGCACGCCGGTGCGTTTCAGGCCGCCGCGTCGGGTGTGGCGCGCCTGCTCCACGGGGCCGCTCAGGGTTTTGAGCAGCGCGGGCGGGAGGGTGTCGGCGTCGGGTAGGCCCTGCAGCAGGGCGAGCACAGGCGTGTGCAGGTCAGCGCGGGCGCGGCGCAACGCGAGGTTGCCGAGACGGTGCAGGGTGTCGCGCAGGTCGCCGAGGGCGGCGGCCTGTTCAGCCGTGACGAGCAGGGTGAGGCGGAGCGCCATGCCTCAGCGTAAAGCAAAAGGGGGGTTCAAAAGGTCATGACTTCGTCCTGCGCGGCATTTTTCACATAAATTTAAGACTCATAAATCAGGCTTTAGGTTGCGTTTTCGCTGTGCAGTACGTGGCGCACGCGCCGGACTCAACGAACGCCGCCCACGCCGCCTGCACGGAGGCCAGACGCGCCGCATCCCTCGCTCCCAGACGGGGTGCCGCGCCGCGGTTGCACCAAGGGCGTCCGTGGCACAGCAAAGCCCCACACAAAGGCGAGTGGTGCTCGCTCCCCCTGGGTGCCCTCATCACGCGGGCTTCAGGCCATGCCGGTGCCCGTAAGCTTTTCCGCGACTTCCAGCACGCCCTTGGGGTTCAGGACGCCCTTGAAGAAGATGACGCGTTCGTCGAAGTCGCTGGGGTCCACGCCCGCGCGTTCCAGGTTCAGGCGTTCGCTCACGGCGACGATCACGTCAGTGCGGCCACTCTTGCGCAGCAGGTCGAATTTCTTGCGGAGGTACTCGGGCCGCCAGTACCCGACGATTTCCAGCAGGACGCTGCGTCCGCCCTCGTGAACCAGGCGGAAGTCGGGGATGATGACGCCGCCGGGCACGGGCACGAGGTCCACCTCACGTTCCAGCGTCCACGGGCCACTCAGTTTGGTGAAGCGGTCCGCGAAGCCGCTCTCCAGGGCGCTGTCGTGCTCGTCGGGCACCTTGTAGTGGCTGACGTAGCCGTCGTCACTGGTGAGCTCGAAGCGCCACTCGTCGTCTTCCGGGTCGACCCATGCGAGGTCCCGGCGGGGTTTGAGGGCGGCGGTCAGGTCCCATTTGGTGACGTGCAGCAGCGCCGGGAGGAATTTCGCCATGGCGAGGCCGTAGCGGGTGGTGCCGCCGAACAGGCTGGTGGGGCCGTCCATGGTGAGCGTGAAGCCGTAGTCGGCGTCGCCCTCCACGGTGACCATCAGGCCGAACAGCTTGGTGTACTTCAGGAGCTGTTTGTAGCGGGCGGGTTCGTTGCGGCGGGCGGTGATGATCAGGCTGTACGCGCGGTACAGCACGCCCTGCGCCTGCGCGAGGTTGAAGCGGTCGATGAGCGTGCCGGGTTCGGGCGCGTCGAACTGCACGAGCGTCTGCTGGTCCGGGAGGTCGGCGTACAGGGCTTCGCCGAGTTCCTCGGGTGTGAGGGGGCCGCCGCCGAGCGCGGCGGCGGCCTGCGCGAGCACGTCCGCGCGGCGCGCGCGGCTGGGCGGGTGGGCCTGCGCGAGCTCGAACACCTTCGCGCGGATCAGGGACGGTTCGAGCGTGCCGCCCGTTTCGAATTCGGCGTGGTCGCCGGCGAGGATGTGCGCGAGGCCGCGCACGACGCGGTAGTCGCTGCGGCCCGCTTCGAGGGCCTTGAGGGCGTCGTTGAGGGGGGCGCGTTTCTCGCCGACGTGCGCGGTGAACGTGTCAATCAGGGTGGTGATGAGCGTGAGGTTGCCGGGCGTGGGTTTCAGGCGGCGCGGTTCGACGATGCCGGCTTTCACGCGGAACATCAGCAGGTCAGTCGGAAGCATTGATGTCCTCCCAGAAGTTCACGCCGGCGTCCATGCCCAGGTCGCTCCGGGGTTGCCACTGGCCGCGGCGTTGCTGGCTGACGCGTTCCTCGCTGGTGCCTTCGGTGACGACCTCATACAGCACGGCCCGTTTGTCTTTCGCCTGGCGGAGGATGCGGCCGAGGCGCTGGATGTGTTCGCGTTCGGTGGCGGTGCCGGACAGGACCACGGCGACGCTCGCTTCGGGCACGTCGACGCCTTCATTCAGGACGCGGCTGGTGACGATCACGCGGTACTCGCCGCTGCGGAACTTCTGCAGCAGCGCGTGGCGTTCCTTGACGGGCGTCTGGTGCGTGATGGCGGGAATCAGGAATTCGCGGCTGATGCGGTACACGGTGGCGTTGTCGTCCGTGAAGATGAGGGTGCGGTCCTTGGGGTGGTTCGCGAGGATCTCTTCGAGCACGCGGAGTTTGCCGTCGGTGCCGTACGCGAGGGCGCGCGCTTCGCGGTGCGCGAGCATGGCCTTGCGGCCGTCGGGGCTGCCGCTCTGCATCACGAACTGCTTCCAGCCGTCAATGGAGCCGAGGCGGATGCCGCTTTTTTCGAGGAAGCGGTTGCGGGTGCTGATGAGTTCGGCGTAGCGCTCGGCTTCGCGGGGGCTGAGGCGCACGAGGATGCGCACTTCCTGGTAGTCGGCGAGGGTGCCGCCGCGCAGGTCTTCGGGCGCGCGCGCGTACACGACGGGGCCGATCAGGTCGTTCAGGTCGCGTTCGCGGCCGTCGCTGCGTTTGGGCGTGGCGGTGAGGCCCAGGCGGTACGGGGCGAGGCTCATGTCGGCGATGACGCGCGTGAAGTCGGATGGGAGGTGGTGCGCTTCGTCGAAGATCAGCAGGGCGTAGCGTCCGGCGAGGTCTTCGGCGTGGATGGCGGCGCTGTCGTACGTGGCGACCAGGATGGGCGTTTCGTCTTTGCTGCCGCCGCCGAGCAGGCCGATGTTGGCGTCGGGGAAAGCGGCGAGCAGGCCGGAGTACCACTGGTGCAGCAGGTCGAGGGTGGGGACGCAGATGAGGGTGGGACGCGGGGTGTCGCGCATGGCGAGTTGCGCGACGAGGGTTTTGCCGGCGCCGGTGGGGAGGACGACGAGGCCGGTGCGGCCCGCGCGTTTCCAGGCGCTCAGGGCTTCTTGCTGGTGCGGGTAGGGTTGGACCTCGCGCGCGAAGGGGAGTGTGAGTTTGTCGTACGTGGCGGCCTCGTCGCGGTAGGCGACGAGGTGGTTGCGCAGCAGTTCGCTGATCGTGCGGTAGGCGCGTCCTGGCGCGCGGTGCGTCTGGGCGCGGGCGTCCCACGTGAAGAGGTGGGCGACGACGTCGGGCACCTCTCGCATCACGAGGGTGCCGCGGTCGAGGCGGAGCACGGGCGTCACCTGCGAATCCTAACGGGTCGCGGTGTGGGGGACCGTCGGGCGGGCACGTTCTGATTATTACAGAAAATGACTACGTATTATGCCCAAGGCGAGTTTGGCCATGCTCATGAAGAAAGCCTCAGCCACCCCACCGGCCCTCCCCCACTGCCCTTTGGGCAGACCTGAAGCCCCCACACACAAACCCCAAAGCCCCAAAACGCCGTCCAGCACGGCCACTCCCAGAAACGTTAGCGGACGCCACCCCCAAACAGGCACGCTTCGCGTGAAGCGCCGTAAGGCGCCCCCTCAGCCCAGCCTTCAAACGACTCAAGACGCCCCGACCCGCCACCCATCCGCCTCCGCAACCGCCCGAGTTCAATAACAACCGTCGTCCAGTACGGCCACACCACCCCCCTTCGGAGGAAAAGCGCATGTTCTACCACGACAACAAACTGCAGTACACCGTCCGCGTCGATACCCCCGACCCCCGCTTCGCCCGCCTCCTGCAACAGGCCATCGGCGGCGTCGAAGGCGAAATCCGCGTCATGCTGCAGTACCTCTTCCAGGCGTGGGGGAACCGCGGCCCCACCAAATACCGCGACATGCTCCTCGAAACCGGCACCGAGGAAATCGGCCACGTCGAGATGCTCGCCACCGCCGTCGCCCTGAACCTCGAAGGCGCCCCCGCCAGCCTGCAGGAACAGGCCGCCACCACCAACCCCATCGTCGGCGCCATCATGGGCGGCATGGACCCCCGCCAGTACCTCTCGGCGGGCATGGCCGCCCTCGCCAGCGACGCGAACGGCGTCCCCTTCGACGGCTCGCACGTGTACGCCAGCGGCAACATCGCCGCCGACATGTACTCGAACGTCACCGCCGAAGCGACCGGCCGCGCCCTCGCGTGCCGCCTGTTCGAACTCACCGACGACCCCGGCATGAAAGACATGCTGCGCTTCCTGATCGCCCGCGACACCATGCACCAGCAGCAGTGGCTCGCCGTCATCGAGGAACTCGGCGGGCACAAGGGCGTCCTGCCCATCCCCAACAGCTTCCCCGACAGTGAGCAGGTGCAGGACGTCGCCTACGACTTCTTCGCCACCGGCATTGAGGGCGTCGAACCGCCCGCCGGGCGGTTCACGAGCGGCCCGTCCCTCGACGGCAAAGGCGAATTCCGCCTGCGTCTCGCGCAGCCCATGGGGCAGGAGCCGAAACTCGCGCCGCCCATCCCGCAGGCGTACGCGCAGACCGAGCAGCTCCTGGGCGCCGACGCCATGAGCGCCGACGCGACCACCAGCGTCATCACCACCGACCCCGACGACACGAAATAACGCCCTCACGAGGACGCCGCCGGGCCATGGCCCGGCGGCGTCCTCAGCGCGTTCCAGCGCGGCCAACGTGGCTCAAGTCGGACGCCTGTCAGATCCCGCGGCCTACACTACAGGTATGCCCGCTGCGCCCCGCCCCGAGAACGAGTACGCTCGCCTGCTCGACCTCGCGCGTTACGACATCCTCGACAGCGCCCCCGAGGAGACCTTCGATCGCCTCACGCGCCTCGTCGCCCGTACCCTGCGCGCACCCGCCGCCATCATCAACTTCGTCGACCAGTACCGTCAGTGGGGCAAATCCTGCTTCGGCACCGGCGACTCCACCGGCCCGCGCGAACACTCCTTCTGCGCGTGGACGATCCTCAGCGACGACGTTATGGTCGTCGAGGACGCCACCCAGGACGCCCGCTTCGCCGACAACCCGCAGGTCACCGGCGCGCCGCACATTCACCTGTACGCCGGCGCGCCCCTCATCACCCCCAGCGGTCACCGCCTCGGGTCCATCTGCGTCATCGACTCGCAACCCCGCACCCTCGACGACGACGACCGCCGCGCCCTGCAGGACTTCGCGGCGCTCATCATGGACGAACTGGAATTCCGCGTCCGCAACAAGGAACTTCAGCAGGAAGTCGGCGCGCAGGCGCAGGTCATGCGCGAACTGCGCCGCACCGCCACGCACGCCCACACCCTCGAAGCCGTGAACGCCCTGCTGGACGCCCCCCTCACCCCCGAGGACGCCACGCTCGCCGCCGCCCGCGCCATCGGCGAAGCCATCCACGCCGATTGGACCGGCCTCGTCACCGCCGTGAACGGCGCCCCCACCGTCCAGACCGCGCATCACCTCCCCGACACCCCCCCGGCCCTGCTGGACTTCGCCGCGCACCTGCAGGAGTACCAGGGTGTCACCAGCACGCTGCTCGACACCACCACGCCCACGTACATCGAGGAGTACGCCCTCCACCCCAACGCCATCGGCATCGCCGTCGAAGCGGGCCTCAGCGCCGCCGCGTGGCTGCCGCTCGGCCGCTACGACGACACGGTGTTCCTGCTCGTCGCCGTCCGCGCGGACCGCGGGCGACGCCACGCCTGGCGCGCCAGCGACCGCGCCCTGCTCGACGCGGCCGGCCGCAGCGTCCGCAGCGCCCTGGACCGCCGCACCGTCCAGGCCGCTGCCGAACGCGCCGCACGCCTCGACACGCTCACCGGCGCCGGCAACCGCCTCAGCTTCGAGGAGGACCTCAACGCCCGCATTCACAGCGGCGCGCCGTTCACGCTCGCCGCCATCGACCTCGACGGCTTCAAATCCGTCAACGACACCGAAGGGCACGCGCAGGGCGACAAACTGCTGCGCGTCTTCACCGCCACCCTGCAAAGCGAAATCAGCGACGCCGGCCGCGTCTACCGCCCCGGCGGCGACGAGTTCGCGCTGCTCAGCCCCCTGAGCGCCGAAGAGATCGAGGAGATCGTGGACGTCGCGGTCGTGGCCGCGCGCGGCGTCACGACCGCCCGCGTCGGCGCGAGCGTCGGCGTCACCGCCTTCCCGGACGACGGCACCACCCCGGACACGCTGCTGCGCACCGCCGACGACCGCATGTACGCGGTGAAGCGACGCCGTCAGGCCCTGCGCGACGACACGCCCGGCACGTAAGGGCCGCGCGAACTCACAGGAAACGCTTCAGGGCGCGCCGTTGCTTCAGGGCGCGCCCTCGTCACACCATGAGGCATGACGCCCGTGGAAGCCGGCCTGTACTGGTTCTGCCTCGCCGCGCTGCTCGCGAACGTGGTCCTGATCATCACGCTGCTCGTCCGCCGACGGTGGCTGACGGCGCTCCTCACTGCCGTCCTGGTCGGCGCAGGGGCGTACGTCATCGTCGTCCGTCCGTGGTTACCTCCACACGACGTGAACCTGCTCGAACCCTGGAAGACCGACGGGCGAGCAGGATGAGGCCCCGTGCGCATCTGGCGGAGGGGGCGTGCGCTTTCGTGCTGATCACCGTCCCCCAACCGCTAGACTCCTCGTGGCCGCTCTGAGCTGCCTGTGAGGAAACCATGAAAAACCTGCTCCCCCCCCTGAGCCTCGCGCTCGCCCTCGCGGCCTGCTCCCCTACGCCCGCGCCCGCGCCCGCACCGGCCCCCGCCGAGCCCCCTCCCGCCGCCACGTACCCCTACAACCCCAGCGCCAGCGCCCAGGAAAGCGCCGACCCCCGCATCCCCTACGCAGGCGAGTGGGTCTGGCTCGCCGTCTTCAAAGACGGCACCACCCAATACGGCAAGATGAACGTCGACGAACGCTTCGCTCCCGTCGACAAGTTCACGAACATCGGCTCGGCCTGGAACGTCCTGTGCGTCGATGCAGACACCTGCCCCACCACCCCGTACGGGCAGGATGAAGCGATCATTGCCACCTACACCGATGCCGGGAAGTCCTTCCTTGCCGTCACCGGGTACGCAGCGGCCAGCGACAGCCCGCAGTTCGGCATCTTCGACGAGGACGGCGTGGTCACGGTCGAGGACGGCCATGCCTGGATCGAAGGCACAGGCGTGTGGGCCGACGACCGCGAGATCGGGTTCGCCATGATGCAGGTCCACGCGGGCCTCAGCGCCACCAGCACCGGCAAGACCAGCGTCGGCGCCCTGAAGGTCGCGCCCACGATCCGCAACGTCCACGCGCAAGGCACCGCGTCGCTGACCGCGAAGGCCGTCCAACTCCTGAAAAACACGTTCTGAACGCACAGGCGGCTGAGTCCTCAGCCGCCTGCACATGCAGAAGGCCTCGCGTATGCGAGGCCTTCTGTTGTGGTGGGTCGTGTAGGACTCGAACCTACAACCCGCTGATTAAGAGTTATGCCAATGATAACCCCGCCTCAATACACGCAGGACGTGAAATTCCTTAAATAAAATTATAGTAGGATTCGACATCACCGGATCAAGCTGGCGAACTCTGTAACTAAGAAATTTAGTGAAAGTTTTCACGCTTATGCTGCCGCATGATTTGGATCATGATCTGAACTTGGTGGAGGTCATGGTTCGGTCGCCTCGCGCGTCCATTTCCCTGCCCTGCCGTCCTCGGCTCGGCTGCCTTCGTCCCCCAGGCCGCTGCCCGGTCGGTGCCCTTCTCTCCGCCAGCTTCCAGCCCCTTTAGCGCCTTCCGCCGCGCTAACAGACAATTTTTCTATTACGGATAAATCCGAGAGAAAAAGCTGGTGCCCCTTGAGCCTACCGAGCACGTTAAGTCGTGTCAACAGCTTTTGGTGGCGGGAAGGAGGTACGTTCGTTTTTGTAAACAACAACAGAGTGACTAGGTTTACCAGGTCGTTTGAGTCTCAATGACCTTATCCGCTACATAACCTTACTGATCAAGAGCTGGAGTGACGGAGGACCTCCTAGCTCTCAAGAGGAGGCTGCGCAGGGAAAAACACCCCCGGGCTATAGTCAATAGCTTCAGCGCAATGAAGATGTTTTGTCTGCATGACCAGCAAGACTGGCCTACAGCTCGTCTTCAAGTACCTTCATACCGCTTGAGATCAAATGTTGCACGAGCGACAGCTCTAGCCGCTTCCCGATAAGTACAAGAGCAGGCGCGTTCTACAGCTTTCGTCAGATCAAGCAGGCCAACCCCAACTTCGTTACGCACTGCCCGGATTGCATCATCCAGTAGCTCGTCTCTAGCTAGACGCTCCTGAAGTTGAAGCATAGCTTCTTGTGTACGTCGAGGCTTAGGCATGGCTATCACGGTAGCTCAGGTCTCTTCTTCCTAGGTGTTGTTATGTGGCGAGATGTATTTGAAAACTTCACACTAATTCCTATCAGTGCTAGACCGCCATGCTTTACATACATTAAGTCATATAAAAGCGTGGATAGTCTCTCGACTATCACAGTATCTATCTGTAAGCGTCCCCAAAGGGACGCATTTTCTTTTAATCCACAGGAGCATTGTGAGAGCTAAGCAATTTGAGCAATGGCTCCTTACACCTGGAGCTGGCAAGCCTAAGCCGGCACTAGAGGATGTTGCCGA
This sequence comes from Deinococcus maricopensis DSM 21211, assembly GCF_000186385.1. NCBI lineage: Bacteria > Thermotogati > Deinococcota > Deinococci > Deinococcales > Deinococcaceae > Deinococcus > Deinococcus maricopensis. The sequence continues at coordinate 3,354,565 of NC_014958.1, forward strand.
CTGGTTCTTCTCTAATGCAGGCAATTACCGAGTTCCTCGCAATGTTCTTGAAGGTGCTCGTCGATGGATTCTTTGGTGTTTAGAGGCTCTATCCCAATAAAGCGTAAGTACAGAAGGGATTGATTTTCGTTCGAAGCGTGATCCGTTCAACCGTAAACGAGTTCTTGTCGTTAGGTATTGTGGGGATCACTTCTTCGTCTACTACGCTCTATCCAAGAACCGAGACAAGAACATCAAGTATTACGCTTTACAGGTCCTATCAGGACAGGAGGAATGAACGTCAGTGAATGACGGGTAGGCCTACTCTCTCCTTACTAAAAGCTGGTACAGCATCTATACGCCTGCCTTACAGGTCCTCATTGAGGACAGGAGGCGAACAACGAGAGCCGGGCAGGAGCATAAGCAGCACAACTTGATGAAATAACAAGCATTAGGCATATGGAGATGTCCCTCCCTTCACCCCTAAATCCCCTCGCGTTCCTTTGGAACTCATAGGGGACTTGGTTTCACCTGCTGACAGGTCCCCTTGGGGGGACAGGAGGAGAGAACGAAGGTGATCGACGGGTAGGGCTAATACACCAACAAGTAAGTACAGCGGCAGCACAAAGGCGAGTAGGCGAGTAGCTTACTCGTCATTTTCTATTTAAGAGACAGGAATCAAGCTTTCCTCGTCCTACACGACGAATTCGCTTGATTTTCATAACCCAAACTTTTCAAGGAGTCGTTATGAGCATTACTTTCATTGATAGCGTGATGGGTTCCGGTAAATCCACCTATGCCATCAAGTACATCAATCAGCATAAGTACACCACGAAAATCATAGTGGCTTCCCCAATTCTCGACGAGGTGGATCGGTACGCACATAACTGTGGCATTCAACAACCGCTTGATATTCCAAGCAAGGCCAGCAATTTACGGCGTCTTCTCCAGCGAGGAGAGAGCGTTAGCATCTCGCACGCTCTGCTTCTGAACATAGACGAAGGCATGTTAGGTGAGATCAAAGCCCAAGGTTACGAGCTCATTCTCGACGAGGTAATTGCCGACGCGATCAATGTTCATTACACCAACAAGGACACCTTGGAAACGATGGTTCGAGCCGGGCTCGTCAATGTCGACCCTGATACGCAAAAGATTACGTGGTTAGAAGCCGAAGACTACGAAGATCACATGGATGTCCGAGACGCCTGTCGCGAGGGAGAGGTATACGCGGTGGACAATCAATACATTGTTTCCCACCTCAACACGAGCATCTTCGAGGCGTTCTCAAAAGTACAAATTATGACCTACATGGCGCCTTACTCCATGCTTGCCAAGCTCTTTATGGTTAAGAGCGTCCCCTTCAACATCGCTACCCTTGACCAGGGCAGAGTAGTCTTCCAGACACCCATGTACTCTGGAAAGCAGTTTGCTTCTCTGATCCATCTTGACAACACACCACGCCGGCAGCTGAACTTCAAGCTTTCGGTCAGTGGTCAAGGCAAGCTCTCCAAGACTAAGCGTAATCGGCTCTCCAGTTATACCAACGGTTTTTTTACACGGTATGGCAAGGGAGTACGTCGATCTGAGCGAATTTGGACGACCTATCGTGCTTATGCCGAAGCTCTTGTCCCTACAGGCACGAGACCACAGTTCGACATGAATAACTTTGTGCAGCACTCAGCAAAGGGCACTAATCAGTACTCGAATGCTTCTGTAGCTGCATACCTTGTCGACAAGCACCCGCATCCAGCAGTGGAGAAATACCTCGTTAAACATAGGGTACCGTTTGCCCGTGGAACGAAGAGCGTCCCCGGGGACCAAGGCTTATGGGCACTGTCTGAGATGATTCAGTGGATATGGCGAACTCGAATTAGAAATAAGGAGTCTATTCGTTTGTACGTTCCTAGTAAGCGCATGAAAAAGCTCCTAGAAGGTTGGCTGCAGTAACAACGAAATTTATAGAACTATTCCGTGGGGTACACCTAACCTTTTTAGGGAAAAGGATTCCCTCGGCACTGCTGGCGCGAAGGGTGACCATACCCCACCGGGTTACTCGTGCCCTCTCCAGGCTTTTGGTATGCCTCCATACCCAGTCCAGGGTATACAGAAAGCGTGCCATTTTTAGGTTCATCTTATATTCTGAGCTTCCACAGAACTTTACATCGCTCACGTCTCTTTTTCCGCCAACTTCGCAATGACCAGGATCTTCTGAATCTTGCATCTATGACGTTGAAAAATGCCACGGAATGGCAAGAAAATAAATACAGAAGTAAGGAGATATAAACATGAGACAAATAGAAGATGATTTTACAATTGAAAATATTGGCGCAAGTCTTTTAGAAGAGTTAGCGCGCGGCTTGTATGAGCCAGCCACAGTGTTACGAGAATACATTCAAAATGCCGTTGACGCACACCGCGACTACCGAAATAAATATGGCGACCTTCCAGATCAAGAAATATTGATTGAGTTTGACGACGATGATATTAGAATTATTGACTTTGGCATTGGTATGGAATTAGCAGAGGTCAAAGATGTGAAGTCGATAGCAATTTCTAGCAAACGAAATCGGAGTTCTGATCTTACAGGACGCAAGGGCGTTGGCATTTGGTCTGGATTGAACTTCTTTTCAAAAGTACACATCAAAACTTCCAAAAAAGGCGTTCCCAATGCATACATCATTGAGATTAATTTCGCTGCTATTCTAAAACACCTTAATTCTGATCAGGTAGTGAATATGAATATTAAGGAGGTAGTAGCTCCAAATTATGCCATATTTGAGACAGAGGAAGCATCCGACAAGCATTATTCTATTGTAACTCTGAGTGCGCCGATTGAAGTCGAATACAGGAAGCAGCTGCTTGATCCGCAAAGTGTCAAGAAGGTAGTTGCCGACATTTGTCCCTGTCGAGTACAACCCGATTTCATCAAGAGACAAGACTTACTAGATTGGTATACTGAGAACGATATCGATCAATTTGGCATTAAAGTTAACGGCGAAGAAGTTTACAAAGCGTTCCCAAGCGCGACTGATGAATTTATCAAAGGTGAGATTAACGTTGATAGCAACGTAGTAGCTAAATACTGGCTTATTCCTCATAATCCCGCAAATAGACAAAACGGGAAATTTCCCGAAAGCAAAGATTACCTTACAGGCGTAAGACTTATTCAGAAGGGTTTCGTTTTAGGAGCTGCTAATCCTTATAGCAAGGACACAATGGAGGGTTATATAACTATTCGCCCTCAATCTTACCTAGATTGGTATGCAGGCGAAATCCATATTCTTGACGAGAGTCTTCAACCAACCTTGGCACGCAACGAACTCCAAAGCACCGAGAAAGAACGGCGTTTTATAAATCAGTTACGCCAATTCTATGGAGATTTAACGACTGACACGCGCGAGGTCGCTTCACTCCGTCAAACAATGTGGAAAATAGTTAAATTCAACACTTTTATACAAGAAGTAGTAGATAAAGGAGAATATACTGAAACAAAAAAGAATGAGGCTATAATCGATGAGATTTTAGATTTTAAGTTTGCAGATAATATTCGCGCCGCAGAAACTAGCGCCAAAAAAGCCAACTATTCATACAAGGCTCTCAAAACATATAAAAATCGCCTATTAAGGGACATAAAAAGAGAAAAGGCAGAGATATTTGATAATTGGAGTGCACTGCAAGGTCTTGTCATCAATTTACCTGACCTATCAGATAGCTCCAACGCTGGCAAACGCGTCAAAACTGTCAATGAGGGTACCGAAAACTCTGCAAGCCAAGCTACACCTCTTCCCAATCCAGTTGTAGGACCATCGGTTAACACCGTAAACACCGACACACCTCCTAATTCTCTGAATACTCAAAGCCAACCCGCACCCAGCGTACAGCTTCAACCAGCTGCCATCTCTCCGAATGTACAGGTTATAACCGATATTACTTCCGAGGGCTTTAAAACAGTTGATTTAAATATTGTGATGGGCATCGTTGCTGAGGTGTTAACAGAAATACTGTCAAATGAACCAGAAAGACAAAAGAAGTATTATAATCAAATTCTCGAGCAGATCAAGGGAAGTGGATCTTGAGCGGTAATCAATTTCCAGAAAGTGACTCAAAAAGAAAACTTCGATTAGAGCACCTGCGAACATTCTCAAGCTTTAGTACAGAAATAGGCAACAAGCTTGTGTATTTCGGCTTTCCATCAGCCGAAATGAAAGATGTTATTGTATGGCAAGGATTGCTGAAGAGAGTTGTCGCTATTGAACGCGACCGTGATATAGCTACGTCAATTGCTATGACGGCAGAGAGCATAGGACTCAGGGATAAAACAGTTATCATTAGGAGAGATCTTTTAGAAGTTTCGGAATGGCTTAGCTTAGACCCATCCCATCGTTCGGCGGCTATCAGCTCGCTTACGCCTTCATTGCAAAGTAATATTAATTTGATATCAAAAGATCACTTTGACATAATCTATCTTGATATGTATGGCGGTTTTGTTTATTTAGATGATCAAGGGAATAGTTCCAATGTCAACATATTGAATAATCTTCTTCGCTATCAAGAGCAATTTCGGAAACCATTCTATATACTAGTTACTTATAATTTACGAGATACGGGAGCAGGCGAGTATCGCAGGTTTGTTGCAGATACGCTATCACAATTGGCAGATAATCAGAATATAAAACCCGACAACCTCGAAAAGGTTAAATCTTTCTATCAAAGCGAAGAAAACGACACAATACCTGCAAGCTTAAGACGAATACGCTTCTCCCTGCCAATTTTTCTAATGAACTCTGCGCGTCACAGTTATGAGATATCGGAGTTCAAATCATGGTATTATGTTAGCAGTAACCATTTCTTTCACGCCTCGCTGCGCTTTACTCCCCGTGACCGTCGGTCACCTCTAGGTAGCACGTGGCCTCACTTAGATGAAATTAGACTTCTTATAAACGAACCTATTATAAAGCTATCAACGGAAAACGGAACAACAGTAGAGCACATCATAGAGACTCCGACTTTATAAGGCGGGAATTATGTCTAGCACAAAAACTACCATAGAATGGACAGACAAAACTTGGAATCCCACAACGGGGTGCACCAAAGTGAGTCCTGGATGCAAATTTTGTTACGCAGAAGGTATCACACGCAGGTTTAAACAAGCCTTCCCTTCAGGTTTTGATTTCGCAATTCACAGAGAAAGACTTGATCAACCAAAAAAATGGAAAAGGCAAAGCAAAATATTCGTCAACTCCATGAGTGATGTTTTCCATGAAGATATGCCTTATGAATTTCTGGCCGAAATATTTGATGTTATTATTAAGTGCCCACAGCATATATTCCAGATCTTAACGAAGAGATCTGCAAAACTGTCCGAACTTGCCTCTGCATTACCATGGCCCGACAACTTGTGGGTAGGGGTTTCCGTAGAGTCGCAAAAACAAGTTTTTCGTGTAGATGACTTACGACGGGTTCCTGCAAGAGTTCGCTTCCTCTCCTGTGAACCACTACTCGGACCTCTAGAATTGGACCTTACTGGCATCCATTGGGTCATCACAGGAGGTGAATCAGGAGCTTCAGCACGACCAATAGATCCTGAATGGGTACGCTCCATACGCGATCAATGCGTGGAGCAGGGTGTTGCCTTTTTTCACAAGCAGTGGGGAGGCAGAAGCCCAAAAGCAAACGGCCGCCTTCTCGACGGCCGTCTTTGGAGTGAATTTCCTGTCGTTGAACAACCTGTTTAGATAAAAAGGCTGCTTCTTAGCCAAGAGAGATCTCTACCGATTACCAATTCACTCATCACAGCATGATGGGTATTTTTCATAGGAATTGCCTCATATTCAAATCCATGTGAATGGGCCATTGCTTTAATTTCCTCAGATACATGGTATGTCATCAAAAAATCACCCGTCAGCTCTTGGGTAACTTTGAAAAGCATCTCGTGATCTAGCTGCCAATGTGTATACAAACGCCGCCCTGCAGCTTTGCCTGTCTCGCTATAGGGAGGGTCAATCAGGAACACAGCAGATTTATTATCTGCTTCAGATTCCATGTGCTCTATTGCATCTCCATTTGAAATAGTGACTCTCTTTTTGAACTGACTCAAATATAGTATTCGGTTTGATAGAGTTGTAGGATACCACCGAGAATGGAGACCCCTGCCAGCTTCGCCATGCTTTAATATCCCGGCACCGGGAGCCATAATGCCACCACGGCTAATCCTATTTCTCACTAATGTATAAAGAGCATCTTTTATCGAATCATTGGGCTTATCATCAGATAAGACAATTTTTACATTCTCTTCAGTAAGGTTATATTCAAGAATGGCTTCTGCCAACAGATGTGCATGATCAGAAAATATCACTTTCCACAAACTCGAAATTCTTTCATCCTTCTCAACTAGCAGAATATGATCGGCAAGGTTGCGGTCAAGGACAGCGCAAGAAAGGCTTGCACCGCCAGCAAACGGCTCAACAAAAAGCGTCGGCCGCTTTTTCCGACTGGACATCCAGTTGACAAAACGCGGGACAAACCAAGTTTTTCCTCCAGGATATCTAAGAGGGCTAAGCATTTTAGAGGAACTTACATTTGACGCCTTTATATTCGCCTCCATATTTACAATCCAGAAATCTTCTATTGGAAATGAGCCAGGGAATCTAAATATGAATAAATTATATCACATTATTTAAAAAATAGTACTCACAGTTAAATTATTTAAATTTCAACTCTCACAAGTATATGTTTGCATAAAAACTATCTCTTCTGGGAACTTAAGCGTGCATTGGTTAATGGGGAGTGCGTTATATGCGACTTTTTCAAGTCTTCGAAATTTAAGTTTACATAACGCTGTGTAACAATAATAGAACTGTGCCCCAGTGTTTCCTGTAAAGCCATAGGGTTACCGTTTGAGGCAATGTAGCTTCGTGCGTATGAGTGTCGAAGCTTATGGGGGCCCACAATTTCTCCAAGCCCAGCACGTTTCCCCGCGCTCATCAGCAGCCCATGCAACCATCGACGGTTTAGCGCACCTCCGACCTCACCCTTGACGACATGAAAGAACCAGGGGGATTCTACGTTACGCTGCTGTGCCCACTTCCGAAGATCCCTAAGGGCTGATGGACTGAATGGCACGATACGATCCCGCCCACCCTTACCGTTTCTGACATACACACAACGATTAACCAGATCGACATCTCCCACCGTCAGGTTGCAAAGCTCCTTACTGCGAATACCTGTATCAAACAGAAGCGCAACAATGGCCTTATCTCTAAAATTACGACAAGCGTTAAGCAATTTGAGAACTTCAATCTCGCTTAACGGTTGCTTTTTCTTAAACGGCGCTCGAGGGTTCTTCAGGCGGGATGGATCAAATTCTGAGTACTCCTCGACATAACACCACTTCAAAAAAATTTTTAGTCCACGCCACCGTGTTGCTATCGAAGACGGGGTGTGGGTAGCCTGAAGAGAAATCAAGTATTGTTGCAAGGTCATTCGGTCGACTGTCGGCTCTTCACCAGAATACTGTTTAAACCTTTCCCAACACTGCCGGTAGTACCTCAATGTCTCAGGAGAAAGGCCTTGATACTCGCGGTCTCCTATAAATAAGTTAAAATGTTGGTTCCAGTTCATGCTGCCTCCTAGTCCTTGACCATGACTCCTCATGGTGGTTAGCTCAATCGGTACCCAGGAAATTGAAAATTTCTTGGCGACCTTGGCGTAAGCCGAGAAGGGGCTGCTGACGATATCAGCGGCATAAAAGCAAAATTCCCCTCCTTATGGAGAGGAATTTCTTCGTCCTGGTGGGTCGTGTAGGACTTGAACCTACAACCCGCTGATTAAGAGTCAGCTGCTCTACCAATTGAGCTAACGACCCGTTAGCTCAGGGAGTATATGGGCTGCGTTCGGCCATGTCAAGCAGGTGGGGGCGGAGGTGGCCGGCGAGGTGGAGGCTGCCCGCAACGATGAGGGTGCCGCCAGGAGGCGTGAGCGTGAGGGCGTGCCCGAGGGCGTGGTGAGGGTCGGGGTGGGCGTGGCCGCCATGTTGCCGGGCGAGGGGGTGGGGGTCGCTGCCGCCTTCGGGGGGGGCGGTGAAGACGCGGGTGGGGGCGACGTTCAGGAGGGGGGCGAGGGTGGCGGCGGCGTCCTTGCGGGCAAGCGCGGCGAACAGGAGGACGTCGGCGTGGGGGACGGCGGTGGCGAGGGCGTGGGCGGCGTGGGGGTTGTGCGCACCGTCGAGGAGGACGGTGCGGCCGTGCACGTGGAATTCCTCGAGGCGCCCGGGGTGCTCGGCGTTCAGGGCGGCGGGGACGCCTGTTTCGTGCCCGAGGTGGCGGAGGGCGGCGAGGGCGAGGGCGGCGTTGGTGTGCTGGTGAGGGCCGCGCAGGCGTGGGGGGTGGGGGACGTGGAAGAGGTGGGGGTGCGTGGCGGGCGTGTACAGGGGCGCGCCGATGTCGGTGGCGACCGCCTGGATGACGTTCAGGGCTTCGCCGGTGGCGGTGGTGAGGAGGGGCACGCCGCGCTGAGCGGCGCGGGCTTTTTCGCGCGCGATCTGCGGGATGGTGGGGCCGAGGGTGGCGGTGTGGTCGAGGGCGACGTTCGTGAGGAGGACAGCGCGGACGCCGTGGAGGGCGTGGGTGGCGTCGCGTTCGCCACCCACGCCGGCTTCCATGATGGCGAGGTCCACGTGGTCCTGCGCGAACGCTTGCGCGGCTAACGCGAGGGTGAGGTCGAAGAACGCGGCGTCGGGAGCGTGGTGCTGTGCCCAACGCACGAATGTGGCGGTGCGGTCGGGGTGGACGGGCTGGCCGTTCACGCGGACGCGCTCCTCGAAGTGCGTGAGGTGAGGGCTGGTGAAGCGGCCGGTGCGGAGGCCGGCGGCGGTGAGGCCGGCGTCGAGCATGGCGCTGACGCTGCCTTTGCCGTTCGTGCCGACCACGCGGAGGTTGGGGAAGTGCTGGTCGGGAGCGCCGAGCGCGTCGAGGAGGGCGCGGGCGGTGGCGGGGTCGCGGTCGCGGCCCGCGCGCGTCTGGGCGTACAGCCAGTCGTACACGCCGGTCATGCCGCTCAGGGTAGCGCTCCCGTATGCTGAGCGTCGATGAGTGACGTGACGCCGCTGGTGGGTGTGGTGATGGGCAGCCGCAGCGATTTTGAGACGATGCAGGGGGCGCTGGAGGTCCTGCGGGACCTGGGGGTGCCGTACGAGGTGCGGGTGCTGTCGGCGCACCGCACGCCGCAGTTGCTGCCGACGTATGGGGCGCGCGCGGAGCGGCTGGGCTTCCGGGCGGTTATTGCGGGCGCGGGGGGTGCGGCGCACCTGCCGGGGATGCTGGCGGCGTTCACGCGCGTGCCGGTGCTGGGCGTGCCGGTGCAGTCGCGGGCGCTCAGCGGGCAGGACAGCCTGCTGAGCATTGTGCAGATGCCGGCGGGCGTGCCGGTGGCGACGTTCGCGATTGGTGCGGCGGGCGCGCGCAACGCGGCGTTGTTCGCGGCGGCGATGCTCGCCACGACGGATGAGGGCGTGCGTGAGCGCCTGGAGGCGTTCCGGGCGCGGCAGACGGCGGCCGTGATGGAGGATCCGTTTTTCGAGGGGCACCCGCAGGCGGGTGAGGCGTGAGCCTGTTCACGGGGCGGACGGTCGGCATCCTGGGTGGCGGGCAGCTGGCGCGGATGCTGGCGCTGGCGGGGCTGCCGCTGGGGGTGCGCGCGGTGGTGCTGGAGCCGGACGCGCAGGCGCCCGCGCGGTTCTGCGCGGAGCACCTGCACGCGCCGTACACGGACGCGGCGGGCCTGGATCGCCTGGCGGCGTGCGACGCGGTGACGCTGGAGTTCGAGAACGTGCCGGTGGAGGCGCTCGCGGCATTGCAGGGGCGCGTGCCGGTCCGTCCGGGCGGGCACGTGCTGCACCTCAGCAAGCACCGCGCGCGGGAGAAGGCGGCGCTGCGCGAGGCAGGGGCACGAACGGCGCCGTTCGTGCCCCTCGAGGCGCCCGGGGACCTGGCAGGCGCGCTCGCGGCCGTGGGGGGCGAGGGCCTGCTGAAGACAAGCGAGCTGGGGTACGACGGGAAGGGGCAGGCGCGCGTGCGCAGTGACGCGGACCTGCATGCCGCGTGGGCGGAGCTGGGCGGGGTGCCGTGCATATTGGAGGGCCTGGTGCCGTTCGTGCGGGAGCTGAGCCTCGCGGTGGCGCGCAGTTCGCGCGGGGAGGTGGCGTTCGGCGGGCTGATCGAGAACGTACACCGGAACGGCGTGCTGCGCGCGAGCACCTTCGTGCCGGGCCGCGCGGCGAACGAGGCGGCCGCGCGGGACATCGCGCGCCGCGTGGCGGAGGCGTGGGGCCTGGAGGGGCTGCTGACGCTGGAGTTTTTCGAGCTGGCGGACGGGACGCTTCTCGTGAACGAGGTGGCGCCGCGCGTGCACAACAGCGGGCACCTCACGCAGGACGGCGGGAACGTGTCGCAGTTCGAGGCGCAGTTGCGGGCGGTGCTGGACCTGCCGCTGGTGGATTTCGCGCCGACGTTGCCGAGCGGCATGGTGAACGTCCTCGGCTGGCCGGACGGGCAGGAGCCGGACTGGGACGCGGTGCTGCGCGCGCCGGGCGCGCGCCTGCACCTGTACGGGAAGGCGCACCGGGCGGGCCGCAAGGTCGGACACGTGAACGTCACCGCCCCGGACGCGGCAATCCTGGCGGAGCGCATGGCGCACGTGGAGGGTCTGATTCCCTGAGCGCGCGGGCGGTATGATGCCGGGACGCATGAACAGCACCGAACACCTGCTCGTGTCGCTCGGGGACCTCGCGTGGGACGTCCTCGCCAAGCCTGACACCCTGCTCCTCGCGGGCGGCGACACCACCGGACGCCTGGAGTTGTGGGGGGGCGGCAGCGCCGCGAACGCCGCCGTGTGGGCCGCCCGGGCGGGCGCGCGCGTGGCCTTCACCGGCAAGATCGGCCGGGATCATTTCGGGGAGCTCGCCGTGCGGGAGTTGCAGGAGGAGGGCGTCGCGCCACACGTCATCGAGAGTGACGAGCACCGCACGGGCGTCATCCTGGGCCTGATCGACCGTGCGGGGCAGCGCGCGATGCTGACCGGGCAGGGCGCCGACTGGGAGCTGCTGCCCGAGGAGCTGCCGGAGAGCGTGTTGCGCCGCGCGCGGCACCTGCACCTGACGGCGTGGAGTCTGTTCCGCGATCCGCCGCGCGCGGCGGCGGTGCGGGCCGCGCAGATCGCGCGGGAGGCGGGCGCGACGGTCAGCCTGGACCCGAGCAGCTTCCAGATGATTCAGCAGCTGGGCCGCGAGCGGTTCCTGGACGTGCTGGATCAGGTGCCGTTCGATGTGCTGTTCCCGAACGACGACGAGGCGCAGGCGCTGAGTGGCCTGACCGCGCAGGACGCCGTGATGGACTGGCTGCGGGAGCGCTACCCGCAGGCGCTGATCGCGCTGAAGCTGGACGCGCGCGGCAGCCTGATCGAGGGGCCGACGACGCCGCGCACGGCGGTGCCGGCCACGCCGGACCGCGTGCTGGACGCGACGGGCGCGGGTGACGCGTTCGGCGGGGCGTTCCTGGCGCAGTACCTGACGCATGGGGACGCGGTGCGCGCGGCGGAGTGCGCGTCGCAGGTGGGCGGCTGGGTGGTGGCGCGGTTCGGGGCGCGCCCGCCGGCCGATGATGAGCTGCGCGCGCGGCTCGCGCCATACCTCACGGCGGTGGCGTCGTGACGCGCCTGCGTAGGCGCCGCACGGTGGTGTGGCGCGTGCTGGGCGCGCTGCTGCTGCTGGCCATCCTGGCGGCGCTGGGCGTGGCGGCGTATGCGTACACCCTGACGCGCCCGACGGGCGGCGGGAAGTACACGCTGGAGGTGAGGCCGGGCGACACCCTGGCGGTGGTCACGTCGCGCCTGGAGCGGGCGGGCATCGTCCGCTCGGCAGACGCGGTGCGGCTGGTCATGCGCGCGAACGGCACGGCCGGGCGGCTCAAGGAAGGGTACTACGACCTGAGCGGCGCGCAGGACGCCCTGCAGGTCGCGGACACGCTCGCCGGGGACGCGCGGCCCCGCGTCGTGAACGTCACGATTCCCGAGGGGCGGCGCCTGAAGGACCTGCCGCCCATCTTCGCGAAGGCGGGGTTCACGGACGCGGCCGGCCTGAACGCGGCCCTGAACGACGCGGCGCTCAGCCGGTACGCGCGCGGCAACTTGGAAGGGTTCCTGTTCCCGGCCACGTACCCGTTCCGGCCGGAAGCGACGCCGAAGGAGATCGTGGAGGCGCTGGTGGGGCGCATGCAGGAGGAATTCACGCCGGCGAACGTGGCGCGCGCGAAGGCGCTGGGGCTGGGCGTGCGCGACTGGGTGATCCTGGCGAGCCTGGTGCAGGCCGAGGCGGGCAGCGCCTCGGAAATGCCGTCCATTGCGGGCGTGTTCCTGAACCGCCTGCAGGACGGCATGCCGCTCGGCAGCGATCCGACCGTCGCGTACGGCCTGGGCAAGGACCTGCCGGAGCTGGACCGGTATGCCGGGGACTTCAAGAAGGACACGCCGTACAACACGTACACGCGCGCGGGCCTGCCGGCCGGGCCGATCAACAACCCGGGCGCGCAGGCGCTCATGGCGGTGCTGAGCCCGAAACGCACGGCACCGAACGGGCAGCGGGCGCTGTACTTCCTGCACGGCCTCAAGGGCGAGTTCCGCCTGAACAGCTCGTACGCGGCGCACCTGCGGGACGTGGACACGTACCGCTGAGCCCCCACCAAAAGCGCGCGGCCTCCGCTCTCGGAGGCCGCGCGCTTTTGGTCACTCCGCAAGTCCGCCGGTTCAGTCTTCCGGAACGACGAGCAGGCGGCCGTTGTGGCGGCTGATGGTGGCGCGCACGCCGTACGCGGCGCGCAGGTTCGCGGGCGTGAGGACCGTGGCGGGCGTGCCGCTCGACAGCACGTGCCCCTGGTGCAGCAGGATCAGGTGGTCGGCGCGCGCGGCAAGATTCAGGTCGTGCAGGACGGCGATGACGCCCATGCCTTCTTCGGCTTCGTCGTGCAGGTAGCGCAGCAGGTCGATCTGGTACGCGAGGTCGAGGTGGTTGGTGGGTTCGTCGAGCAGCAGGTATTCCGGCTGCCCGGCGAGGGCGCGCGCGAGGGCAACGCGTTGCCGCTCGCCGCCGCTGAGCGTGCCGATGGTGCGCTCGGCGAGGCTGAGCGCGTCGGTCTTCTCAAGGGCGGCCTGGATGATGGCCGCGTCGTCCGCCTCGCGCGCTTTCGGGTTGGGCAGCAGGCCCCACAGCCAGTCGTGCGCGCCGCGCCCGAGCGCGACGACGTCCCGCGCGACAACGTGCTCCGGGAGGGGTTCGTCCTGCGCGAGGTACGCGAGGCGGCGGGTGCGTTCGGCGCGGCGCATCTCGTGCAGGGGGCGTTCGTCGAGGGTGATGCGGCCGCGCGTGAGGGGCGTGAGGCCCAACAGGGCGCGCAGCAGCGTGCTCTTCCCGGCGCCGTTCGGGCCGATGATGGCGCTCACGCGGCCGCGCTCGAAGGTGACGTTCACGGTGCTGACGGCGGGCCGGTCCGCGAGGGTGACGGTCACGTCGTAGGCGCGCAGCGTCACAGGCGACTCCCGCGGCGCAGCAGCGACAGGAAGAACGGCCCGCCGATCAGCGTGGTGACGATGCCGACCTGCGACAGGAAGGTGGTGCGCGCCACGAGGTCCGCGAGGACCAGCAGCGTCGCGCCCGCCACGGCGCTGACCGGCAGGAGCACGCGGTGGTCGGCGCTCCACAGGCGGCGCACGACGTGCGGGACGATCAGACCGACGAAGCCGATGATGCCGACGTAGCTGACGGCGGCGGCCGTGGCGAGGCTCGCGGCGATCACGATGATCAGGCGCAGGCGCTCGACGGGCACGCCGAGGCTGCGGGCGGTGAGGTCGCCGAGCGCGAGGGTGTTCAGCGCGCGGGCGAGCAGCATCAAGGTGGCGGCGCCGATCACGGCGTACGGCAGGACCGTGAGGATGTCCCGCCAGCCGCTGAAGGACAGGTCACCGAGGGTGTACGCGAGGACCTGGCGGGCGCGGTCCTCGCCGCGCAGGATCAGGAAGCTGCTGGCGGCGCTGGCGATGCTGCCCACCACGACGCCCGCGAGAATCAGGCGATTCGGGGGGAAACGGCGGCCTTCGCGGGCGAGCGCGAGGGTCACGAGGACGCTCAGGAACGCGCCGATCATGGCGAACACCGGCACGAGCGCGCGCGGCCACTCCGCGACGATGCTGACGGTGGCGCCGAGCGCGGCGCCGCTGGCGACGCCGATCAGGTACGGGTCGGCGAGGGGGTTGCGGAAGACGCCCTGGTACGCGCCGCCGCACACGGCGAGGCTGGCGCCGACCAGCAGGCCCATGACGACGCGTGGCAGGCGAATCTGCCAGACGATCACGTCGGTGCCGCTGAGGGGGGTGCCGTTCAGGCCGTGCCACAGCGCGCGGAGCACGTCGCCGAGGGGCACGTGCACGCTGCCGAACGCGATGGCGCACAGGATGGTGAGGGCGAGGGCGACGAGCAGCAGGGGGGTGCGCGCGGCGCGGACGAAGGGTCGGGCGGTGAGGGTCCCGTCTTGCACGCCTTATTGTTCTCCTTTCCGATGGGGGCGCGCGCACGTGAACTTCACGTGCGCGCGCGGGGCGGGCGTGGGGCCAGTGTACCCGCGCCCGGCGCCGGGCGCGGCGGACGGTTTATTTGCGGAACAGTTCGGGGTGAAGGATGCGCGCGAGGCCCGCGAGGGCCTGCGGGAGGCGCGGGCCGGGGCGGCCCAGGATGGTGTTGAGGTCCTTGGGGATGTCCATGACCTTGCCGGCGCGCACGGCGCGCAGGCCCGCCCAGCCGGGGCGGGCGGCGGCGGTCTTGAGGTCCAGGCCGAGCATGAGTTGCGGGTTGGCCTTCACGACGAGTTCCGGGTCGATTTTCGGGAAGTCCCCGAGGCTCGCGGGGATGATGTTCGCGCCGCCCGCCTTGCTGAGCACGACGCCTATGAAGCTGTTCGGGCCGATGCTGTACGGCGTCGGGTCGATTTCGACGTACGTGCTGACCTTGGGGACGCTGCGCGTGAGGATCTCGATGCGGGCGATGTCGCGGCGCATCTGCGTCACGAGGTTCTTCGCCGGCGTTTCGCGGTTCACGAGGCGGCCGAGCGTGAGGGTCTTGCTGAACACCTCGTCGTACGTTTCGGGGTTCACGGCGACGACCGTGAGGCCCGCCTGCGTGAGCGGCTCGGCGAGTTTGCCGTACTTGCTGACGATCACGAGGTCGGGGCGCTGCGCGATGATGCCTTCGAGGTTCGGGTTGTACAGGCCGCCCACCTTGGGCAGTTTCGTGACCTGCTGCGGGTAGTCGCTGTAGTCGTCCACGGCGACGAGTTTGCTGCACGCGCCGATGGCGCACAGCGTCTCGGTGGTGCTGGGCAGCAGGCTGACGATGCGGGCGGGTTCGGCCTTCACGGTGACGGTGCGGCCCAGGTCGTCCTTGAGGGTGAGGGGGTAGGTGGCGGCGAGGGCGCTGCTGGCGCCCAGCAGCGCCAGGGTGGTCAGGATCGTGCGCATGAGTGTTCCCTTCTTCCCGCCCATGCGCCCCGCCGGGCGTTCCGGCGGGGCGCATGGGGCGACCAGGGTGCTGGGCGCACCTCCACACCGCGGGAGGGGGAGCCGGGCCCGCGGTGGTGGCGGGCCTCACGGGGCAGGCGTTCGGACTTCCCCGCGGGTGGGGTTACCGTTGCGCGACAGTGCCGGATTCCCACCGGGCTTTCCCTGCGCTTCCGTTGGGTGCAGCCTAGCGCACGTGGGCAGGGGGAGAAAGGGCGGAAAGCTTCACAGCGCGCAATCTGCTCTGAGCGTATTCTTGAAGGGATGTTCCGCGCTGCTCTGCTGCTGGCCTGCGCCGCCCTCACCGGCGCGGCCCTCGCGCAATCCCGCTACTCGTTCACGTACCAGGCGACCGGCGACCGCGCGCCCCTCACCGCCACCTTCACCGCCACCGGGGTGCCTGCCGACCAGCGCGTCGTGTGGGACTTCGGCGACCGCACCCCGCCCGCCACCGGCGCCACCACCACGCACACGTACTACCAGCCAGGCACGTACAGCGTGAACGTCCAGATTCAGGACCGCCTCGGCACGGTCGCGCAGGGCCGCATGAACCTGCGCGTCGAGAGTGCAGGGGCCGAGGCCGCGCGCCTCACGCTGCTGTTCGGCAACGGCGACGTGACCCTCAGCAGCGTCGGTAGCGTCGCGTACGCCAGCACGCAGGCGGCATTCACCCTGGACGGCCGCCCCAGCAGCGCCCGCGCCGCCGTGGGCGAGGGCACGCACACCGCCCGCGTCACCCTCACGGGCACGCGCGCGCCGCTCAGCGCGAACGTTAACTTCCGCACCTCTCGCGTCACCGAACGCGAAGCGTTCAACCTGGAGGTGCTGCGCCTCACGAACGACGCGCGCGCGCGCGGCTGGAACTGCGACCTGAAACGCTACGGCGGCGCGCCCCAGCCGGCCCTGCGCCGCAACGCGCAACTCGACGTGGCCGCCCGCTCGCAGAGCATCGGCATGGCCGCGAACAACTACTTCGCGCACGAGAGCCCCGTGGACGGCAGCCGACCCGCCGACCGCGTGCACGCGAGCGGCTACGACTACCGCGCGACCGGCGAGAACATCGCCGCCGGGCAGCGCAGCCCGCAGGAGGTCGTGAACGGCTGGCTGAACAGCCACGGCCACTGCGTGAACATCATGGGCGACTACACCGAGATCGGCCTGAGTTACGCCGAGCGGCCCGGCAGCACCTACGGCACGTACTGGACGCAGATCTTCGGCCGGAAGTGAGCCCGGAGCGGCAAGGCGGTCATGCCCTACATTGAGCGGCATGACCGCCTTGCCCGTTGACCTCACCGATGCCGCGCAGGCGTCCGCCTTCACGGCGTGCCTCGCGGCGCTGCACGGCGCGCCCGCCGAGGCGCTCACCGACGTCGTGGCCACGCTCGAACCGCGCGCGTGGGCGCTGCCGGAACCGGACGGCGCGTGGCGCGGCGTGGTCGGCGTGCGGCGCACGCCCGCGCCCGCCGCGGAACTGGTGGGCGGCGTGCACGCCACCCTGGACTGGACGGACGACACGGCCGCGCTCGTCACGGCGGCGCACGCGCACGTGGGCGCCGTGTACGCCTACGCGGACGAACACGCGTGGAGCCTGCCCGGCCTGGAACGCGCCGGGTTCACGCCCGTGTCGCAGTACCGCCGCGCCGCCGGGTGGCCCCCGACCGACGCGCCCGAGTGGCCGGACGGGTTCACGTGGCGCACGCTCGCGCAGCACCCGGACCCGGCGGCGCTCCTGGAGGGCCTGCGCACGTACGAGGGCCAGTGGGGGCACCACACGGTCACGCCCGCCAGCGCCGCCCTGGACGCCTGGGCGCCGGAACTCAGTGTCCTCGCGCTCGACCCGTCCGGGCAGGTGGCCGGGGTGTGCCGCGCTGCCCTGGACGGCGAGATGGCGCACGCCGACGCCCCCGGCGTGCGCGCGGACCTGCGCGCCGGCGGCGCGCTGCGCCGGGCGCTGCTGCTGACGGTCAGCGCCCTGCTGCGCGAGGCGGGCGCCACGCACCTGACCCTGGAAAGCTGGGGCGAGGACGAACGGGTCAGCGCGCAGGACGCCGCGCTGGGCCTGCAGCCCGAGATGGTCACGGAAATCCTCGCGCGCGCCTGAAGGTCACCTCGGGCCAGGGGGCACCCGAGGCCCTTCTATTCAGTTCAGACGCGCCACAGGCCCGCGCCGTCCGCGGTGCGCGCGGCGGCTTTCGGGTAGTCGCGGGCGTTCAGGACGTGCCCGTCTGCGCGGACCGCGCGGGTCAACGCGAGGTCCAGCGTGGCGTGCAGCCACGCCGGCTCGTTCATGCGGCCCAGCGCGAGCAGCCCGTCGGCCGGCAGGCCGTTGTCGCTGGGCGTGTACACCCCGGCGGCGCCGCTGTTCTTGTCGATGGCCTCGGTCCAGGGGGCCTCGCCGACAAGGGGCGCGTGCACGGCGTACACCTGATTCTCGAGGGCGCGGGCGAGGCTGCCGGTGCGGACGCGGTGGTACCCCCAGGCGCTCTCGGTGCAGCTGGGCACCAGCAGGACTTCCATGCCTGCTTCGGCCTGCGCGCGCGCGAGGTGCGGGAACTCGCTGTCGTAGCAGATGTTCACGCCGAGCCGCCCGAGCGCCGTGTCGAACACGCTCAGGCCGTGGCCGGGGTTCACGCCCCACTGGTCATCCTCGAAGCGGGTCATGACGAGCTTGTCCTGCCACGCGCGCGTGCCGTCCGGACCGTACAGGTGCGCGCGGTTCACGAACACGTCGCTCGCGGCCTCCACCGGCACGCTCCCCCCCAGGATGTACGTGCCGGTGTCCCGCGCGAGGCGCTCATGCAGAGCGTGCAGGGCCGGCAGGAACGCCTGCATGGCGGGCAGCTGCGCGCGCACGTCGCGCTGCACGGCTTCGCTGCACAGGCTGACGAGTTCCAGGCTGGCGTACTCCGGGAACACCAGCAGCTGCGCGTCCGCGCGGGCGGCGTCCTGCACCCAGGTGCTGAGTTTGGCTTCGAAGTCGTCCCAGTGCGCGAAGTACCCCACGGGGTACTGGGCGCTCGCCACGCGGATCACGTCAGGGGTCACGCGCTTCAGTATGGCGCGGTGCGCACCCAGAACTGCATGGGTTTGGGGGTCGGGGCGGCCTCATCGAGGTCCCGCCACGTCATGGTGCCGCGCAGGTCCGCGCGGGGCGCGTACCCGCGGCGCGTCCAGAACGCGTCGAGCGGCGTGTAGTCGGCGGGGCGGCGCAGGTGATCGTCCGGGCGCACCACGGCGCAGAACGCGGTGGTGGGTTTGCCGAGCGTGCGGGCGTGCGCCTCGCGCGCATCGAAAAACGCGTGCCCCAGGCCGCGCCCGCGGTACTCGGGCAGCAGGACGCTCTCCCCGAAGTACAGCACGGCGTGCACGTCCTCCCCGGCCCGCTCGAACGGCGCGCGCACGTCCGGCATCTCCCCCGCGAGGGGCGTGGCCGTGCTCGCGCCAACCACCCGGTCCCCGTCGCGCGCGACGACGATCAGGCTGCCGGGCGCGTCCAGGTACGTGCGCAGGTACGCCTCCTCGTACGCGGCGTCCCCGTCGTACAAGTACGGGTACGCGCGGAACACCGTCTGCCGCAGCCGCCCGAGGTCCGCAAGGACGCCGCGCGCGTCCTCACCGCTCAGGGGCGTGACGCTGAGCGTCAAGCGCCGACCTGCTGCAGCCAGTCCTGCAGGTTGTAGTAGTTCGTGACGCGCGCGATGCGTCCGTCACGCACGTCGAAGAACGCCCCGCCGGGCAGGACGTACGTCTGCCCGTTCGCCTCGGGCAGGCCCTCGTCGGTGCGGAGGTACGTGCCGTGCACGGTGTACTCCGCGGCGGCGCGGGTGCCGTCGGCACTCACGAGGACGGTGACGTCACGCAGCTCCTCACGGTAACTGGCGTCCATGCGCGCGAGGAACGCGCGGAAGGCGTCCACACCGACCTCGCGCGCGCCTTGGTTCAGGTCGTGCTGCACGTCCGGCGTGAGGCACTCCAGCATGCCGGTCCAGTCCTGACGGTTGAAGGCCGCGTAGTACCGCTCGATCAGTGCGTGCGTGTCGTTCATGCGCACCAGCGTACCGGCTTCACGGAACCTGCACAAAGCGTACGCAGAACCGGCAAGAAACGTGCACGCGCGCTTTACAGGGCCCACCGACCATAGGGGCATCAAGCGGCGGGCGCGCACGCGCCCGCCCTCCCTGAAGGAGGGACCCCATGCGTAACTTCATCCTGACCCTGAGTCTTCTTGGCAGCACCCTCGCCGGCGTGAGCAGCGCCGCGCCCGCCAGCATCGTGAAGGTGCAGGACAGCGGCGACGTCCTCGGCTACAGCGAGCTGTACACCGAGTCGGCGTGGCAGACGATCCTCGTGGACGGCGCGGGCATCGGCCTGCCCAGCGGCAACGACGTGGACGTGACCGGCCAGCTGGAACTCACGTCGGACGCGCCGAGCGGCGTGAACGTCAGCCTGGACAGCGCAACGCTCGGCGCCGGCCTCGCGCTCGGCGTGACCGTGACGCGCGCCGACACGTCCGTGGCCGTGAATCGCCCCGTGACGTTCACGCTGAAGAACACCGCGACCGGCCAGAGCATGACCTTCATGCTGCCGGTCGTGGGCACCGCTGAGCAGGACACCAGCCTGATCCAGACCGTGTGGGCTGACGAGTAACCCGGGTCAAAGGGGCAGGGCGGGGCACCGTGCAGGTGCCCCGCCCTGCCCCTTTGGCGCTCAGTGGTGGTGCCCGCCACCCGCCTTGGCGCTCATGCGCTCCCGCACCTCCGCGACGAGCAACGTGCACGCCTCCGGGCACGGAATGCCGCCGGGCACGCCGTCGAACACGGTGCTGTCGAGCTTCTGGCTGGCCCACAAGCGCGTCTTGAGGCAACGACTGCAGACGTCGCGCGCGGCGGCCTCCACCTGCTCGGCCGTTGCGGACTGCACCTTCGTGTAGATGCCGGTCTGGCGGCGCGCGGTCGTCGCCCACGGCGTCGTGTGCAGCGCGTGCGTGTGACACGCGAACGACTCCTCCACCACCGCCGGGTACAGGTAATGCACGGCGCGCGGGAGGTCCTCGGCGCTCAGCACCGCCCGCCACCCCCTCGGGAGGTTCCGCAGCGTGTGAACGGGCCGGTGGTGCCCGCCTTCGTCCTCGCGGACGACGTCGCGGACCCCTTCGGGCGTGACGACCGTGTGCAGGCCCGCGTTCCCGCGTCCCTCGTCCAGCATGTGCCGCAGCTCGAACACGCCCGCCTGCGGCGTGATGACGGCCTCCCCGAGGCGCACGCCCCCCTGCGCGAGGCGCATGAACGTGTCCCACGCCTGCGCGTGGTGCGCGTCCACGTCGCCGCCCTGCAGGCTCTGACCGCGCGCGCCCTCCGCGAGGTTCAGGACGACGTCCGCGACCATGGCGTGCGTGCCGGTCGGTTTGCTGTAGTACACCGTCTGCGCCCCGAACGTCGTCACCTCACCGGTCAACCCGAGATCCTCGGGGATGGTCTCCAGGGTGTGCCACCCTTCGGACGCGAAGAACGGCACCATCACGACGCGGGGGCTGCGCACCACGTCCGTCCAGGTGCTGAGGCGTGGGTCCTCGTCCAGAAACAGCGCGTGCACTTCCGCGAACAGCCCGGCGGCGCGCAGCCGCTCGGCGTTCTGGTGAATCACGCGGTTGCTGTTCTCGTTGCGGGTGGTGCCGTGCCCGATGATGACCAGCGCGGTGTCCTGCGCGTTCGCGTCCGGCAGCGCCTCATGCGCGCGCGCCAGGATCACGTCGCTCATGCTGGCGTGCACGCCGTACGGCAGGGTGTACCGCACGGTCTTCCCGCCCAGCACGCGCGCGATGCCCTCGGGTGGGACTGGCCCCTGATGCCCGAGGCCCAGCTCGCGCGGAATCACGGTTTCCGTGAAGTACCCCTCGCTGATGAACATGGGAATCACGGTCACGTCCGTGTACCGGCACGTGCGGAGCACCTGCCGCAGGCTCGGCTCCTCCTTCCAGTACCCCTCGACGACCTCGTCGAACAGGCCGCGTTCGCGCAGCAGTTCCGCATAGCGGTACACCGCGCCCGCAGACTCGGAATTCAGGTGGGAGCCGTGACCGATCAGCACGAGGGAACGCATACGGTGTCCACTGTAGCGTCGTGGCCCGCCGGAACCGTAACCCCCTGCGCCGTCCGGGACGTTTCGCCCACGCGAACTCTCAATGCGGCTTGGCGCGCCCCTCACAGCCCACCAAAACGCGGCAGTTAGCGTGACGGCAGAACCACCCGCCCGGCAGGAACGCCGGCAGAAGGAGCGTGAGCGATGTTCGGTGATCTCTTCAAAGGCCTGCAGGAACAGATGGGCCGCGCCCAACGCGGCGACCTCGACGAACGCGAAGCCGGTCAGGTCGTCACGCAGTACATGCAGCAGGCGCCCGCGGAACAGCAGCGCGACGCGTACCGCGACTTCGTGCGCACCCTGTCGCCCGACCAGCGCTCCGCGCTCGCGCAGGCGATCAACGCGCACCCGGACACCCCCGTGACCGCCGCCCGCCACGACGACGACGACGACCTCGCGGGCGCCATCCAGCAATCCGGCCCGGCCCTCATCCAGAAGCGCGGCCCGCAGACGCAGGACGGCCGCAGCCCCCTCGAGGAGATGTTCGCGCCCGGCGGCACCCTCGCCAACCCCATGGTGAAAGCCGGCCTGGTCGGCCTCGCCGCCGCCATCGGCTCGCAGGTCCTGCGCGGTCACCGCTGACCCCCGCACCCGCCGCCCTGGACGACCGGGGCGGCCCTCCCAACCTGATTCGTGTGCATGCATCCTGACGGACCCCCTCCCCCACCGCCCGGCGCGCCGCCTGCCCCGAGCGAGGCGCTACACTGTGCGGGCATGCCGCTGTCCTCCCTCCAGGTGATCGCGCAAACGCCCGCCCCCACCTTCCAGGAAGGCGAGCGCGCCGCCCTCATGACGCGCCTCTGGACAGATCTCGGCTACGCCCCCACCACCGACGAAGCCGGGAACGTCATCGTCCGCGTCGGCCCCACCGACGGGCAGGCCCTGGTGCTCGCCTCGCACCTCGACACCGTCTTCCCCGCCGGCACGGACGTCACCGTCCGTGAACACGGCGGGCGCCTCGTCGGGCCGGGCATCGGCGACAACAGCGCCAGCCTCGCCGTGCTCACCGCGTTCCTACGCGAGCTCGACGCAGCGCGCCTCACCCGGCCCCTGTGGGTCGTCGCCAACACCGGCGAGGAAGGCCTCGGGGACCTCAAGGGGGCCAAGCACCTGCTCGCGCAGCACGCCCCCCGCATGGGCGCCTTCGTTGCCGTGGACGGCTACCTCGGCCTCGCCGTCACGCGCGCCGTCGGCGTGCGCCGCTACCGCGTCACGTTCACCGGCCCGGGCGGGCACTCCTGGGGCGACCAGCAACCCAGCGCGCTGCACGCCCTCGGCCTCGCCATTACCGCCCTGTACGCCCTGCACACGCCCACGTCCCCCCGCACCACCCTGAACGTCGGCGTCGCCAGCGGCGGCAACAGCGTGAACAGCATCGCCGCGACCGCCGAGTGCCTCCTCGACCTGCGCTCCCTCGACCCGGAAGCCCTGGAGCGCCTGTGCGAACGCGCGCAGCACGCCATCAAAGGCGCCGCCCGCCAGGGCGGCGTGAGCGTCCGCATCGACCAGGTCGGCGACCGCCCCGGCGGGGACCTGCACGCCGACGACCTCCTCCGCCTCGCGCGCGCCGCCGCCACCGTCGGCGGCCTGGAATTGCGCACCGCCAGCAGCAGCACCGACGCGAACGCCGCCGCGCCGCACCACGTAGCCGCCATTGCCCTCGGCGTATACACCGGCGGCAACGCCCACCGCGAAGACGAATGGGTCAGCCCCGGCAGCCTCGAACGCGGCCTGAAATTCCTGCAGCGCTTCGTGCGCCTCTACCAGGACCACCCCATCGCCTGAACCCCACCGGCACGTATGCTGAGGCGCATGAACGACCAAGCGCCCGGCATCCTGTCCATTCAATCGTGGGTGAGTTACGGCCACGTCGGCAACGCCGCCGCCATGTTCCCTCTCCAGCGCCTCGGCTTCGACGTCGCTGCCATCCACACCGTCCAATTCAGCAACCACACCGGGTACGGCGCGTGGCGCGGCAACGTCTTCCCGCCGGAAAACGTCGCGGACCTCGTTGAAGGCATCGCGGAACGCGGCGCGCTCGGCAGTATGCACGCTGTCCTCAGCGGCTACATGGGCACCGCCGAAACAGTCGACGCCGTCCTCGGCGCCGTGGACCGCGTGCGCGCCGTCCGCCCGGACGCGCTGTACTGCTGCGACCCCGTCATGGGCGACGTGGGCCGTGGCGTGTTCGTCCGCCCGGAAATTCCCGACGCGCTGCGCGAACGCGCCATCCGCGCCGCGGACATCGTCACGCCCAACCAGTTCGAACTGAACCTCCTGACCGGCGCGGACGTCCACACCCTCACGGACGCCCTCAGCGCCGCCGACACCCTCCGCGCGCAGTTGCGCGCAGGCGGCCCCCGCATCGTGATCGTCACCAGCCTCGTCCGCGCCGACGCCGCCCCCGACACCATCGAGACGCTCGCCGTCACCGACGCCGGCGCGTGGCTGTGCACCACGCCGCTGCTGCCCCTCGACCCGCCCCGCAACGGCACCGGCGACGCCATCGCGGCGCTGTTCCTCGGGCACTACCTGCGCACCCATGACGCCGGGCTGAGCCTCAGCCTCGCCACCAGCGCCCTGTACGCGCTCCTCGACCGCACGCACACTGCCGGCACGCGCGAAATCCAGCTGATCAGCGCGCAGGACGAGTACCTGCAACCCCGACAGGTTTTCCCCGCCACGCAAGTCCGCTAGGGGATGGACGCAGAAGGAGGGCCTGGTCGAGCACCAGGCCCTCCTTCCTGTTGACCACCAACAATTCGAGGCAGCGCAGGTGAGTGATGTTTGAAAGGAAGATGAGTCACTATCGCAGCGGCCAACAAGCACGTTAGGATGAGGGGCAACTTCAACTTAGCGCCCACACAGACGAAAGGTCGTTCTCTCGGCTGTTCTGCTGTTGTGGCACACCCAAGGAGTGAAGATTTTGATGCACCCTCGCAAGTTCGCCCTGCTCGCGTTGGCCATTCCGCTCGTGATGGCCGCGTGCACCGACACCAGCACCCCCCCGCTGCCGGCCCTGAAGGTTACGCTCCAGGCTGACCCTGCCACCGTCAACCTTCCGGGTGCGACCACCCTGACCGCCACGACCAGCCGCACGATGGGGGTCCAACGGGTGGAGTTCTATGAAGGCACCACCAAGCTGGGCGAAGACAGCACCGCCCCCTATACCTTCACAGCCACTTACACGTATGCGAACAACGGTGCCCACACCTACACTGCACGCGCCGTCGAAACCAATGGAAAGACGGCTGACGGCACCGCCACGGTCACCGTGAACATTGCTGATGCATTCGAACCCAACGATTCGGCGGCCGCAGCGGCACCGCTCACGTACGGACAGAACGTCACGGGAAGCATCGCCGGTCAGGACCGCGATTACGACTGGTTCAAGTTCACCGCCAAAGCCGGCGATCAGGTGCTGATCCGGGCGCTTGGCAAGAACACCAACCCGACCAGCACCCTCGACCCTGTCCTGTATCTTTACGCCCCTGACGGCAAAACCCTGCTGGAGCGCGATGACGACGGCGGCACTGGCTTGGACAGCGAAATCCGTTACAACGTCCTCACGGACGGCACGTACGTCATCGGCCTGACCAGTTTCACCATTAAGGACGACGCGACGGCCAAGGACAACAGCACCACCAACACCTACCGCCTGGAACTCAGCCTCCGCTGAACGCTGAAGGAGCATGCCCTTGAAGAACCTGAAGATCAAGGCCACCGGCCTGTTAACGCTCGCTATCGCGCTCACTGCATGCAGCCAGAACACCACACCCGCTCCTAACGCCTCGGCGCCCATCGGCGGCATTGACGTCGGCACCGCCGGCATTCATAACGCGTGGATTGTTGAACTCGAGGGTGACCCCACGGCCCTGAACGCCCAGAGCGTCCGTACGCAACACGCCCAGTTCAAACAGCAGCTCGCGCAGAGTGGCCTCCGCGTTCAAACCACGCACGAGTACAACACGCTGTTCAACGGGTTCGCCATTAAGGCCAGCGACACAGAAGTTCGTCGTCTCAGCCGCCTTCCGGGCGTCCTGAACGTCTACCCGGATGTCCGCGTGGATCTGCCCAAGGACACGGTCGGTGAAGTACCGTCCGAGCCGGAAATGTTCAGCGCGGTCACCATGACCGGCGCCGACATTGCCCAGAACGAGTACGGCCTGACGGGCAAAGGCGTCAAGGTGGCCATCATGGACACCGGCATCGACATCGATCACCCGGCGTTCGCTGGCCGAATCATCAAACAGCATGACTTCGTAGGCGACGACTTTAACGGTACCACCAAGACCCAGCGCGTCGAGGACGAAATCGCGGATGACTGCGCCGGTCACGGTACGCACGTGGCAGGCATCGTCGGCGGCAACGACCCCGCTACTGGGTTCAAGGGGGTCGCTCCGGGCGTGTTCTTCGGCTCCTACCGCGTTTTCGGCTGCGCGGGCTCCACGAGCTCCAGCATCATGATCGAGGCCATGGAGCGCGCGTACAAAGACGGCATGCAGGTGCTGAACATGAGCATCGGCGCGTCGTTCCAGTGGCCGGACTACCCGACCGGCAAGGTCGCCAGCCGCCTCGTCAAGCAGGGCATGGTCGTCACCGTTTCGGCCGGCAACAGCGGCGACAAAGGGCAGTTCGCCAGTGGTGCACCGTCGCTCGGCGAAAATGTCATCGCCGTGGCGAACGTCGCGAACCTCAAGGCGACCGTCAACGCGTTCAAGCTGCAAGATGGCAGCAGTGTGTACTACGACGGGAAAACCGGCAGTCCTGCGGACGTCCCGGTTGCCGGCACCGTCGAGGTGGTCGCCGTCACCCCCACGCAAGGGTGCAAGACGGCCAACGGCACGAACCCCTTCGCCGCCGGAAGCCTCACTGGCAAGGTGGCCCTGATCAGCCGTGGCACCTGCACGTTCTACGAGAAGGCCCTCAATGCCCAGCAAGCTGGCGCCAGCGCCGTCATCATCTACAACAACCGCGCCGGCTACATCGGCGGTATGGCCCTGACCGGCACGACGCCCATTGACATTCCAGTGATCGGCATTCAGCAGGCGGACGGTCAGAAGATCGCCGCGATGCCGCAGCCGGTCATGATGACCTGGACGAACGAAACTTCGCTCGTGCCGAACGTCGGTGGCGGCGGCACCGCGGCGAGCAGCTCTCTTGGCAGCAGCCCAGACCTGGAACTGAAACCCGACGTTGCCGCCCCCGGCAACAACATTTACTCCACCTACCCGCTGTCCAAGACGGCGGGCGGGTACGCCGTCCTCAGCGGCACGAGCATGGCAGCCCCCCACGTCGCCGGTGCGGCGGCCCTGTTGCTGGAAGCCAACCCGAAAATTGCCAGCAAGGACATGCGCGCACTCTTCCAGAACACCGCCAACCTGCGGTACTTCTACACCGCTGCGGGCCAGCCCACTACGGCCCTGGATTACGTGCAGAAGCAGGGCGCCGGCATGATCGACATTGTCAGCGCGTACAACGCGACGGTCAGCGCCACGCCCAGCAAGCTGTCCCTCGGCGAAAGCGAAGGGATGACGACCAAGAGCAAGGTGGTGGTGCTGCGCAACAACGGGCTGCGAGACGCGACGTACAGCGTGACGCACAACGCCGCGCTCACGCTGGCGGGCACGACGTTGGCCCCCACGCCGAACATGGGCGCAGCCACCGTGAACGTCAACGGGCACCCACTGACCTCCACGCAGGGCATCGACATTACGGTTCCTGCCGGCGGGCAACTCGATCTGAATATTGAGATCACCGCTGATGCGTCCATCCCTGATCTCGCGCAGTACGGTGGGTACATCGTGCTCAAGAGCCAGCGCGTCAACAGCATCGTAATCCCCTACAGCGGCTTCCAGGGCGATTACCAGAAGCTCGTGGTGCTGAAGGACGCCATGATCAACGGTCAGACGCTGCCTTTCCCTCTGCTCTTCAAGGATGGAGACGTCGCCGACGAGAACACCACGTATACGCTCCAGAATGGCGACGAGCCCAGCGTTGGTGTGCACTTCGCCCACCAGTCACGTCGCCTAATGGTCACCGTCGTCAATGCCTCCGGTCAGCAAGTGGCGAACCTGCAGACCAGCGAGTACTGGGGCCGAAATGCGGACGACAACTGGACCAGCAACGACAGCGACGTGTGGGACACGTTCACCTGGGACGGAACCCTGGATGATGGCCAAAAAGCCCCAGACGGCACCTACCGTGTGAAGGTGCGCGTGCTCAAGGCGCTTGGCGACGCCGAAAACCCGGCGCACTACGAGGAAGACTTCTCGCCCGCATTCAACATCAAACGCAACTGATCAGGTGCATGTGTATAGCCCCTCGCTTGCGCGAGGGGCTATACACATGCACTGCGGAGCTCGTGATAACGCCCGGTTCAGACAAGCCTGATTCTCCTGGCTGTTACGCCTCAAAGAGGGGGCGCCCACTCACGGTCAGTTCCCACCCGTCGTCAACGCATCCTCGAGCCAACCGAATAAGAGACCCCATGGGGTCTCTCAACGTGCCAGAGGCAACGACCTGGCTTGAAAGGGCGTATCCGAGCAGACAGGAAGCGGGCCGGGGTACAGTACCCCGGCCCGCTTCCTGTCGAACAACGCTGATGTTAGCGTTGCGTCAGTGTGACGCGGTACTTGCCATTGCTCTGGCCCTCGGGATTCTGACCACCGTAGTTGCCGACCACGAGGTAGTACTGCCCAGCCGCAGTCAGCGTGTACTGCACCGTCGAGTCTTGCGACTTCGTGTCGTCGTTGCTGGCCAGGGTTTTGCCGTTGGCGTCGACAATGGCCAGGATCGTGTCAGGATCGCCGCCGATCTCGGTGTTGATGTCCGCGAGGAGCTTCTGGCCCGCGGTGCCACTGAACGCGTAGATGTCCACGTCCGTGCCGGCGCTGAGTGCGCCGTCGCGCGTCTCGCCGACGTTCAGCGTGTTGGTGGCGCTGAGGTCGAGGTTGGCGAACACGTCATCGGTGATGGTGCCAGTCCCGTTGGGTTCGGTTTCCTGACCGACGAGGCGGCTCAGGGACACCCAGTACGTGTTGAACGGGTTACCTGCACTGTCGCTTGTGACACGAATGTAGTACTGGCCCGTGCTGGGAACGTCGAAGACCAGCGCGGCGTCGGTCGTGCCACTGCGGAACGCCGAGTTGCTGGCCAGGACCGTCCCGGCGCTGTCCAGAATTTCGACTTTCGTGTCGGCATTGCCGCTGACGGCCTGCGTGTTCACGAAGGCGCGCTCACCAGCGGTACCACTGAACGTGAAGATGTCAGCGTCGCCAGCATCGAGCACAGCGTCACGCGCCTGACCGAAGCTGATGGATTTCGCCTCGGCGAGGGTGTTGTTCGGCTCGAAAGCGTCCGTGGGTAGCGTGACGCTGATCGGGAAGACGCCACTGGCGTTACCGAAGATGATGTCGTCACCTGGGGCCAGGTCAACAGTCTGGACCGTGTTGCCGGTGGTTCCGCCAGCGATGACGGTCCGGGGGCCGGAGGCGTAGAGCTTGTAGAGACCGGCGTCCACTTCGAAGAAGTTGACGGTGCCCGTCTCGAAGACGGCGTCCCCCGCGGCCGACTGGGCGTAGAGCAGCTGATCCGGTCGTTTGCCGCCGGCCATGGTGACGCCCACCAGTGGCACCCCGACGTTCGGGTTGCTGGCGGCGACGAAGCGCATGCTGACGCTCGCGCCCTTTTCGACGGTGTTCGCGGCGTCCTGCGTGGCACGCAGGACGGCCTTGTCCGCGCGGACGACGCCGTTGCCCACGTCCGTGCTGTACGCGCCGGTGGGTTTGTACGCCGTGTCCTCGAGGATGTGGCGAACCTGTGCTGGCGTCAGGTTGATTTTGTTGATGGTGCCGTCGGCGTTTTTGCTGGCGGACGCCTGGAGGATCAGTGCGGCAGCACCGGCCGTGGCGGGGCTGGCGAACGAGGTGCCGTTGACGTAGCTATAGTGAACTTCATTGGGGTCGCTCGGGTTGTTGCGAACGGCGGTCACCCAGATGTTTTCGCCCGGCGCGCCGACGGACAGGTGCCAGCCACGGTTCGAGAAGTCTGTCCGCTCGTCGCGGGGGGTGGTGGCGGCAACGCTGATCGCGCCGGGTGTCCAGGCGGGGCTGGCAGGGCCGGTGGTGGGGGTGTTGCCTGCCGAGGTCACGAAGACCACTTTGTGCGCCAGCACGAAGTCGATGGCTTCTTTGCTGAGCTGCGAGTAGTTGCTCCCCCCGAACGAGTAGTTGATGATGTCGACGTAGCCGTTGTGGCCGGCGGGTGTATCGGTGTCGCCCGTTTCGCTGGGGGCTTTATCGTCCGGGCCGACAACGCCGAAGATGAACGCCATGGCGGAGTCCACGTTGGACGCGCCAGTGGGGTCGTGCGTGATGGTGAGGGGCACGATGCCCGCCTCGCGCGCGACACCTGCGCCGCCGATCCCGTTGTTGCCCACAGCGGCGGCCGTGCCGGACACCCAGGTGCCGTGGTCGCCGGTTCCGTCGTAGGGCGTCTGGTCGGTGATCAGCGTTCCGTTCGGCGCGTCATACCCAGGGAACACCATGTTGCCGTACAGGTCCGGGTGGTGGCGGTCAATGTCCTCGTCGGCAATCCCGATGCGGATGCCTTTTCCGGTCGCGGTTTCCCAGGCTTTGTACACGCCCATGTTGTTCAGGAACCATTGACGACCGAGTTGCGGGTCGTTGAGGGTTGCCTGCGCGGTGACGCTTTGGGCGTTCATCTGCGCGGGCTTCGCGTCGGGACGGGTCATGAGGTAGTTCGGTTCGGCGTAGCGTGCCAGGTCGCTGTTCGCGAAGATACGCACGGCTTTCTGGACCGACATGCTGTTGGGCAGGCTGATGAGCGCCGCGTTCAGGTGCGGGAGGGCGCGCAGGACACGGCCGCCCACTTTCGCTGCCGCGCTTTCAGCGGTGACTCCCTGCTCCAGCCCCACAACGACCTGATTGCTGATGAAGCTGTGGGTGGGGTCGACCACGAAGTGCGCCGGTTGTTGCGCCGTGGGGGCGTTGGTGGTGGTTTGGCTGCACGCGGCCAACAGGAGCGCGGCAGAGAGGCTCAAGCTACCGATTTTCTTGACGTACATCAGAGTCCTCCGGTGACGAATTCATTCACGGGGCCAGCCTGCACGGAGTCCACACCGCTCGGCGTGATGCCAAAGAGGTTGAAGAAGTCCGCGCCCAGAGAGACAGCGGTGACTTTGCTGGCGTCTTGGTTGTCCGTGGTGAGTGCCGCAAGTTGCCAGTCGTAGGCGTGGTAGGCCTGCAGGCTGGTCAGGGCGGCGCGGCCATCTTGGTTGTAGACGGCGGCCGTTTCGTTGGTGATCAGGTTGCTCCGCCACGCTGTGGTGTTCCCCTCAGCCTGGGTGCGGTCGAAGACCAGCACGTAGTACAGGCTGCTGGCACCTGCGCCTGTTGCATTCCAGCGGAAGATGGGGCGACGGTCAACGCCGGTGGTCCCCTGACCAGGGCTGACGAGGTTCACCTGGAAGCGGTTGAGCGGCGTGACGCTGACACTCGCGGAATCGGCGTTGCCGGCATCGCTGACCGCACGAATCTTGTAGTAGGTTTTGACGCCCGGCGTGAGCTCGGCGCTGGTGTCGCGGATCAGGTAATCGCCGGTGGTCTTGTTCTGGACGATGTCAGATGGGTCGACGGTGACCGCCTTGGTGTAGGTTTTGTCGTCGAGCGAGCGGTACAACTCGAACGCGCGCGGCGCGGGCTTCGTGGGGTCGTAGGTGAAGTTGACGTCCACCCAGAGGATCGTGCCGTTCGGCGCGGCCTGCGGCGTGACGGTGGCTGCCGAGGTCTTGCGCAACGCGTTGAGGGGCGCAGCGTTGCCCTTCAGGAGGGCCTTGAGGGCGGCGCCTGCAGCGGGGTTCTTGCCCAGAGCACCGAACGTGCCGGTGTCCGCGAAGGTCACCGCGAGCGGCGCAAGGTTCGTCGGTTGCGTCACGGCGGCGTTGTTGGCGGCCGCGCTGACTTTGACGTGGCGGATGACGTGGGTGCGGTTCCCGTTGAAGTCGTAGACCGTGACGTGCACATCGAGGTCACCGGTGTACGCAGCGAAATCCGCAGCTTTGATGGTGAAGGTGTCGTCGCCGGTCAGGTCGAAGCTGGTGCTGCGGGTGCGGCCAGCGTTCAGGTAGCCGGAGCTGCCCGCGGGCACTTCGAGCGACACGATGCCAGTCGCGGGCGCATTGACGTCCGGGCTGCTCGTGGTGGTTTTGACCTTCAAGACGAGGTCCTTGTCGCCCACGGTGGCGCCGTCCTGGAGGTCGACCGTCACGGTCGGGGGCGTGCTGGGCAGGTTGGGATCAAATGAGCGCCGAAGGATTTCTTCCACCTTCTGGTCCTTGCTGGTGTCGATGTTCTCGACCCGCGTGGACGCATAGCCCTCTTTGGTAATCAGCAGGTTGTTGGTCTTGCCAGTGGCGCGGAGGCTGAAGTGGCCGGTGGCGTCCGTGGTGGTTTTGGTGTTGGTGCCCACCACCGTGACGGTGGCGCCTTCCGCCGCGGCGCCAGCACGCCCCACGCTGACTACGCCGCTGAGCGTCGTTTGGGCGGGGGACGTTGGGGAGGCCGGGTTGCATCCTGCAAGCGCAAGAGCGCCGATCAAACCCAGGAGTTTGGTGCTCTGTTTCATGGTGTCTCTCCAAAAGGGGGGAAAGAAGATGGGCGGCGGTACAGGCATGAAACATGGCCCGAACCGCGCGGCGGAATAAAAGGTGTACTCGGAAAACATAGGCTATGCGCTGGGCAGAATCAAGACAAAACACACAAAGTCCAGAAGTACCTCTCATCGACTCTGTCCTTGCTCAAGACCAGTCCCCGGCCTTCCTCAAGGGAAGGCCGGGGACTGGTCTTGGTTTTCTGCCAAAGGCCGTGACCTGTATGACCCAAATCGGGTGATGTTGATTTTCCCGAACGCTTGGGCCCAGAGCGGGCTAAGTCAGGCGGTGACGAGCTGCTGAATGGCTTCGCCGAGTTCGGCCGTGAGGGTTTTGATGGTGCCTTGCGGGGGCAGGGGGGGGCCGAAGCGGACGGTCCAGACGCGGCGGTGGAGGCGCAGGCCGACGGGGACGATGGGGGCTTTGCCGCGCAGGGCGATGAGGGCGACGCCGCCGTTCATTTCGCCGCCGCCGCGGGTGCCTTCGGGAAAGATGCCGAGCATGCCTTCGGCGTTGAGCACCTTGATGGCGTTGCGGATGGCGCCGACGTCGTTGCTCTGCCGGTCGACGGGGAAGCTGCCGCCGCCGCGGACAATGCCGCCGATGATGGGGTTGCGGAAGATTTCCTTTTTCGCCATGAACTGGATACGCCGCGGTCTGGGGATGGCGTTGGCGATGACGAACGGGTCGAGGGCGGTGACGTGGTTGCCGGCGATGATGACGCGGCCGCTGAGGGGTACGTGTTCCAGCCCTTCGACGCGGAGGCGCCCCTGGAGGTGCATGGGGATGCTGGTGGCGAAGACGACGAGGTTGTACAGGAAGGGGTTGATGGGGATGATGCCGGCGTCCTTGGGGGCGGGGGCGGTCATGCGTGGGCCGCCTGGACGCGCTGGAGGATGAGGTCGATGACGCCTTGGAGGGTAAGGGGGCCGGTGTCGATGAGGTGGGCGTCGGGGGCGGGTTGGCTCTGGCGGGCGTCGCGGCGGTCGCGTTCGCGCAGGGCCGTTTCGATGGCGTCGATGTCAGCGTCGCGTTCGTTGACGCGGCGTTGCGCGCGGACGCGGGGGCTGGCGGTCAGGTAGAACTTGGCGGTGGCGTGCGGGAAGACGTTGGTGCCCATGTCGCGGCCTTCGGCGACGAAGGGGGCGGGCAGGCTGCGGAGGTGGTCGTCGATCCAGGCGCGCACGCCGGGCAGGGCGGCGACGGCGCTGACGGCGTCGTCGACTTCGTCGGTGTGGAGGTGGGGGGTGAGGTCGGTGTCGCCCTGGTAGGCGCGGTTGCCGTCGGCGCGGGCGTCGAGGCGCAGGGGGTGGGCGCGGAGGTGCGCGGTGAGGGCGGCTTCGTCGGTGAGGGGCAGGCCGGCGTTGAGGGCGGCGCGCGCGGCGGCGCGGTACAGCAGGCCGCTGCTCACGTAGGGCACGTGGAGGGCGCGGGCGACGCCGGAGGCGACGCTGGATTTTCCGCTGGCGGCGACACCATCTATCGTCACGATCACGGTGGCATTGTACGTCTGCGTGCGGTGGGGTTGGCGGGCGTTCCTCACGTGAAGTCGGTAGACTGGGGCGATGAAAAACGCCGCCTTGTTGGCGCTTCTGACGCTGGCGCTGGTCGCCTGCAAACCTCAGGGTCAGAACGCGCAGAGTACCGATACGAAGGATTCGACGACGTCCACGACCGCGCAGGCGGACACGAAGACGGACAGCAGCGCGCAGGACAGTGGCAGCGAGAAGCCCGCCGCGGCGAGCAGCACGGCGCAGACGGCGAAGCCGGCGGCGCTGCCCGCGGGGTACACGGAGGTGCCGGCCCTGTCGGCCACGCCGAAGCGGACGTTCAAGGTGGAGCCGGCGTTCTCGCTGGCGGACGGGAAGGATTACTTCGCGGTGATCGACACGAACCGCGGGCAGATCGTGGTGGACCTGCTGGAGAACGACACGCCGACGACCGTGAACAACTTCGTGTTCCTGGCGCGGAACCATTTCTATGACGGGACACGCTTCCACCGGGTCATTGAGGGGTTCATGGCGCAGGGCGGCGACCCGAACAGCGTGGACGAGGGCAAGAAGGACACGTGGGGGCAGGGCGGCCCGGGGTACAGCATTCCGCTGGAGGTGCGTCAGAACCTGAACTTCGATGATGCGGGCGTGCTGGGCATGGCGCGCAGCGCGGACCCGAACAGCGGCGGCAGTCAGTTCTACCTGACGCTGGCGCCGGCGTCGTTCCTGAACGGGCAGTACACGGTGTTCGGGAAGGTCACGCAGGGGTTGGAGGTGCTGAAGAGCCTGACGAAGACGGCGTCGAGCGGTCAGGGTGGGGAGACGCCCATCGAGGGGGCCGTGCCGGACAAGGTGCTGACGGTGCGGATCGTCACGAAGGCGTAACGCGCGTTCGTGCAGATGATCGGGCCCGGGTGAACGCCGGGCCCGTTCGCGTGTGGGCGTCCCTCATGCGCGGAATGTCAGAATGCGGGGCATGGACCTGTACATTCCTGACGGTTACCGCCTGACGCCGTTTTTCAGCGACGAACGCACCACGCAGTTCAACGCCGCGCCGGAACTCGGTGACGGCATCGAGCCGGGCAAGCAGTACCGCGCGGTGTTCGAGACGAGCAAGGGCCGCCTGGTGATGGACCTGGACGCCGAGGAGGTGCCGGTGACGGTGAACAGCTTCGCGTACCTGTTGCGGCACCATTACTACGACGGTATCGTGTTCCACCGCGTGATTCAGGACTTCATGGCGCAGACGGGCGACCCGACCGGCACGGGCCGTGGCGGCCCCGGCTACCGCTTCGAGGACGAGGCGACGCCGCACCGTCACGACCGTAAGGGCGTGCTGAGCATGGCGAACGCCGGGCCGAACACGAACGGCAGCCAGATTTTCATCACGTTCGGGCCGACGCCGCACCTGGACGGGCGCCACACGGTGTTCGGGCGCATCGTGGACGGCGTGGACGTGCTGGACCGCATTACGCGCATCCAGCCGGGCTACCCGGGCACGCCGGACGTGATCGAGCGCGCGTACCTCGTCGAGCGGGACGCCTGAGCGTTCACGGTTGACCGGGCGGGCCCATGGGCCCGCCCGTCGCGTTTGGGGGTCAGTGTTCGCTGCGGGCGGCCTGGCCCTGCAGGTAGAGTTCGAGGATCTGCACGGCGGCGGCCTCGTCGAGGTCGGCGGCGCCGAGGTCGCGGGCGCGCTGGGTGGTGAAGCGTTCGTCCTGGTACTGAACGGTATGGCCGGCGGCGCGCAGGGCGCTGCCGAAGCTGCGGACGCGGTCGGCGACGGCGCTGGGGGCACCGTCCGTGCGCAGGGGCAGGCCGAGCAGCAACAGCGTGGCGCCTTCGTGGTGGGCTTTCTTGGCGACGGCCTTGAGGTCGGCGCTGAGGGTGGTGCGGTCGCGGCTGCCGCGGCCGAACGCGAGGTCGCCGACGTTCACGGCGTACCCAATGCGGGTTTTGCTGACGTCCAGGGCGAGCACGACGGGTGGGTTCATCCGCTCAGTGTACGGGCCGAACGGTCGTTCGGTTATGGTGGGCGCATGACCGACACCGCTGTGCCCGTGGTGGCGCGCGCCCTCGTGAATGGCGTGCTGACCCTCACCCTGAACCGACCGGACAAGTTGAACGCCGCGAACGACGCGCTGCTCCTCGAGCTCACGAAGGCCCTGCGGGACGCGGAGCGCGACGCGGACGCGCGCGTGATCGTCATCACGGGCGCCGGGCGGGGCTTCTGCGCCGGGCAGGACCTCGGGGACGTGAGTGGGCGCAGCATGGGCTTCGCGGAGCACCTGGAGCACACGTACAACCCCCTGATCCGCAAGATCCGCGGGATCGAGAAGCCGGTGATCACGGCCGTGAATGGCGTGGCGGCCGGGGCGGGCGCGAGCCTCGCGCTGAGCGGCGACATTCGGCTGTGGAGCAGCGCGGCGACGTTCATTGAGGTGTTCAGCAACATCGCGCTGGTGCCGGACAGCGGCAGCACGTACTTCCTGCCGCGCCTGGTCGGGTACCACCGGGCGTTCGAGCTGATGAGCCTCGCGGAGCGCGTGAACGCGGAGGACGGTCTGCGCTTGGGGCTGTGCGAGCACGTGTTCCCGGCGGAGACGTTCGCGGCGGACGTGCAGGCGTACGCGGAGCGGCTGGCGACGCGGCCGGTGCGGGCGCTGGGCCTCACGAAACGCGCGCTGAACAAGGCGCTGAGCGGCACGCTGGACGACGCGCTGACGTACGAGGCGCACCTGCAGCAGGCGGCGGGCACGCACGCGGAGCATCAGGAGGGCCTGCAGGCGTTCCGGGAGAAGCGCGCGCCGGACTTCCGGAACCTGAAGTAGGCGGGCGCGGCCCCCATGACGCGCCTGTGGTGGGGGCCGCCGGGGGATCAGGCGCTGCGGCTGATGCTGGCGTTCAGGAGCGCGGCGGCGTCGGCGGGCGGGACGGGCCGCGCGAGCAGGTAGCCCTGGACGCTGTCGCACCCGAGGGTGTGCAGCAGGTCCCGCTGCTCGCCCGTTTCGACGCCCTCGGCGGTGACGTGCAGGTTCAGGCCGTGCGCGAGCGTGATCATCACGCCGACCAGCAGGGTGGCGTCCACGCGTTCCTCGGGCGTCGCGGCGTTCATGAACGACCGGTCGATTTTCAGGAAGTCCAACGGCAGGCGGCGCAGCACCGCGAGGCTGCTCTGGCCGGTGCCGAAGTCGTCGAGGGCCACGCGCACGCCCAGGGCACGCAGCTGTTCGATCTGCGCGATGGCGCGGTCCGGGTCGCGCAGCACCAGGCTTTCGGTGAGTTCCAGGATCAGGCACTCGCCGCGCAGGCGGCTGTCCTGCAGGGCGTGCACGACGGTCGTCACGAAGTCCGGCCGGTCGAACTGCACGGCGGAGACGTTCACGGACACCGTGAAGCCGCGCTCGTTCGCGCCCCACGCGCTCGCCTGCCGGCACGCCTCGCGCAGCACCCAGGCGCCCAACGGCACGATCAGTTCGGTGGTCTCCGCGATCGGGATGAACTTCGCGGGCGGCACGAGGCCCAGGCGGGGGTGCTGCCAGCGCACGAGCGCCTCGAAGCCGTTCAGGGTGCCGGTGGCGACGTCGAACTGCCCCTGGTAGTGCAGGCGCAGCTCGTCGCCGTGCAGCGCGGCGCGCAGGTCACGTTCCAGGTCCAGCTGTTCGGTTTCCTGCTCGCCCATGCTGGCCGCGAAGGTGCGCACGCCGTTCTTGCCGCTCTGCTTGGCGCGGTACATGGCGATGTCGGCGTGCTTCTGCAGGGTGGTGACGTCCAGGCCGTCACGCGGGGCGAGGGCCACGCCGATGGACGCCGTGACGAACAGCCGCTGGCCGCGCAGCTCGAACGCGCCGGTGAGCGCCGTGAGGAGTTTGCGGGCGACGCGTTCGGCGTCGCGCTCGTCGTGCAGGTCGCGCAGCAGCAGCGTGAACTCGTCGCCGCCCATGCGGGCCACGAGGTCCGCAGCGCGCACGTTCGCGCGCAGGCGGCGCGCGACTTCGCGCAGCAGTTCGTCGCCGACGTCGTGCCCGAGCGTGTCGTTGATGTGCTTGAAGCGGTCCAGGTCGATGAACAGCACGGCGATGGCCGACTCGCCGCGTTCCGCGAGGGCCCGCTCGACTTCCGCGTGGAAGTGCGCGCGGTTCGCGAGGCCGGTAAGGGCGTCGTGCGTGGCGCGGTGCGCGAGGTGCTGCTGCGCTTCTTGCAGGGCGGTGTTCGCAGCGGCGAGTTCCTGGCTGCGACGGCGTTCCACCTCGGCTTCGCGGCGCAGCATCTCGACCTGCATCTGGGCGCTCAGCACCTTGGTTTTGCGGTCCACGTCCTGCGCGTGCAGGGCGCGCTCCAGGTCGTGGTACGCGCGCATGTGGGAGTATGCGGCGTGCCAGTCGCCGCGCGCGGCGCACAGGTCGCTCAGGTGGTGGTGCGCGTCGCGTTCGCGCAGGCGCAGGGTGTGCGCGCCCGCGGCGTCCACGGCGGCGCGCAGGTGCGCCTCGGCGGCGTCGAAGGTGCCCAGCGCGTGGTGCGCGCGTCCGAGCGTGATGTGCACGTGGCAGATGTAGTCGTAGTCGCCGACGTCCGCCACGAGGGGCAGCAGGGCGGTGGCGGCGTCCAGGGCGTCCGCGGCGCGGCCCAGGTCCAGCAGCGTGAGGGCGCGGTACGCGCCGACGACGACCTCATGCTGCGGCAGGCGCGCGTCCCGCAGGGTGGCAATGTGTTCGTCCGCCACGGCGAGCGCCTGCTCGTACGCGCCGAGGGTGTAGTGGTCGACGACGGCGTTCGCCATGGCGCTCGACTCGATCACGCGGTCCCCGACCACGCGGGCGGCGTCGATGATTTCCAGGTGCGCCTGCAGGGCACGGTCGTACTCGCCGAGTTCCGCGTGCGTCACGGCGATGTTGCTCAGGACGCGCAGGCGCCCGCGTTCATCGCCGTGTTCCTGCGCGACGCGCAGGCTCTCCAGGAAGAGCTCCATGGCGCTGCCGTAATCGCCGAGGCGTTCCTCGGTGATGCCCAGGCCATTCAGGGCGCGTGCCTGCAGCGCGCCGTCGCCGGCGCGGCGCCCCAGGTCGAGGGCGCGGTGGTAGGCGTCGCGCGCCTCCACGAAACGGGAGCGGAAGTACAGCGACGCGCCGTGCAGCACCCACGCGAGGCTCTCGAGGGCGACGTCGCAGAGGGCCTGCGCGGCGACCTGCGCGTCTTGCGCGAGGGCGCTCGCGCGGGGGGCGTCCACCAGAATCAGCGCTTCGGCGTCGCGCAGCAGGGCCGCCACGCGGGCAGCTTCATCCGGCGCGGGCGTCATCAGGGGCGCGGTCGAGGTGCTCATGGGTGCCCCCAGGGTAGCGGGCGGCGTCTTACAGCCCTCTTGCCGCGCCGCTCGGCGTCGGCGTGGTGGGGCGCGCGGCTCGTACACTGTGCGTATGCGTTTCGCGGTGGCCGACGTCGGCACGAACTCCTGCCATCTCCTGCTCGCGGAGGCCCGCTCGGGCGGGTACCGGGTGCTGGACGCCCTGAAGGTCCGCACGCGCCTCGGCGCGCACCTCGATCAGGGCCGACTGAACGAGGAGGGCGTGGCGCGCCTGGTGGAGGCGGTGTCGCACTTCCGGGACCTCGCGCGCGCCGCGCAGGTGCACGAACTGCGCCTGTACGCGACGAGCGCCGTGCGGGAGGCCCGCAACCGCGATGAGGTGCTAGCCCGCGTGGCGCACGCCACGGGCGTACCCCTCACGGTGATCAGCGGGGAGCGCGAAGGGCAGCTCACGTACCTGGGCGCCGCGCACAGCGTGCAGTTCGGGCCGGACAACGTCCTGCTGGACCTGGGGGGCGGCAGCCTGGAACTGGCGCGCGGCGACGAGCGCGGCGCGCACCACGTCGTGAGCCTGCCGGTGGGGTCCGAGCGGATGCGCGCGCTGCTGGACCGCGACCCGCCCAGCGAGGGGGCCGTGCGGGAAGTCATGGCGACTGTGCGCGGCGCGCTGCTGCCGCACCTGCAGGCGTTCACGCCCGGGGCGGACACGACCGTCATCGGGTCGAGCGGGACGTTCGAGGCGGCGGGCGCGCTGCTGATGGCCCGCGCGGGCGCGACGGGCAGCGTGAACGGCTTCACGTTCCCCGTCGCGGACCTCGCCGCGCTGCTCGCGGATCTGCGCAAGCTCGGCCCGGCGAAACGCGCGCGCGTGCCCGGCCTGGACGTGCGCCGCACCGACATCA
This sequence comes from Deinococcus maricopensis DSM 21211, assembly GCF_000186385.1. Classification (NCBI taxonomy): domain Bacteria; kingdom Thermotogati; phylum Deinococcota; class Deinococci; order Deinococcales; family Deinococcaceae; genus Deinococcus; species Deinococcus maricopensis. The sequence continues at coordinate 3,394,645 of NC_014958.1, forward strand.
TCATTCCGGGCCTGGCGGTGCTCGTCGCGGCGCTCGAGACGCTCGGCGCGGGGCGCGTGACCGTCAGTGAGGGCGCGCTGCGCGAGGGCATGCTCGTGGAGGCACTCGCGCAGGAGGCCGAGTGGGAAGCGGGCCTGAGTGCGCGCGAACGCAGCGTGCTGGACGTCGCCGCACGTTTCCACGCGGACCTGCCGCACGGTCGGCACGTGGCGCGCCTCGCGCGCGACGTGTTGGGGCGGCTCGCGGCGCACGGGGAGCGGTTCCCGCCGGAAAGCGCGGACCTGCTGGGCGCGGCGGCGCTGCTGCACGAGGTGGGCCTGGCGGTCGCGCAGAGCAGCCACCACAAGCACAGCGCGTACCTGATCCGGCATGCGGGCCTGCGCGGCTTCTCGCCGACTGAGGTGGAACTCATCGCGCTGCTGGCCCGCTACCACCGCAAGAGCGCCCCGAAGCCCACGCACCCGGAGTTCACGTCGTTGAGCGCGGAGCGGCAGGGGCTGGTGCGGCGCCTCGCGGGGGTGCTGCGCGTCGCGGACGGCCTCGACCGCAGCCACGCGCACGCGTCCGCCGTGCAGGCGCTGACGCGCGCGGGCCGGACGTGGACGTTGACGGTGACGGGCGCCCGCGACCTCGACCTGAGCGGCGCGCGCGACAAGGCGGACGTGTGGGGCGACGCGTTCGGACCGCTCACGCTGCAGCGCGCCTGAGCCGAGGGGCGCGGCCACGCCGCGCGCACGTCAGCGGTCCCCGCCGCGGCGCGCGGTGCATACCCTTGACGCCCGCTGCATCCCACGGTATCCTATGATTATCACCGCCTGAAAGGGCGGCTTTTTTATGGCCGTGCGTCCCGGTGCCTTCCTCACGGGCGGACGGTACGATGCGTGCACATGACCACGCCCGCCCCCCGGAAGCGCGTCCCGAAAACCGTCTGGGACCTCGTCTTCACGCTGCTGATCCCCATTTTCATCCTCAGCCCCACCGGCCTCGGCTCCGGCGTCGTCGTCAGCGACCTGCTCGGCGGCGGCACGCGCGGCAACACCAACGCGTACCTCGTCGCGGCCCTTATTCCCGTCGCGTACGTCGCGTGGGACTTCATCCGCAACCGCAGCCTCTCCCCCATCGCCATCTTCGGCGGCCTCACCGCCCTCGTGAACGGCGCCCTCGCCTTCTGGACGGTGGACGGCTGGCAGTTCGCGCTCAAGGACAGCGCCACCCGCTTCCTGACGTTCGCATTCGCGCTCGGCAGCGTCGCCGTCGGCATGCCGCTGTTCCGCATCTTCCTGGACGTCGTCAGCCTCACCGAGAAGGAAGAAGGACGGCGCGCCACGCAATTGGCCATGGCGCACCCGAACGTGAAACGCGCGCTCGGGCACGCCACGCTCGTGCTCGCCGTCGTGGAACTCATCGCCGGCATCATCAACTACGTCGTGAACCTGCACCTCGTGCAGGCAAAATTCGGCACGGCCGCGTTCAACGCGCAGGTCGCCGAAGCGAACGCCGTGCTGCGCCTCCCTGCCATGGGCATCTTCCTGGTGGGGTTCGCGCTGGGCTTCTACGTCATCACACGCGCCGTCACGCACACGTACGGCGCGGGCGTGAACCTGTTCGAACCGGACGCACTCGCCCAACGCCTGCGCGAACGCGGCGAACTCACGTAAACGCCACGTGACCCTGCCGGGACCTGCGGGTCCCGGCTTTTCCCTGCAGGGGCGCAGTGCGGTACGGTAACGCATGCGCTTCGACCGTGCTGAGCTGTTCGTGGTCCGCCTCCCCCTGAAATTCCGCTTCGAGACGAGTTTCGGCGTGCAGACCGAGAAGGTCATCCCGCTGCTGGTCCTGCACGCCGACGGCGTGACCGGCGTCGCCGAAGGCACCATGGAAATGGCGCCCATGTACCGCGAGGAGAACATCCCCGGCGCGCTGCACCTGCTGCGCGAGGTGTTCTTGCCGCGCGTTCTCGGGCGGGACTTCCCGAACCCCGAAGCGGTCGCGGCCGCCCTCGCGCCGTTCCGCGGGAACCGCATGGCGAAAGCCATGGTGGAGATGGCCGCGTGGGACGCGTGGGGCCGCGCGCTCGGCACGCCCTTGTGGCAGCTGCTCGGCGGCGTCCGCGACCGCGTGCCCGTCGGTGTGAGCCTCGGCATTCAGGCGGACGAGGCGGCCACCGTGGACGCCGTCGCGCGGCACGTCCAGCAGGGGTACCGCCGCATCAAACTCAAGATCAAGCCCGGCTGGGACGAGCAGCCCGTCCGCGCCGCCCGCGAAGCCTTCCCGGACATCAACCTCACCGTCGATGCGAACAGCGCCTACACCCTCGCGGACACCCGCGCGCTCACCGCGCTCGACGCGCACCACCTCACGTACATTGAGCAGCCGCTCGCGTGGGACGACCTCGTGGACCACGCGACGCTGCAGGCCCGACTGCGCACCCCCCTGTGCCTCGACGAAAGCATCACCAGTGCCGCCGACGTCCGCAAAGCCGTGCAGCTCGGCGCGGGCCGCGTCGTGAACCTCAAAGTCGCGCGCGTCGGCGGGCACGCGGAAGCGCGGCGCGTGCACGACCTCGCGAGCGCGAGCGGCCTGCCCGTCTGGTGCGGCGGCATGCTGGAAAGCGGCATCGGCCGCGCGCACAACATCCACCTGTCCACCCTCGAGAACTTCCGCCTGCCCGGCGACACCGCCAGCGCCAGCCGCTACTGGGAGCGCGACATCATCCTGGAGCCGCTGGAAATGCACGACGGGCACCAGCGCGTGCCGCAGGGGGCCGGCACGGGCGTCACACTAGACCGCGCGTACGTGGAGGAGCTCGCCGAGATTCGTGACGAGGTGCGCGCTTGACCGCGCCCTACACCATCCGGGACGTCACGGACCCTGCCGCGTTCCGCGCACTCGAAACCGTGCAGATCGCCGCGTGGGGGTACGCGGACCGCGAGGTGCTGCCCGGCACGATGCTGCGCATCAGCGCCGCCACCGGCGGCATCGTCCTCGGCGCGTACCCCGTCGGCGAGGACGTGCCGTTCGGCCTCGCGTACGGCTTCCCGGCGCTGCACGGCGACGCGTGGTGGCACCACTCGCACCTGCTCGCCGTCGACCCCGCGTGGCGCGGCAGCGGCGCCGCCGTCGCCCTCAAGCACGCGCAGCGCGAGCGGGCGCTCGCGCAGGGCCTGACCCGCATGACGTGGACGTTCGACCCGCTCATCGCCCGCAACGCCCGCCTGAACCTCGGCAAGCTCGGCGCGCGCGCAGTCAGTTACCACCCCGGCTGGTACGACCTCGGCGGCGTCGTCCCCGCGGACCGCCTGATGATCGAATGGGACCTCACGCGCACGTTCGTGCCGCACGCCCCCCGCGAACCGGACGGCGCGTACGCCCTGCAGGCCGACGGGCCGCTGCCCGGCACGCCGGACCTCACGCTCACCGCCGACCACGTCCTCGTGGAGGTCCCCACCGACAGCGACGCCCGCCCCGAAACGGAACGGCTCGCGTGGCGCCTAGCGCTGCGGGACACGCTCATGCCGTACCTCGTGTACGGGTACGCCGTCACGGACCTCGCCCGCGCCGGTGAACGCGCGTACTACGTCCTGAGCCGAGACGCGTGACGGAGGCACGGGAGCCACCCGTGCCTCCCGCCGGAACGCGGACACCACCTGCAGACCCGCCGCGCCTCGGGCCCTGACCGGCCCAACCCCGCAACGTCACCGGGCTGCACCGATGAGGAACGCCAGACGCTCCTCATCGGTGCAGCGGGCCGCCGGCTGCAGGCCCGCTGCAACAACCTACCGGCCCAGGTGCCCGTGCGTGCGCATGAACGCCTCCTGCGCGCTGTACTCCCCGGCGAGCTTCGTGTACCGCCCATCCGTGCGCAAGTCCCACGCGCCACGCTCATCCGTCCACTCCGCGTCCAGGATGCTCAGCAGCGTCGCGCGGTGCCGCTCATCCCGCACGGGCGCGATCACTTCCACCCGCCGATTCAGGTTCCGGCTCATCCAGTCCGCACTCCCGATAAACACCTCCGGATGCCCCGCATTCGCGAACGCGTACACGCGCGCATGCTCCAGGAACCGCCCCAGCAGACTCTTCACGCGGATCGTGTCACTCAGGCCCGGCACGCCCGGCCGCAGGCAGCACACCCCACGGATGATCAACTCCACCCGCACGCCCGCCGCCGACGCGTCATACAACGCGCGAATCATGCCCGGGTCGGTCAGCTGATTCATCTTCAGGCGCACCCACGCGCTGTGCCCCGCACGCGCATGCCGCGCCTCCCGCTCCAGCAGCGCCAGGAACCCACTGCGGGCCGTGTCAGGCGCCACCAGCAACTCATCGTACTCCGCGTCCGCGTACCCGGTCAGGTGATTGAACAACCGCCCCACGTCATCCCCCAACTGCGGGTTCGCCGTCAACAGGCTCAGGTCCGTGTACAACCGCGCTGTCTTCGCGTTGTAATTGCCCGTCCCGACGTGCACGTACCGGCGAAGCGTCCCGCCCTCCCGGCGCACCACCAACGCCACCTTCCCGTGCGTCTTCAGGCCCGCGAAGCCGTACACCACGTGCGCGCCCGCCCGCTCCAGCTTGCGCGCCCAGCTGATGTTGCGCTGCTCATCGAACCGCGCCTTCAGCTCAATCAACGCCACCACCTGCTTGCCCTGCTCCGCCGCCGTCCGCAGCGCATTCAGCAGACGCCGATCATCGCCCGTGCGATACAGCGTCTGCTTGATCGCCAAGACGTGCTTGTCGTTCGCGGCCTCCTCCAGGAAATCCAGCACCGCGTCGAAACTGTCGTACGGGTGGTGCAGCAGCACGTCCCCCGCACGCAACGTCGCAAACACGCTCTCCTCCTCGTGATCGTCGTCGCCCTCCAAGTCCGGGAGGTGCGGCGTGAACGGCGGCGCACTCAAGTCCGGGCGGCTCGCCGGGAACCCCATCAGGTCCGCGGTGCCCAACGGCCCATCCAGCATGAACACGTCCTCCGGCGCGAGATTCAGACGCTCCCGCAGGAAATCCTGCACCGCCTCCGGCATGTCCCGCGTCACCTCCAACCGCACCGCCGCACCGAACCGCCGCCGCCGCAACCCATCCTCGATGGTCGCCAACAAGTCCTCGGCCTCCTCCTCCTCGAACTCGTAATCGGTGTTCCGAGTCACCCGGAACACGTAACTCGCCAGAACCTCACGCCCCTTGAAGAGATCCGGGAGGTGCGCCGCAATCACGTCCTCCAGCAGCAGGAACTGCCCGCCGGCCTCCACGATGCGCGGCAGCACCCCCACCGGCACCTTCACCCGCGCGAACTCCGGCCCTTCATCCCCCCCGCCAGCAGCACCGCCAGGTTCAGACTCAGGTTACTGAGGTACGGGAACGGGTGGCTCGGGTCCACGACGAGCGGCGTCAGCACCGGCTGAATCTGCGCCTCGTAATGCGCGCGCACCTGATCGCACGCCCGCCGCCCCAGATCCCCCATGCGCACCAACCGCACGCCCGCACGCCGCAACTCCGCCAGCGTCTTGCGGGTCGTCCGCTCAATCTCCCGCAGCATCACCCGCACACGCGTACGCACCAACGCCAGCGACTCCGGCGGCTGCAACCCATCCAGGCCCCGCGCGCTCACATTCGCGGCAATCTGCCGGTGAATGCCCGCCACGCGCACCATAAAGAACTCATCCAGGTTGCTGCCGCAGATCGCGCAGTACTTCAGGCGCTCCAGCGGGGGGTTTCGAAGGTCACGCGCCTCCGCCAGCACCCGCTCATTAAACGCCAGCCAGGACAGCTCGCGGTTCAGGAACGTCGCATCAGGGGCCGTGGTCGTGCTCAGGGTCTCGCGGGGGGAAGTCGTCACGTGAATCTCCGGGAGGGTAGGGTCGCTCGGTCAGGGCCCGTTCAGGCCACGACCCCGAGCGTACCCTTCCCGTCCCGCGCGCGCCAATGGGCGTTCCTTCAGAGCCGCGCACCACACCCCCACCCAGCACACCAACGCGGCCCTCACGGACCGTCACTCCCTGCGTTTTTTGGTGTGATCGAACCAGGGCGCATTGAACTGACCATGAAAGTAGTCAAGGCTCAGCGCGAACTGCTCCAGTGCCTCTTCCAGGACCGCTTCGTAGATGGGGCGCGCCTCGCTGCCCTTGGCGACCACCACCGGCATGCTCAGTTCCCGCCCACCATTCTCCGCGTAGATGAAGTTGCGGGCGAGCGGCGTGTGCACCCGTTCCCGGTCAATCTGGCGGTACACGTCCAACTTGGCTTCCCGTGATTTCCGCCAGTGCTCCTGGTAGTCATCCGTCGCAAATCGGTACGCTCCGATCATCGACTTATCCCGATGGGAAACGCTGCAAAGCGCTCCACCCATACGATAGGCAGTTTCTGCGTACGTGGATGAATCTACAGTAGTGCCAGGAGGAGCCGTTTTTGATCTCAGCCATCCAGCCATTGAAAGAGCAACGATAATGTTCTTTTTTCCATCGCAGTAGACGAAGTAGTCAGACGTGTATTCGTGAAACTCTTTGGAGATGTCCAAGCCCTGCGCGAGGTAGAAGACGTAGCCGATAGTCTGGTGCTGATCCCGCTGGAACTTCAGGTACAGCAGCGCGTCCACCACGTACACCCGACGCGTCCAGTCGATCGACACCCGGAACAGCGTGTTCCGCGTGCACAGCTCACTCACCGTCTCATGAATTACCAGCTCGTCGTCTGACGTGAACGGCAGCGTTGTCCGCAGACACAGCCACTCCGGCGCCCGCACTGTGAAGCCCTCGTACGCGCGCCCGTCCACTTCGAACTGGAACGTCCCCGCCGCCTGCGTGTACGGAATCTGCTCGTGCGTCAGATAGTACTCCAGGGCCGCCACCCCCGTCTCGAACACCGGGTGCTCGGATGCTAGCGGCTCCTCTTTCTTCCTCTTAAACAGGCCGAACATGCGCTCCTTCGAGGACGCTGGAGTATCTGGAAAACGCATAGACGCGGGCGCGGGTTCCTGACTTGTGGTCACCGCGCCCGCATCCGTGACGGGTTACTCGATGTCGCCGCGTAGGTACGCGACGATGCCTTCCAGGTCGGCGCTCGTGAGGTTCTCGCCCACCCACGTCTCGTCAATGACCAGCTGTTCGTTGAGGGCGCGCGCCTGGAGGAGGGAAGCGAGCGCCGTCATCATGGCGTGAACGGCGCGTTGCGCGTCCTCGCCCGACGCCTCTTCACTCTCCAGGGCGTCCGCCGGGATTTCCGCGAGGCGTAATTCCTCATTGACGCTCAGGCGACGCATGGTGAACTCCACGTCGTTGACGAAGAAGGTCGTTTGAGTTTCTTCTTGAGCCCGGGTTCCGAATCGTTTCTGTGTTGTGGTCATGTGATTACTCCTTGCGTTTTTTGGTGTGATCGAACCAGGGCGCATTGAACTGACCATGAAAGTAGTCAAGGCTCAGCGCGAACTGCTCCAGTGCCTCTTTCAGGACCGCTTCGTAGATGGGGCGCGCCTCGCTGCCCTTGGCGACCACCACCGGCATGCTCAGTTCCCGCCCACCATTCTCCGCGTAGATGAAGTTGCGGGCGAGCGGCGTGTGTGCCCGTTCCCGGTCAATCTGGCGGTACACGTCCAACTTGGCTTCCCGTGATTTCCGCCAGTGCTCCTGGTAATCGTCTGTTGTAAATCGGTATGCCCCAATCATCGTTTTTGACCGTAAAATTATAGTACATACGGCTCCGCCCATTCGATATGAACTCTCTCCATAAGAGAATGAATCTATCGTTGTTCCCGGTGGAGCAGTCTTGGATCTCAACCATCTAGATATTGACAGTGAAACATTGATATTTTTCTTTCCATCGCAGTAGACAAAGTAGTCGGATGTATATTGTTGAAACTCTTTGGAGATATCCAAGCCCTGCGCGAGGTAGAAGACGTAGCCGATAGTCTGGTGCTGATCCCGCTGGAACTTCAGGTACAGCAGCGCGTCCACCACGTACACCCGACGCGTCCAGTCGATCGACACCCGGAACAGCGTGTTCCGCGTGCACAGCTCACTCACCGTCTCATGAATTACCAGCTCGTCGTCTGACGTGAACGGCAGCGTTGTCCGCAGACACAGCCACTCCGGCGCCCGCACTGTGAAGCCCTCGTACGCGCGCCCGTCCACTTCGAACTGGAACGTCCCCGCCGCCTGCGTGTACGGAATCTGCTCGTACGTCAGGTAGTACTCCAGGGCCGCCACCCCCGTCTCGAACACCGGGTGCTCGGACGCCAGCGGCTCCTCTTTCTTCCTCTTGAACAGGCCGAACATTCAGTCTCCTTAATGGTGGGCGGGATGCTGCGGCTGAGGCGCAGAGGGGCTAGGGGCGTCGTTTTCAGGAGCGCCCACCTCATAGGCGTCTGTGCTGGCGATGACGCCGTTTGTCTGCGCCGAGAGCTTCCAGAGGCGCTCAACAGGCATGGCCACAGTGACGATGTGTCCACTCTTGGTGGTGGCGTTCAGACCAGTGGCGGCCGTCAGGCCGAACTTCGCCATGTTCTCTGGACTCATGGTGTCCTCCATGCCTTTTTTGACGTGGCCGAGAGTGGGGTAGTCGGCCTGTTTGTCGTTCTTGTAAGTGCCGGCGACGTTGCCAATGGCGGCTTTCGTGCCTTCTTCGAACAGCCAACCACCCCCAATGGCTCCCGCGCCTGTCAGGCCGCCCGTACGGAACCCGTCACGCAATGCTGTGCCACGGTCGCGGACGTCCTGCAGCATCAAGCGTGCACCCTGGCGGTACATTCCGGGCAGGCGACTCAGGTAACCCTGCGCGGGGTCGTACCCGAGTTGGGTTGGCAGGACCTTGGCGTTGTACACCTGTTTTGCCTGCGCCAGCAGGCTCGGAGTGGCATGGGCTTTTGCATGCGCCGTGATCTGCTCGGGCGTGATGCTCGCCTTAGCCTGACGCTTCGCTGCGGCTTTGGTCATGCCCGCTGCACGCAGTGCCTGCGTCTCCTGCTTGATGAGCTGCCCACGGGCGCCTACCTGCGCGCGATGCCACGCGGCGGCCAGCGTGTTATCCACTGCGGCAGCAGCCTCGATCTGCGCAGTGGTCTTCAGCATGCTGGTACGGCCAGCCATTCCCGCCCACTGTGCCGCCACTTCACTACGAATCTCGTGCCCAACGCCCGAAGCATAAGCACGCACATCACGAGCCAGGACAGAGGCTTGGTTCGTCATACGGGCAGTCATCGAGCGCATGGGGTCCATTGAAAGTGTTTTGCCAAAGCGCGTATTGATTAAGTTTCTCGCTGCCATTTCGCCTTGCGTAACTTTTTCTGCTGCGTTTAGTCCCATAGCCTTGACAGCATTTTTTACTGGCGCGAATTGCGTTCCGGTCCAGTTTGCGACGTTGTTGGCGGCGTTTTTGATGCCTCGGCCTATGTATGCGCTGGCAAGGTTGGCTTGCGTGAGCCTGTTGTTGATGGCGTTGTCGAGGCCAACGCTCCGGGCGGCATTTTTGACGCCGTTCGCGGCGTGCCCGCCGATGAACTTCAGGCCGTTTACGGTGGGGGTCACGATGTGGTCTGCGCCTCTGAGGGCTTGCTTCCCGACCCAGGCGGCGCCGCGGCCTACAGCGCGGACGGCCTGACCGGGGAGGCTGTTACGGATGCTTTGCCTGATGGTGCCAGCGTGAGCGGCGGTGCTGGTGGCGAGGCCACGTGCGGCCGTCCAGGCGGCGGTCGCGCCGGTTTTGAGGGCGCTACCGGCGGCGACGAGGGTGGAGCTGCGGCTGGCGAGTCGGCCGACGGCGCCGGCGATGGGCCGGGCGATGAATTTGCCGGCGCCGCCGATGAGGCCTTTGGCGAGGCCGCCGACGACCTTGCCGGCGGGGCCGAGGACGACGCCGAGGGTGGCGTCGGTGAGGAGACTCTTGGGGGAGATGTCGTGGAACAGGTCGAGTGGCTTGCCTTTTTCGTGCTTGAGGGCGTTTTCGACGACCTGTCCGGCGGCACCGCCGGCAGCGCCGGACAGGGCGAGAGCGGCGATGAGGACGGGGGTGCTCATGCCGCCGGTGGCGACGGTGAGGGCGGCGGCGCCGGCGATGATGAGGCCGCCGACGAGGACGCTGGTGCCGATTTTGGCGACTTGGATGCCAGCGGCTTTGAGTTGCCGGCCGAGGGCTTTGACGCGGGGGTCGTTTTTGAGGGCGGTGATTTTCTGGACGACGGCGGTTTTGGTGGCGTTGAGGAACTTCTGCCCGGCGGCTTTGGCCTGCGCGTAGCGGGTGGCGATTTCCTTGCTGAGTTTCGTGGCGCCCTGGCTGATGCTGGTGCGGATCTGACTGCCGACCTGCACGGCTTTGTCGATGGTGGTTTTAATGGGTTTGGGGAGGTTTTTGAGGATCTGCTGGGCGAGTTTGGCGCGGGCTTTGGGGTCCTTGATGGTGTTGATGGTGGTGTTGACGCGCGTTTTGATGTTTTTGATGACGGCGTTGCGCGCTTTGGGGTCGGTGACGACTTTGTTGAGGGCCTGAGCGCCTTTTTTGATGGCCTGGCTGGCGCGGGTGAGGCTGGTGGTGACCTGGCGGGCGGCGGCCGCGCGGGCTTTGGGGTCGGTGATGAGTTTGGTGGTGGTGTTGAGGGCGCTCTTGGCGGCTTTGACGAGGGGGGTGTTCTGGACTTTCTTGAGGGTGGCGGCGCTGGCTTGCCTGAGGGTGCTGGTGGCTTTCGAGAGGGTTTTGGCGGCGTCGTCTTTGAGTTTGCGGGCTTTGTCGGCGAGGGCTTTGAAGGGGTTGGCGAAGCGTTGGATGCCGCCGGCGCTGCGGGTGGGGGTGGTGCGGGGGGCCGTGGTGGGTGCGGAGGTGGGGGTGGCGGCGCTGAGGGTGCGGCCCATGGTCTGGGCTTCCTGTTCAAGCCCCGCGTCCGGGTCGAGGCCGGGCGCGACGCGGCCTTGCGCCTGCTGCACCGTGTGCGTCGCTTCGTGCGCGAGCAGTTCCAGTCCGGAGGCGCTGTGCGGGTCGTACCGGCCCGCCTGGAAGTAGATGTCCTGCCCGCTCGTGAACGCCACCGCGTTCACGAGCTTGCTCAGCTTGTCCGCTTCGCCGTCCGTATGCACCCGCACGCGGCTCAGGTCCGCGTTCAGGCCCGCTTCCAGGTGTCGCTGCACGCTCGCCGGCAGCGCCTCCCCGCCCCCAGATCTCGCTTGCACGCGCTGCGTGACGCTCCGGAGGGTGTCCTCGTGGTGTGCGCGTTCCTGCTGTGCGTGCTGGCGTTGCAGGGCGTGGTGCGCGCGGAGCAGGTCGTGGGTGTGCTGCTGAGCGTGGGTGCGGGCGGTGCGCTGCACGCTGAGGTCGATGGCGCGCTGGAGGGCGGCGCGGGTGGGTTCGTCGGTGGCGCGTTGCAGGAGGGTGCTGCGCAGGGCGTCGGCGTTGGCGCCCTGCGCGGCGTAGCGCTGCACGGTCTGGATGGCGTGGTCGGCGCGTTCGGTGAGGGGGACGTAGCGGGCGTTGCTGGTGAGCGCGGTGTGCGCAGCCTGCTCGGCTTGCCGTTGGATGGCGGCGTTCGGGGTGGGGGCGCGTTGCAGGGGGGGTGGGGTGGGGGGGTTTGGAGGGGGTTGATGCCGAGCGCGCAGAGGTCGGTGGCTTGGCGTTGCAGGGTGGCGTGTTGCGCGCTGAGGTGTTCGGCGGTGCGCTGCAGGGCGGCCTGGTCGGTGCGGAGCAGGTGTGCGGCGTGGAGGGCGGGGGTGGCGGCGGCGCGTTGGAGGGGGTGGGGTGCGCGCGGCTTGGGGGGTGAGGGGGTCGTGTGCGGCGGGGGCGGGGCGGTCCAGGTGGGCGCGGTGGTGGCGGCGCGCATGACCGGCAGGGCGGGGGCGCGGGTGGTGGGGGTGGTGCGGGTTTTCTGTTGTTGCATGCCGGGGGTCCTCCGGGGGTGGGGCGCGAAGGCGTTTACCCTTGAGGGTACCGGTTGTGGTGGGGGCGTCAAGGCAGAATTGACCAACGCGCATGGGAGCTTCCTCATGCGCGCTGGCGGGTGGGTATTCGGTGGCGTTACGCGCTGTAGCGTTTGAGCAGCAGTACGGCGTTCTGCCCGCCGAAGGCGAAGCTGTTGCTCATGGCGTACTCGACCTGCTGCGTGCGCGCGGTGTGCGGGATGTAGTCGAGGTCGAGTTCCGGGTCGGGATCGTCGAGGTTGATGGTGGGCGGCAGGATGCCGTCCCGCAGCGCCTGCGCGGTCGCGATGGCCTCGATGGCGCCGGCCGCGCCGAGCAGGTGGCCGGTCATGCTCTTGGTGCTGCTGACCGCGAGGTTGTATGCGTGGTCGCCGAACACGGCCTTGATGCCTTGCGTTTCGTGCAGGTCGTTGGCGGGCGTGCTGGTGCCGTGCGCGTTGATGTACCCGACCTGTTCGGGGCTGACGCCGGCGGTTTTGAGGGCCATGCGCATGGCGACCTGCGCGCCGCGCCCTTCGGGGGCGGGCATGGTGACGTGGTACGCGTCGGCGCTGGTGCCGTACCCGACGACTTCGGCGTAGATGCGCGCGCCGCGGGCGAGGGCGTGGTCGAGTTCCTCGAGGATGACGATGCCGGCGCCTTCGCCGAGCACGAAGCCGTCGCGGGTGGCGCTGAACGGGCGGCTGGCTTTTTCGGGTTCGTCGTTGCGGGTGCTGACGGCTTTCATGTTGCTGAAGCCGCCAATGCTGATGGCGGTCACGGCGGCTTCGCTGCCGCCCGCGATGACGATGTCCGCGAGGTCGAGCTGGATGAGTCGCGCGGCGTCGCCGATGGCGCCGCTGCCGGTGGCGCAGGCGGTGACGACGGTGCTGCTGGGGCCGGTCGCGCCGTACTGCATGGCGACGTGGCCGGTGGCCATGTTGGCGATCATCATGGGGATGAAGAACGGGCTGATGCGGCCCGCGCCGCGTTGCGCGAGGACGAGGGCTTGCTCCTCGAAGGTTTTGACGCCGCCGATGCCGCTGCCGATGAGCGTGCCGGTGCGTTCACCCTGGAGTTCTTCGGGGCTGAGGCCGCTGTCCTGCACGGCGAGGTGCGCGCCGGCGAGAGCGAGCTGCACGTACCGGTCGAGGCGTTTGGCTTCGCGGGGGTCGACGTAGACGCTGAGGTCGTCTTTGACTTCTCCGGCGATTTTGCAGGCGGTGGCGGTGGCGTCGAAGTGCGTGATGGGGCCGATGCCGCTGCGGCCGGCGCGGAGCGCTTCCGCGAAGGCTTCGGCGCCGGTGCCGACGGGCGTGACGGGGCCGACGCCGGTGATGACCACTCGTTTCATAGTTCACCTCCGTGGGCGGGGGCAAAAGGGACGCGCGCTTTTGTCCGGGCGGCCCTGCGGGTGGGCGCCGTGCCCAGGTGTCTTGCACAAAAAGGGGCGCGGGCGAGGGGGTGTCCCTGCCCGCGCGGCGTGTGGCCGCCGGGGGGCGCCGACCGGAGGTCGGCGGGCCGCCCCGTCCGGCTTACTGTTTGCTGCTGATGTAGTCGACGGCGGCCTGGACGGTGCGGATCTTTTCGGCGTCCTCATCGCTGATGCTGATGCCGAAGGTGTCTTCGAGGCCCATGATCAGCTCGACGGTTTCGAGGCTGTCCGCGCCGAGGTCTTCGACGAAGCGGGCTTCGGGCACGACTTTGTCCGCGTCCACGCCGAGTTTCTCGACGATCACATTTTTCACTTGATCAAACGTATCCATGATTTACCTCCGTACTCGGGTAGTTTACACGTGCGTTCTCACTGAACCACGCCATTTGGACGAGGTGCAAGTGCGGCCGGCGGGTGGTCAGTGTGGGTAGAGGCCGCCGTCGACGCCGATGACCTGACCGTTAATGTACCCGGCGGCGTCTGCGGCGAGGAACGCGACGAGCGCGGCGACGTCTTCGGGCTGGCCGAAGCGCCCGGCGGGGATGCTGTCCAGGTAGGCTTTCTGGACGTTTTCGGGGAGTTGCGCGGTCATGTCGGATTCGATGAAGCCGGGCGCGACGGCGTTCACGGTGAGGCCGCGCGCGCCGTACTCCTTGGCGAGGGCTTTGGTGAGGCCGATCAGGCCGGCCTTGCTGGCGACGTAGTTGGCCTGGCCGGGGTTGCCCATCAGGCCGACGACGCTGGTGATGTTGATGATGCGGCCCGAGCGGGCGCGCATCATGTGCTTGATGGCGGCGCGGCTGGCGCTGAAGGCGCTCGACAGGTTCGTCTGGAGGACGGCGTCCCAGTCTTCGTCTTTCATGCGGACGGCGAGGGTGTCGCGGTTGATGCCGGCGTTGTTGACGAGCACGTCGAGGCGCCCGAGGGCGGCGATGACGTCCTCAACGAGTTTCGCGGCGTTGGCGGGGATGCTCAGGTCGGCGCCGAAGGCCTGGGCGTTCACGCCGAGGGCGCGGGCGGCGTCCACGACGCTTTCGGCTTCGGTCTGGTTGCGGCCGTAGTGCACGGCCACGTCGAAGCCGTCGTGCGCGAGTTTGAGGGCCATGGCGCGGCCCAGGCCGCGGCTGCTGCCGGTGACGAGGGCTACCTTGCGGGCGGGGGATTGCGGTTCGGTCATGCCTGCTCCTGAACGGCCTGCTGGAAGGCCGCGAGGTCTTCGGGGGTGTGGATGTTGAAGGTGCGCGCGTCGGGCAGGATGCGTTTCACGAGGCCGGTCAGGACGGTGCCGCTGCCGAATTCGACGAAGGTGTCGGCGCCGGCGGCGGCGAGCGCCTGGACGGTTTCGACCCAGCGGACGCTGCCGGTGATCTGCTGCGTGAGCAGGTCCGCGACGCGCGCCGGGTCGCGGTTCGCTTCGGCGGTGACGTTCGCGTACACCGGGAAGGCGAAGGCGCCGTAGTCGGTGGCGTGCAGGGCGGGCGCGAGGGCGTCCGCGGCGGGCTGCATCAGCGTGCAGTGGAACGGCGCGCTCACCTTGAGGGGAATGGCTTTGAGGCCGCGCGCCTTGAGTTCGGCGCTGGCAGCGTCCACGGCGGCCTTCTCACCGGAGATGACGGTCTGCGTGGGGGCGTTGTAGTTCGCGGGCTGCACGACGCCTTCGCTGCTCGCGCAGACCTCGCGGACGACGTTCGGGTCGCCCATGACGGCGCTCATGGCGCCCGCGCCGGGGGGCACGGCGGCCTGCATCAGCTCGCCGCGCTGGCGGGTGAGGCGCAGCGCGTCCGGGAGGCGCAGGGTGCCGGCGGCCACAAGGGCGCTGAATTCGCCGAGGCTGTGTCCGGCGGCGAAAGCGGGCGTGAAGCCCGTCGCGGCCTGCCACGCGCGGTACGCGGCGACCGACGCCGTAACGAGCGCGGGTTGCTGGTTGGCGGTGAGCGTGAGGGCGTCGAGGGGACCTTCGCGCATCAGGGCGGTGAGGCCAGGGAGGGTGTCTTCGGCTTCGATGAAGGCGACGCGCGCGGCGTCGTTCGCTTCGGCGATGTGGTGGCCCATGCCGAGGGCGTGTGACCCCTGACCGGGGAACAGGGCGGCGATGTTCATGCCTCTCCACCGTACCAGCGCATGGCGCCCGCGGCCCAGGACAGCCCGCCGCCGAACGCGACGAGCAGCAGCTGCTGGCCGTGCTGGATGCGGCCGTCGTCGAGAGCTTCCTGCAGGGCGAGGGGAACGGTGGCGGTGCTGGTGTTGCCGTAGCGGCCGAGGTTCACGACCGTGCGGTCCATGGGAATCCCGAAGCGTTCGCTGGCCGCTTCGATGATGCGGATGTTCGCCTGGTGCGGCACGAGCCAGTCCACCTGGTCGGCGGTGAGGCCGGCTTTTTCGAGGGCCTGTTTGCCGCTCATGCCGAGGACGCGTACGGCGAACTTGAAGACTTCGCGGCCGTTCATGCCGATCTGGCGGGTGGCGTCGTCAGGGTTCACGCCGGGGATGCGGTCGGCGACGGCGAGTTTGTACAGGCTGGGGCCGCCGGCGCTGTCGGCGCCGAGCACGAACGACTGGAAGCCGTACCCGTCGGGGACCTCGCCGATGACGGCAGCGCCGGCGCCGTCGCCGAACAGGATGCAGGTGCCGCGGTCGGTCCAGTCGACGATCTTGCTGAGGGTTTCGCTGCCGATCACGAGGACTTTGCGGGCGACGCCGCCGGCGATGAGGCCGTGGGCGGTGGCGAGGGCGTACACGAAGCCGCTGCAGGCGGTGGAGACGTCCATGGCGCCGGCACCGGCGAGGCCGACCTCGCCGGCGATGAGGGCGGCGGTGGAGGGGAAGAAGGCGTCGGGGCTGCTGGTGGCGCACACGACCATGTCGACGCCGTCGAGGGCGGTCGGGTGGCGGCGCACGAGATCCTGGACGGCGCGGATGCCGACGGTGCTGGCGTATTCGTGTTCGTCGGCGATGCGGCGTTCGTTGATGCCGGTGCGGCTGGTGATCCACTCGGCGGTGGTGTCGACCATGGTTTCAAGGTCGGTGTTGGTCAGGATGCGGTCGGGTGCGTAGGTGCCGAGCGCGGTGATGCCGATGGCCATACGGTCCTCCTGCCCGCACCCTAGCATTCGTTGAACAGCCGTTCAATGAATTGAGTCCAAGCAGGGCGCAGGCACGCGCGAGGGGCGCCGCACCCGCAGCGCCCCTCGCGCATGCCCACCCCTCAGCGGGGCAGCCCGTTCAATTCTCGTCGCTGCCGAACACCTGCGCGTGCCCCGCGAGCTTCAGCTGCACGCTCAGCGGCTGCCCGTCACGCAGCAGCTTCAGGGTGACGGTGTCGCCCACCTTCAGGGCCCGCACCGCGTTGATGAACTCCTCGAAATTCTGCACGCGCGTCGCGTTCACGGCCAGCACCACGTCCCCCTTCAGGCGCGTGATCTCGCCGCTCTGACTCTGCGCCGCGACCTCCACCGGCCGCAGGCCCGCCCGCGCCGCCGGGCTGCCCGGCTGCACGTCCGTGAACACCGCGCCGCGCTGCCCACCCAGGCCGAGCGTGAACGCGCGGTCCGTGAGGTCCCCGGCGGTGCGCACGCCCACCACCGGCGCGTCGCGCTGGACGCCTGCGCGCAGCTCCGCGAGTTTCGGGTCGCGCGCGGTGATCGGCACGGCGTACGACACGATGCGCTCCCCGTCCGTGCGGATGTAGCTGGTGACGCCCACCACCTCGCCGCGCGCGTTCACGATGGCGCTGCCGCTGTCGCCGGGAATCAGGTTCGCGCGCAGTTCAAGCGTGCGGTCCGGGAAGTCGCCGCGCAGCGCGCGGGCGTCCAGCGCCGTGAGGCTGCCGCTCACCCGGCGGAAGCGGGCGCCTCCGCCGTTCCCGATGGCGCCCACGCGCTCGCCCACGCCAGGCGCGGCGCTCGCAATCGGCAGGGCCGGCGTGGCGCTCTTCGCGCCGATCTGCAGCAGCGCGAGGTCGACGGTCTCGTCGTAGCCGACGACCTTCACGGGGTAGCGTTGGCCGTCGGGCGTGACGGCGCTCAGGGCGGGCGCGCCGAACACCACGTGGTACGCGGTAAGCGCGAGGCCGGTGGTGCTGATGTAGAAGGCCGTGCCGATGCCGTTGGCGCGGGTGCAGTTGACCGGCGGGCAGTGCTCGATGCGCAGGCTGGCGGCGCGCGCGCGCGTGAGGGCCGTGTCGAGGGCGGTGGCGGTGGCGCTGGGGGCCGGGGCGGGGCGGGCGGTGGGCGCGGCGGGGGTGGTGGATTGCGCGTGGGCGCCGCTCGCGAGCAGGGCGAGCAGCGTCAGCAGGCGCGCGGTGCGGGCCATGCGGTGAGACATACCCCAGTGTGCGCCTTACGGCGTTGTCAGAACGTGGCATGCTGCGCACATGACCCGTTCCGCCAGCCCGGATGACCCCCCGCGCGTGTTCGTGTACGGCACCCTGATGCCCGGCGAGCGCAACGCCCACGTGGCCGGCGCGGGCGTGCACGCGGCGCGCGCCACGCTGGCGGGGTTCGCGCTCTTTCACCTGGAGCCCGAAGGGTACCCGGTGCTGCGCCCCGACCCGGACGCGGCGCCCGTACAGGGGTGGGTGTACACGTACGCGCCGGCCGCGTGGACCGCGGCCCTGCCGGGCCTGGACGCGCTGGAGGGCGTGCACGATCAGCCGCCGCTGTACGCGCGCGTCCGTGCGGTCGCTCAGGCGGCGGGCAGCGCGCTGGAGGCCTGGGTGTACGTGTTCGTGCGCCACGAGCGGCTCCGGCAGGGTGGCGCGGTACGCGTTCCGGGCGGGGACTGGGCGGCGCGGCGGCACGGGTCGCCTTGACACTCCGGGCGCAAACTCATAGCATAGGTGGGCTCCCAGATTTGGGGCGTGTGGTGGGTTTAGCTCAGTCGGTTAGAGCGCCGCTCTGTGGAAGCGGAGGTCGTGGGTTCAAATCCCATAACCCACCCCAAACTTACTCTTTATCCAGGTCGCGCGCACTCCACGCCGCTCGCGAGGATGGCGGAACTGGTAGACGCACCAGACTTAGGATCTGGTATCGAAAGATGTGAGGGTTCAAGTCCCTTTCCTCGCACCAACGCGCGCGGCGGCCCGAACTCACGGGCCGCCGTTTCGCTTGAATAACCTCACCACCTCTAGGGAGTCACACCATGGCAGAGCTGATTAGGCAAGAAGGCAACCAGGTCGAGTTCAAGGTCACCGTGCCCGCCACGGACGTCACCCGCGCGTACCAGCAGGTCTGGGCCGCCCTCGCCCGCGACGTCCGCGTTCCCGGCTTCCGCCCCGGCAAGGCCCCCAAAAAGGTCCTCGAAAGCCGCGTCGGCACCGGCTACGTCGAAAACGAAGTCCGTGACCGCCTCCTGCAGGTCCACTACCCGCAGGCCGTCCGCGACCTCAAGCTCAGCATGGTGGACGCCGAAATCAACCCCGATCCCCTCAAGGACGGCCAGAGCTTCGAGTTCACCGTCAAGGGCGACACCTACCCCGAAGTGAAGCTCGGCGACTGGAAGAGCGCCACCCTCCAGGCCAGCGCGCCCGACATCACCGACGACGTGCTCGAGCGTACCCTCGCGGACCTGCAGGAGCGCAACGCCACCTTCGAAACGGCCGAACGCGCCATCGAAGCGACCGACATGGTCACCATCGAGGAGCAGGGCGAAGAGGGCGGCACGTACCCCGTGTACCTCGACGTCGCCGAAGCGCACGTCCGTGACGCCCTCGTGGGCAAGAACCAGGGCGACACTGTCGAGATCACCGTGCCCGCGCACAGCCACGGCGACCACGAGCACCCCGAGCACACCGTCACCGTCAAGATCCTCGACGTGAAGCACAAGCAGCTCCAGGCGCTCGATGACGAGTTCGCCAAGAGCCTGAACTTCGAAAGCCTCGAGCGCCTCCGCACGGACCTCAAGGCCGAACTCGAGCGCCGCGCCCGTCAGGAAGGCGACAACGCCCGCCGCGAGGAGTTCGTGAACCACCTCGTCGAAGGCATGACCGTCGACATCCCCAGCGTGATGCTGGAGCGCCGCCGCGAAGCGATGCTGGGCGAAATCAAGGACGATCTCAGCCGCCAGGGCGTCAAGTGGGACGAGTACGAGACGTTCATGAAGGAGCAGGGCAAGCTCGACGACTTCATGGCGGACCTCGGCAAGAACGCCGAAACCCGCGTGAAGCGTGACCTCGCGCTCGAGCAGCTCGCCGAGGACACCGGCACGACGCTCAGCGACACCGAGTTCAACGCGCAGCTCTCCGCGCTCGCGCAGGCGAACGGCATCACCGTGCAGCAGCTCCGCAGCCAGTTCGGTCCGAACGGCCTGAACAGCTACTACGCGTCCATCGTGCGCGAGAAGGCCCTGCAGGGCGCCATCGCCAGCCTCGGCAGCAGCGCCGCGAGCAGCGAAGGCGAAAGCGCCGATGCGGGCGAAGAGCAGCCCGCGCAGACCGAAGAAGCCCAGGCCGAGTAAGCCGAACGGCAGAGAGGCGCCCACCGCATGGTGGGCGCCTCTCTGCCGTTCGGGACCGGCCCTTCAGGTTGGGCGTTCCAGGTCCGGCAGCGCGCCGCGCAGCCACGCGCGCGCCTCGTCTCGCACCTCCGGCGCGATGAACACGAACTCCGCGCTGATCGGCGTGTTCGCACGGACCAGCCGGGAACGCTCGGACGCGGGAACGACCTGCGTGCCTTCCAGCAGCAGGAAGTTCAGCGGGCCGGGCCGGCGCTCCACCGGGTCGAATACCACCTGGCTCGCGCCGAACGCCTCGCGGGCGAGCGTCGCGACGCGCGCGGCGGTGCGCTCCTCGGGCCGCTGCCGCGCGCGGTACAGCAGGCGGTAATGCTCGCGGCACGTGACGCGCCGCGCCCAGCGGTGCCCGGGCAGGCTGGGATCGCGGGACGCGCGGCGCAGCGCCGCGAACACCTCGTCGTCCGTGAGGGCGAGGTGCGCGTTCACGTCCGCGCGGAACTGCCCGGCGTCCCCTTCGGGCAGCAGGGGCGTGCCGAGCGCGGCGCGCAGGAACATCCCGAGGTGATGGTCGAGGATGCGGCGCACCGGGTGGAAGTACAGGCTCTCGTACAGGAAGTCCCGGGTGCTGAGCAGCATCTCGGCGGCCTGCAGCGCGCCCGCCTGTACACCCACGACGCTCTCCCCCGCCACGCTAGGCAGCAGGAGCAGGCGGCTCACGAGGCGGTCCGCGTCGAAGCCGCCGCCGACGGCGCCGCTGTGGTGCGCGTCGCGCAGCAGGTAGTCGACGCGGTCCGCGCCGAACGCACTTCCGGTGATCAGTTCGCTGAGCGCCCGCTCCCAGGCGCTCAGCGGCGCGTCGCCCGCGCGGGCGCCCACAGCGACGCGCGCCACGTCGCGCGCGGCCACGCCCAGGCGCCGCCACGCGGGCGCGAGCGCGTCCGAGCGGATCACGCGGTCACTGAGGTCCTCGTGGTCGAGGCCTTCGGGGAGGAGGTCCTCGGCGGCGTGCGAGAACGGCAGGTGCCCGAGGTCGTGCGTCAGGGCGGCCATGCGCACGACCGTGCGCCAGTACGGCAGGTCCGCGTCGTCCGGCGGGGGGAGCGCACCGGGGAAGCGTGCGTGGTTGGTGGTGATCGCGTCGAACGCGCGGCCCGCGAGGTGCATGACGCCCAGGGAGTGCTCGAAGCGGCGGTGCGTGGCGCCCGGGTACACCATCATGCTCAGCGCCAGCTGGTGAATGTGCCGCAGGCGCTGCACGGGCGGCGTGTCCAGCAGGGCGCGTTCGGCGCTGCTGAGGCGCACGAAGCCGTGAATGGGGTCCTTGAGTTCGTGCGTGCGCGCGGTCGTCACGCCCGGATTGTACGCGCGCCTGCTCAAACAGCGGCGGCGCGCGTGGTCGGGCGCGCGGTACAGTCACGGCGTGAGTTCCGCTGCGCCCGCCCGTTCGTCGTCGTCGGGGGTGCTGCTGGCCCTCGGGTCCGCCCTCGCGTTCAGCAGCCTCGCGGTGTGGGGCAAACTCGCGGGTGAGGTGGGCCTCGCCACGTACACGCTGCTGCCGTGGCGGTTCGGGCTGGTGGCCGCCGCCCTGTTCCTGGTGGCGGGTGGGCGCGCGCCGCTCGGCGTGCGCGCCCGCATGCTGGGCAGCGGCGTGCTGTACAGTCTCGCGACGACGTGTTACTTCCTGGCGCTCGCGCGCATCACGGCGGGCGCGACGGGGTTGCTGCTGTATCTCAGCCCGGCGTTTGTGGTGCTGTTCGCGGCGCTGCTGGGCCGGAAGCCCGCGCGGGCGCAGCTGGCGGGGGTGGCGCTGGCCGTGGTGGGCCTCGCGGTCGTGATCGGCCTGCCGGGCGCCGGGGACCGCGACGCGACCGGCCTGGCGTTCGGGGTGCTGACGGGCGCGCTGTACGGCGCATACCTGCTGTACGCCGAGCGGTTCCTGAAGGACACGCCGCCGTTACAGACGACCGCGCACATGAGCCTGGTGGCGGCGGTGGTGTTCGCGCTGCTGGGCGCGGGGACGGGCACGCTGGACGTGCCGCGCGGCCTGGACGCGTGGGGGGTGGTGCTCGCCACCGCCATCTTCCCGACGTTGCTGGCCGTGCCAACACTGTACGCGGCGATCACGCGGCTGGGCGCGGCGCGCGCGTCGGTGCTCGCCACGACCGAGCCGCTGTGGACGGTGCTGCTCGCGGCGCTGGTGCTGCACGAGCCGCTGCGCCCGGCGGTCCTGATCGGCGGGGGCCTCATTCTTGTGGGGGCGCTGGTGGCGCAGCGCGCGCCTGTGCATCCGGGGGAGCATGTATGACAGGGACCGTGACCGCCGTGAGCCGCAGTGAGGCGCATGGGTTCAGCAAGCACGCCGAGCCGGGCATTCGCCTGCTTGCGGGGCTGGGGGTGGAGGGGGACGTGCACGCGGGCGTAACCGTGAAGCACCGCTCGCGCGTCGCGGTGGACCCGGCGCAGCCGAATCTGCGGCAGGTGCATCTGATGCACGCGGAACTGCACGATGAGCTGCGGGCGGCGGGGTTCGACGTGCGTGCCGGCAGCCTCGGGGAGAACGTCACGACGCGCGGCGTGGACCTGCTGGGCCTGCCAGTCGGGGCGCGCCTGCAGCTGGGGGCGTCGGCGGTGGTGGAGGTGACGGGCCTGCGGAACCCGTGCGCGCAGATCGAGGCGTTCCAGCCGGGCCTGCTGGCGCGCGTCGCGTACCGCGCGGCGGACGGCACGCTGGTGCGCCGTGCGGGCGTCATGGGCGTCGTGCTGGTGGGCGGGACGGTGCGCGCGGGCGACGTGGTGACGGTGACGCTTCCGCCGCCTCACCGGCCGCTGGAGCGCGTGTAACGGGGCATATGCTGGGTGGGCGCTCGGTAGACTGACCCGGTGAATCCCTCGCAGATCTTCCGCATCATCCGGTACGTGGCCCTGCTGCTGGTCCTGCTGGCTTCCATGAACAACTGGGTGGTGCTCGGCCTGGACCGGCGCGGGCTGTGGGTGGTGGCGTTGGTGGTGTACGCCGTCACGTACGCGCTGGAGTTCAGCCCGAAACGCAACCGCCGGTCGTAAAGCAGGAGGCGCCCGCATGCGGGCGCCTCCTGCTTGTGGTGGGCGGTTACTCGTCGTCCGCTTCGCCCTTTTTGCCTTTCTTGTACGGGCCTTTTTCCTTCCAGACGATCTTCACGGGAATGCCGGCGAGCTGCAGGTCCTCGCGGATGCGGTTGTGCAGGAAGTTCTCGTACGAGCGGGTGACGTAGTCGGCGCGGTTCGCGAAGATCACGAAGGTGGGCGGCGCCGTTTCGGCCTGCGTCATGAAGTACATCTTGAGCTGCTTGCCGTGGAAGTTCGGGACGCGCTGGCGCATCTGCCACACGCCGAGCCAGCGGTTGAGTTCGCTGGTGGGGATGCGCGACTGCCACTTCGCGTAGAGTTTCATGGCTTCGGCGAGCAGGTCGTGGATGCCGTACTCGTTGATGGCGCTGGTGTACACGCGCGGCGCGAACGCGATGTGGAAGAGCTTCTGGTCGAGGTCCTTCTCGGCTTTCTTGAGGTCCTCGTCGGGCACGAGGTCCCATTTGTTCACGACGACAATCACGGGTTTGCCGCTGTCGTACGCGAGGTTCGCGAGCTTGAGTTCGTGGTCGCCGAGTTCGGTGACGTTCAGGACGAGCAGGATGACGTCGCTGCGCGTGATGGCGGCTTCGCTGCGCATCATCGCGTACTCCTCGATGCTGGTGTCGGGGCGTTTGCGGATACCGGCGGTGTCGACGAGCACGAA
The DNA here is from genome assembly GCF_000186385.1 of Deinococcus maricopensis DSM 21211. Classification (NCBI taxonomy): domain Bacteria; kingdom Thermotogati; phylum Deinococcota; class Deinococci; order Deinococcales; family Deinococcaceae; genus Deinococcus; species Deinococcus maricopensis. Next base: position 3,418,166 of record NC_014958.1, read on the forward strand.
GCGCTGCCCGGCGTAGTCCCATTCGACGTCAACGCTGTCTCGGGTGGTGCCGGGCACGTCGCTGACGATGACGCGTTCGCTGCCGGTGATGGCGTTCAGGAGGCTGCTCTTGCCGACGTTCGGGCGGCCGATCAGGCTGATGCGAATGGGCGCGACTTCGGGCACGTCCGCGTCGTCTTCGGGGAGGTAGTCGAGGACGCGGTCCATCAGGTCGTCGAGGCCGCGGGCGTGCTCGGCGCTGACGGGGAGGGGCTCGCCGAAGCCCAGGCCCCACAGTTCCGCGAGGTACGCGTCGTGTTTGGGGTTGTCGATCTTGTTGGCGACGACGATGACGGGCTTGCCGAGGCGGCGGAGCCACTCGGCGACCTCGTAGTCGGCGGCGGAGAGGTCGTCGCGCGGGTCGAGGACGAAGATGACGCACTGCGCGCCTTCCATGGCCCATTCGGCTTTCTGGCGAATGGCTTCTTCCCATTCGTCGCCGCTCCAGAGGCCGCCGGTGTCGATCAGGACAATGCGGTGGTTCTGGTAGAGCATGACGCCTTCCTTGGCGTCGCGGGTGACGCCGGGGAAGTCGGCGACGACGGCTTCGCGGCGGCCGACGAGGCGGTTGAACAGGCTGCTTTTGCCCACGTTGGGGCGGCCCACAATGGCGACTTTGTGCATGGTGACTCCGGGCCGCGCGCCCCGGGGCGGCGCTGTGGGCGCGCGCGGGGCGGTGGCGGCGTTGTGCGCTCCTGCTCGGTGTCGCGCGCACAGGAGCGTGGGGTGCGCGCGCCGCGCCCGCCCGAATTGGCGGGGTAGACAGGCAAGTGTACCGCGCGCACCTGAAGTCGTGGTGAGGGCCGCGCCCGGGCGCGGGTCAGGGGGTGGTGGGGGCGACTGGGTTGCCGAGGCGGCCCTGGGCGGTCTGGCGGTGGCCGGTGGCGGGGCGGAGCGTGCCGGCGCGGCCCAGGCCCGTGGGGGGCATGTTCACGTAGATGCTTTCGTGCGCGCCGGCGGGCACGAGGTACGTTTCGTGCCAGATGCCGACGGCGCCGCCGGCGGCGCGGGCGTGGCGCTGGTAGGCGCGCCAGGCGGGAAGGTGCGCGCGGTCCTGGGCGCGGGCGTAGGCGTGGAGGTGTTCAATGCTGCGCCAGTACTGCACCTGGGTGAGGCCGTGGAAGTGGGCGCCCAGCAGGCCCAGTTCGGGTTGGCTCTGCAGTTCGCGGAGCATGCGGGGCATGGCGAGGAACACCGGGAGCCAGGCGCGGATCTTCCAGGGCTGGTTGATGCGCATGCCGATCAGGAAGACGACGAAGTCGCCGGACAGGTCAGCGGTCACACGGTCATAGGCACGGTTCATGGGTTCCTCCGGACCATCCATTTCAAACAGTCTATTTTGGACGGTCTAAACGAAGCGTACACTCAGGGCATGTCCGATGCAACCCTCGGCCCGTCCGCCTACATCGTGCTGGGCCTGCTGGCCCAGTACGGCCCCGCCACCTCCTACGACCTCAAACGCTGGGTGGATGACTCCATCGGGTATTTCTGGAGTTTCCCGCGCTCCCAGCTGTACGCCGAACCGCAGCGCCTCAGCGCCCTCGGCCTCCTCAGCGACGCCCAGGAACAGGACGGCCGACGCAAACGCACCTACACCATCACCGACGCCGGCCGACGCGCCCTCAGCGCGTGGTTGGCCGCCCCCGCCGGACCGGTGGAACTCCGCGACCCCGGCCTGCTCAAGCTGTTCTTCATCGGTGTCGCGCCCGGCGGCCAGCGCGCCCTGGCGGCCGAGCAGCTCGCCCTGCACCGCGCGCGCCTCGCCGAGTACGAAGCCCTCGCCGCGAATCTGTGCACCGACGTCACGCAGCAGCCTCTGGGCATGGGCCTGCTGTACGAGCGCGCCAGCCTCGCGTTCTGGTCGACGCTGCTGGACGGCGCGCCGCAGGACCAATGACCGGAACGCCGCAGCGCTGACCGGTCCCCGAGGGGCGGATGGTATGCTCCCGTCAGGCCCGCCGCGCGCGGACAGGGACGGTCAGGTCCGCCGCATACTGGCAGATTGGAGATCCGCATGAACATCACCCAGGACAAGGTCGTCGAACTGGAGTACGTGCTCAAGGTGGACGGCGAGGTCGTTGACCAGAGCGAACCGGGCGAGCCGCTCATCTACCTGCACGGTCACAACAACATCATTTCCGGCCTGGAGCGTGCCCTGGAGGGCAAAGCGGTCGGCGACGAACTGAGCGTCACCGTCAACCCCGAAGACGGGTACGGCGAACACGACGAGGAAAACGTGCAGACCGTGTCGCGCGCGGACTTCGACGAGGAAGAAGTCGAGGTCGGCGCACAGTACTTCGCGCAGGCCGACGACGGCAGCGTCATGCCGTTCACGGTCGTGGACGTGCAGGGCGACGAGGTCACGGTGGACTTCAACCCGCCCCTCGCCGGTGAAACGCTGCACTTCGACGTGAAGGTCCTCGCGGTGCGCGACGCCACCGCCGAGGAACTGGAGCACGGGCACGCGCACGGCGACGGCGCGCACGACCACGAGTAACCCCTTCGGGACAGGCAGGGCCGGGTCACGCGACCCGGCCCTGCCTGATGGTGTCTAACGCGCCGGGCAGGATTTCACAGCGGCACCACGCGCGCCGCTGTACCCTGAGGTATGCTTCACAATTTGCTGGTGTGGGCGGTCCTCGCGACGGCCCCGGCCATGAACTCGTTGTTGGTAGACGCGAACCCGTCGCCGTGCCTGAAGGTGCGCGTGCAGACCTGGGAGGGCGACAAGCGGCTCAGTGAGGTGTTCCTCGCGCCGGACGGCAACCACGTCGTGCGGCCCGGCGAGACGTTCCCGAGCTTCCAGAAGGGGCACAGCTACCGGCTGATGGCGTCATGCTTCACGGCGAAGGGCACGCAGCAGTCCGCCGGGCTGGACTTCAAGGCGGACGGCCGCACGGTCATCGTGGCGTTCACCAGCAACGGCTTCCTGTTCCGCCGGGGCGGCGTGGCGTACTAAAGGACCGCGTCAACGGGTGCGCAGGCCCAGCAGCAGCGCCGCCGTGAAGCTCGCGCCGAACGGCAGGTTGGTGGTCAGCACCTGCAGCACCCGGTCCCCGAGGGCCCGTCCGCCCTCCTCGAGGAGCGGCTGGAAGGCCGACTGCACCCGCGTCCAGTCGACGTGCACGAACCCCTGCGCGGCGAGCAGCTGCACCGCAATGAACAGCAGGCCCAGGATCAGCAGGGCGGCGCGGCCCGCTTTTTTGAGGGCGTAACCACAGGCGAAGCCAAGCACCGCGCCGACGCTCAGGTCGGGCAGGTGGTCGCGGAGCAGGGTGGTGAAGTCAGGCACGGCGTTGCCCGGTATGCTAGCGCGCACATTCGGGGGTGCGTGCCCTGCACGCGCGGTACAGTGACGATGAGGTATGGACGCAACCGCCGAGCAGGACATCCTGACGCTCCCCGAACTGGAGCGCCTGCGCGCTGGGGACGAGGTGGCGTGGCACGAGTTCGTGACGCGCTACGAGCGGCGCATGTACGCGTACCTGTACCGCCTGGAAGGCCACCAGGAAGAAGCGCTGGAGCTGACGCAGGAGGTGTTCTACCGCGCGTGGCGCTCCATCCGGACGTTCCGCGCCGGGGAGCGCATCCTGCCGTGGCTGTACCAGGTGGCGCGCAACACGCAGATTGAACGGCACCGCCGCAAGCAGCTGCCGCGCTTCTCGCTGGAGGAGGCGCAGGAGGACGTAGGGTTCGAGGCGATCAGCGCCCGGCCCGGCCCGGTGCAGGCTGCCGAAAGCGCCGACGCGCAGGACCGCGTGCAGCGGGCGCTGATGCAGCTCGCGCCGGAGTACCGCGAGGCGGTGGTGCTGCGGTTCGTGGAGGACCTGCCGTACGACGAGATCGCGCGGCTGCAGGGCGTGGCTGTCGGCACGGCCAAAAGCCGGGTGTTCCGCGCAAAGGAGCAGCTGGCGGGCGTGCTGGGAGGCGTGTTCAGCGAGTGAGCGCGTTCATGAAGGCCGCCTGAAGGTGTGCGCGGGAACCATGGGCCGCGCGGCCGCGTAAAAGCATACAGGTGAAGCCTGTGTGACCGACCGCGCGCGTGAACTGCTGCATCTGGCCCTGGAGGGCGACCTGACGGTCACGGACCGTGAGGCGCTGACTGCTGCCCTGAAGGACCCGGAAGTAGCGGCGCAGTACGCGCGCCTGCAGGCCGTTCAGGCCGCGCTGCGGGAGACGCCGGTCATGCCGCGCAGCGTCGCGGCGGACGTGGCGCGCGAGGTGGCACTCACCGCGGCCCTCGTGCCGCCCGCCATGCCGGCGTCGGTGGCGGCGCGCGTCGTTGAGGACGTCCGCGCCGCGCGCGCCCTCAGCGCGGACCGGCCGACCATGCCGCGCAGCGTCGCCGCCAGCGTGACCGCCCGGATCGGCGCGGCCAGCGCCGCATCCACGCCACTAGCCGGGGAGGACGCGGTCGAGGCGGCGCTGCGCGGCCTCACGCCCCCGCCCATGCCGGCGTCGGTCGCGGCGAGCGTCGTCGCGCGCGTCTCGCGCGACGCCCGCCGCAATCCCGCCCCCACCCTGCTGGTGGGTGGGCTGGTGGTCGCCCTCGCCCTGATGGGCGCGTCCCAGGCCGGCGAGAACCTCACCGCCGGCGCCACGGTCCTGCGCGCGCTCGCTGCGCAGCTGTCGCCGCTCGCGGTGGCGGGCTTCGCGCTGCTGATGCTCGCGAGTCTGCTGGTGAGCGTGCGCCCCACCCCGCGCCTGCAACGCGCGGGCGGCCTCGCGTTCGCGCTCGCGGCGATCCTGACCGTTCCGGGCCTGTGGTCGTTCGCGGGCGGTGACGGCACGAACCGCGTGCGCGTGGGCGGGAACGTCGTCGTGGACCGCACGGTGCCCGGCAACGTCCTCGTGGTCGGCGGCGACGTGATCCTCAAACCCGGCGCGGACGTGCGCGGCGAAGTTGTCGCGCTGCTCGGGGACGTGCAGCAGGAGGAAGGCGCGCACGTGGAAGGCACCGTGGGCGCCCTGCTCGGCACCGTGGACAGCCGCGACCGTGACGCGCTCAGCACCGCGCCCGTCGCGCGGCTCGGCACGGCCAGCGCGTTCCAGCCGCTGCTGTCCTGGCTGGGCAGCGGCGCGTGGCCGCGCGTGTACGTGGCGTTGCTGGGCGGCCTGATGGCGCTGCTGTTCCTGCGGGGCGTCGCGCCACGCCTCGCGAGCGCGCAGCGGCACGCCCCGGTGCGCACGCTCGCGCTCGGCACGCTGGCGCTCGGCGTGACGCTGCCGCCCCTGCTGCTCGCCGCCATGAGCGGCTTCCTGGCGCCCGCGCTGGTCGGCGCGGCGCTGCTCGTCGTGGCGTTCAGCGTCGGCCTCGTCGTGAGCCTGTACGACGCGGGCCGCGCCGTGACGCGCCGCGCCGGCCTGCCGCTCCCCGACACGGTCGGGGCGCTGCTGGGCCTGAGTGCCTTCACGGCGACGCTGGGCGTCCCGCCGCTCGCGCTCGCCGCGTGGCTGATCGGCGGCGCGTGGGGTGCGGGCACGCTGATCCTCACGCGCCGCGACTGGCTGGGTGGCCGCGGCGCCGTCCGCTGAGCGCCCGCGTGTCAAGCGAGCAGGTACGGACGGGCGGCCTCGAAGCCGTCCAGCGCGCGCGGGTCGAGCAGAACGTCGTCGTCCTCGCGGCGCGCCAAGCCCGCCTGCACGAAGCGGTTGAGTTCCGCCTCGACGCGCTGCTGCACGCGCCGGAGCATCAGGGTGTCGGCGTCCGGCACGCCGCGCCACGTCAGGAACGCCCGGTGAAAGGTGGGCAGGGCGTCCAGGCCCACGCGGGTTTCCAGGTTCCGCCACGACAGGGAAAGAGCAGTCATGCCTGTATGACAGCATGCCGCGCGCTCCCGCGGGGCGCCGGGTAGACTGGCGCATGTTGTCCGAGGCTTCACGTCAGCGGCTGGTGCGCGTCGCCCTGGGCGCGGAGGCCGGCGACCTCCTGATCCGGGACGCGCGCGTGGTCAGTGCCCTCACGGGCGAGGTGTACGGCGCGGACGTCGTGATTGCCGGTGGCGTCATCGCGGGCGTCGGGCGTGGGTACCGCGCGCGGGACACGCTGAACGCGGGCGGCGCGTACCTCGCGCCGGGGTTCATGGACGCGCACATTCACATCGAGTCGAGTTTCCTGACGCCCGCGCGGTTCGCGGAGGCGGTACTGCCGCGCGGCACGACGGCGGTGGTCGCCGAGCCGCACGAGATTGCGAACGTGCTGGGCGTACCGGGCGTGGCGTGGATGCTGGACGCGGGGCGGGCGAGCGGCCTGCGGGTGTTCGCGTCCATGCCGTCGTGCGTGCCGGCCAGCGCGTTCGAGCAGGGCGGCGCGAGTGTCGGCGCGGCGGAGGTGGAGGCGGGGCTGCGCCTGCCAGGCGTGCTGGGCCTCGCGGAAATGATGAACTACCCTGGCGTGCTCGGCGGGGACGAGGAGGTGTGGGCGGTGCTGGGCGCCGCGCGGGGTGCGCGGCTGGACGGGCACGCCGCGGGCCTGAGCGGCCGCTCGTTGCAGGCGTACGCGGCAGCGGGCCTGCATTCGGACCATGAGGCGGTCACGCCGGACGGCGCGAGGGAGCGCCTGCGCGCCGGGCTGTGGTTGATGGTGCGCGAGGGCAGCGCCGCGCGGAACCTGCAGGCGCTGCTGCCGGTGCTGCGCGAACGCCCGCGCCGCGCGATGCTCGTCAGCGACGACGTGTCCGTGGATGAGCTGCTGGATCTGGGGCACCTGGACCGGCTGCTGCGCGCGTGCGTGGCAGGCGGCGTGGACGCGCTGTACGCGCTGGGGCTGGTAACGCACGCGCCCGCCGAGTACTGGGGCCTCACGGCGCACGGGGCGGTCGCGCCGGGGTACGCGGCGGACCTGGTGCTTCTGGACGACCTGGTGGAGTTCCGCGTGCGCGAGACGCTGGTGGGCGGCGTGGTGGCGCGCGGGGGCGGGGCGACGCCTCCGCTGGCCGGCGGGGGGACGCATCTGGGGCCGGACTGGGCCGGGGTGCCGCTGGACGTGCCGGCCCACTGGCCGACCATCGGGGTGTCCGGGGACCAGATCGAAACGCGGGCCCTGCCGCCGGGGCAGGGCGACACGAAGCTGGTGGTGGCCGAGCGGCACGCGGGCGTGACGCGGGCGGCGGCGGCGTTCGCGCGGGGAGTGGGGTTGCGGTCCGGCGCGCTGTCGCTGAGCGTTCTGCATGACGCGCACCACGCGATCATTGCGGGCGCGACGGACGCGGAGATCCGCGCGGCGGGCCGCGCGCTGGAGGCGCAGGGCGGCGGGGCGGTGTTCGTGGAGCGCGGGGAGGTCGTGGCGGCGTTCCCGCTGCCGCTTGCGGGCCTCATGACGGACGCGCCCCCCGCCGAAGCGGCGCGGGCCGCGCGGGCGGTGAGCGAGGCGGCGCGCGCGCGCGGCTGCCCGCTGCCGCAGCCGCTCACGACGCTCAGCTTCCTGGGCCTGACGGTGATTCCGGAGTTGAAGCTCACACCGCAGGGCCTGTTCGACGTGCGCGCCTGGGCACTGGTGGAGTGAGGGGTCCAGCGCGCTGGGCGGGTACACTCGCGGTATGGCTACCATCACCATCGAGGGGTTCGGGACGGTCGAGGCGCACGCGGATGAGCGGTTGGTGCTGGCGCTGGAACGTGCGGGCACCGGCGTTCTGCACCGCTGTGGGGGCGTGGCGCGCTGCACCACGTGCCGCGTGGAGTTCCTGCGCGGGGAGCCGACACCCATGACCGCCGCCGAGCGCGACAAGCTGGACGAGAAGGGGCTGCTGGGGAGCGCGCGGCTGTCCTGTCAGATCCCCTGTACGGGGGACATGACTGTGCGCGTCGTGCAGACAGAAGCCAGCACCGGCTTGGAAGCCGGCAAGGCCCCGGCTCCACAGATCGAGCCGGAGCCGGTATGGGTGGAGCGGCCCAGCGCCTGAGCTGATGTTTCACGTGAAACAGGCGGCTGCACCCGGCCGCAGCCTGTTTCGCTGAGCGGCTCCACCCGCCAGTCTCAAGGGATCGGCTCGTTGTCCGGGTGCAGGCCCAGGCCGGCCAGCACCTGCGCCCGGGACCAGCCGATCAGGGCCCGCAGGTCCTGCAGCGCCGCCTCGAATTCCGCCTGCCCCGGCGCCCCACGCTCCGCCACTTCCCGCAGGCACGCCCAGCGGGCATTGCGTTCCCGCAAGAACTCCGAGCGGCTCATGCTCATGCCCGCAGCGTACACCGACGCGGAGCTGCTGCGTCGCTCCTCATGGCCTCAAGGTACAATCCTGGGCGTGCTGAAAAAACTCGCGCCCTACGTGCTGCGGGAAGTGCTCCCCCTGTATGTGGTGGGCGCGTTGGTGTTCCTGCTGCTCACCACCACCGACCTGATCAGCGGCGTGGTCGGCATTCTGCTCAGCTACCACCCCACACCACGGCAGGCCTGGCTGCTGTACGTGACGCAGGTGCCCCGCCTGCTGAACCAGTCCCTGATCCTCGCCATTCCCTTCGCGGTGCTGGTCGGCTTCGGGCGCCTCGCGAAGGACAGCGAACTCAAGGCCACGGCCGCCGGCGGCGTCCGCCCCCTGAACCTCGCGTGGCCGCTGCTGCTGCCCGCCGCGCTCATCGGCGCGTTCGTGTTCTACAACGGCGCGTACCTCACGCCGCAGGCGCAGGCGCAGTGGAACACCGCGTGGTTCAGCGTGTACCGGCAGGCGCCACCGCCGCCCGTGACCACCACGTACACGTACGCGCAGGACGGCACGCTGTTCAGCGCCAGCCGCGTGGAAACGCCGCAGGGCGCCACCGTCGCGAACCTCACGGGCGTACTCGTGCAGACGCCCACCGAAACCATCACCGCCTCCACCGGCAGCTGGGACGCCCGCGCGAAAACCTGGACGCTGCCCGGCGGGTGGGTCGTGCGCGGTGACGCGCGCCCCGCCGAGTTCCACACGCCGCGCACGTTCCCGCAGCGTGACGAGATCGCGCGCCCCACGCCGCCGCCCGCCGAATCCACCCTGCCGGAACTGCGCGCGGAACTGGCGTCGGGCCGCCTGAACGTGCAGGAGCGGCGCACGTACCAGTTCAACATCGCCCGGCGGTACGCGGACGCCTTCACGGCCCTGGGCTTCGCCTTCGCCGCGAGCGCCCTAGGCCTGATGGTCCGCAACCGCGCGTGGGCGGTCACGAACGTCGTATTCCTGATCCTGGGCTTCTACATCGTGTGGAGCACCGTCCCGCAACTCGCCGGGAGCGGCGCGCTCCCCCCGAACCTCGCTGCGTGGCTGCCGCCGGGACTGCTGACGCTGCTGGGCGCCGCGCTCGCCTGGAGGCTGCGATGAGCCGCCCGTTCCTGCGCCGCTACGACCGCTACGTCATGGCAGAGATCCTGCCGCTGCTCGTCGCCGGGCTGGTCGTCGTGATGCTCGCCGTGCTGGTCGGCGCGCTGCTGGAAGTCATCGCGCCGCTGCTCGCCAAGGGCGCGTCCCCGGCGCTCGTGGCGCGCCTGGTGGCGCTGCAGCTGCCCGAAGCGATCAAGATTGGCCTGCCGGTCGGGTTCCTGTTCGCCACGCTGCTGGGCCTGTCGCGCCTGTCCAGCGACGCGGAAATCAAAGCGGCACTCGCGGGCGGCGTCGCGCCCGGGCGGCTGTTCCTGCCGGTGCTGCTGATGGGCGTGGGCGTCACGGTCGCCGCGTTCGTGATCGGCGAGACGCTCGGCCCGCGCGCGAAAACCGAAAGCCTCAGTGTGCAGCGCCAGATCGTCCTCGACAACCCGCGCGTGCTCGGCCTGGACCAGCCGGGCCTGATCCTGCGTGACGCCCTGAACCGCGCGATCAGCGTCACCCGCGTCCGCCCGGGCGGCGTGCTGGAAGGCGTGCGCGTCGTGGCGCTGCGCGAGTCCGGCGGGCCCTCGTCGATCATCACGGCGCGCGAAGGGCACCTGCGCGACAGCAACGTGCTGGAGCTGCTGGACGGCCAGCGCATCACGTACCAGGACGGCCGCCCCGTGACGGTCATCCGCTTCCGCCGTGGGGAGCTGCCCGTACAGGACCTGCAGGCGAGCTTCAAGACCAGCGACGCGCCCAAACCCATCGACACGCCGCTGCCGCAGCTGTGGGCGAAGGTGCAGACGTACGCGCAGCAGCACGTGAACGCCCCGCAGGAAACGACGGCGCTGCAGCGCAAGTTCGCGGAGCCGCTCGCGGCGCTCGCCATGGGGTTCTTCGCGGTGGCGCTCGCGCTGTTCACGTTCCGCAGCGGCCTGAACGTCGGCCTGGTGTGGGTGCTGCTGCTGACGTTCGCGTACTACGCGTCGTGGAGCGTGTTCCGCGTGATGGGCGAGTCCGGCGCGCTCCCGCCGGTCGTGGCCGCGTGGACGCCGGACGTGCTGTACCTCGTGGCGGGCCTCGTGCTGCTCGCCATTGCCGCGCGCCGCTGAGCGCGCCCAGGAGGGGGCCGCCGGTGTGCCCGGCGGCCCCCTCTGCTGTCCCGAGCCGCCGGGTCTTCCGGGCACCCGGGCGGGTCAGGGCCCTGAAAAGTGCGCCCTGCACGCAATTACGCCACGGACGAAACAGTATCAAGTCCTAATCTCATGCGGCGCACCTTCCTACACTGAATCACCGATGGAACGCCCGCCGCTCGACATCGTTTCCCTGCGCATGGCGCATTGCCGCGCTGAACGCGCCGCGTCCAGCGGCCAGTACCACCTTGCCGTGCAGCAGTACCGCGCGTGTCTGGAAGCCGCCGAACGGCGCGAGGACTGCCGCGCCGTGCAGTTCTTCGCATTGCAGCTCGCCCGTTGCTACACCAGCATGGGCCTGCCCGACAAGGCCGCGAGTTTCCACGCGCTCGGCTGCGCCGACGAGAACCCCATCGCCTAACCCCACACCTCACGCCGGAGGGGAGGCCGCGCGGCCTCCCCTCCCCTGTTATGTACCCCGGCGTTACTCGTCCGGGCGGCGGTCGTGGCCACTCCCGACTGGCAGGCCCGGCGGGCGCCCCCCCGGGAAATACGTGGCGCGCAGGTCCACCGCCTCCGCGCGCGGCACGATGTCGCCCGTGACGCCCCGCGCGGCCAGCACGTCCAGGTAGCGGGTCATGACGTCCACCTCGCCGTGCACCAGCCAGGTTTTCGGGTTCCCGGCGCTCTCCACGAACGCGAGCAGGTCATCCTGGTCGGCGTGCGCGCTGAACCCCCCGATGGTGTGCACCTGCGCGCGCACCGCGATGTCCTCGCCCATGATGCGCACCGTCGGCTCGCCCGCCACGATGCGCCCGCCGAGACTGTGCGGGCTCTGGTACGACACGATTACCAGGCTGGTGTCCGGCTTCCACAGGTGGTGCTTGAGGTGGTGCTGGATGCGCCCGCCGCTCATCATGCCGTTCCCCGCAAGGATGATGGCGCTGCCTTCCAGGCGGTTAAGCCGCTGACTTTCCGCGCTGGTCGTGACGACGTGCAGCGTGCTGGGCCGGAACGGGTCGCCGCCCGCGTGCAGTTCGTCGCGCACCTCGGGGATCAGCTCGTCGCCGTACTCGAAGTACTCGTGCGTGGCGCGCGCGCCCATCGGGGAATCGAGGAACACCGGCACGTACGGGATCTGTCCGGCGTCCATGAGGTGCTTGAGGTAGTACAGGATCGCCTGGGTACGCTCGATGGCGAACGTGGGAATCAGGATCTTCCCGCCGCGCGCGACGCTGCGTTGCAGCGCGTCCGTGAACTCCGCGAGGGTCTGCGTGAGTGGTCGGTGCGTGCGGTCCGCGTACGTCGTTTCGGTCACGAGGACGTCCACGTGCGGCGGCAGCGTGAAGTCCTGCTGCAGGCCGCTCTCGCGGTTCCCGAGGTCGCCGCTCATCAGGAGGCGCCCGTCGGGCGTGTCGAGCAGCAGGTACGCGCTGCCGAGAATGTGCCCGGCGCGGCCCGGCGTGACGCGCACGTTCCCGACGCTGAGCGTCTCACCGAACTCCAGCTGCGGGCGCAGCAGCGCCTGCACGGTGTGCACGTCGTCCTCGTCGTAGAGGGGTTCGGGCACGCGGTCCTCCTCGCCGACGCGGCGGGCTTTGCGGACGTCCCGGCGGTAATCCTCCACCTGCAGGCGCGCGCTGTCGAGCAGCACGATGCCGGCCAGGGCGGCCGTGGCGGGCGTGCAGTAGATCGGGCCGCGGTAGCCGAGGCGCGTGAGGACCGGGAGGCGCCCCACGTGGTCGAGGTGCGCGTGCGTCAGCAGGACCGCGTCGAGGCTGCGCACGTCGAACGGGAAGGGCTCGCGATTCAGGGCTTCCAGGTCGTCGTCACCCTGGTACAGGCCGCAGTCGATCAGGACGCGCGTGCCCGCCACCTCGAGCAGGTGACAGGACCCGGTGACGGTTTCAGCCGCGCCGAAGCTGGTGAGATGCATGACCCAGCGTAAGTCCGGCGGCGCGGACCCGCCCTGAAGAAAACCCGAAGGCGCCCTTCACGTGTTCCTGACGCGCTCCGACGCCGCAACGGGGCGCGTGGTACGGTGCGGCATGACGGAACGTTCCTCCAGCTTCGAGCGCATTCTGGTCGGCGTGGACTTCTCGGATACGGCGGATGAGGTGCTGCGCGTCGCGCGCTCGCGCTTTCCCGGCGCGGAGTTGCGCGTCGTGCACGTCGTGGACGCCCGCGCGGTCGGCGTGCCGGACCTGAGCAGCGGCAGCCTGATGCCGGTCACGCCCGGACGTGACCTGACCGACGCGCTCAGCCACGCGGACTTCGCGCGGCTCACGCCGCTGCTGCAGGACCACGAGCAGGGCGACATCCTGGTCGGTGACCCGGCCACGGCGCTCGTGGAGGACGCGGCACGTTCCGGCGCGGACCTGATCGTGGTGGGCGCCCACAACCGTGGCGCGCTGGAGCGCTTCTTCGTGGGGTCCGTGGCGGAGCAGGTGGTGCGCCGCGCGCACGTGCCGGTGCTGGTCGTGAAGCACTGAGCGGACCTGCGGCAACCCGCGCCCGACCCGGCGCGTACAGTGAATCATGACCAACGATCCCACCCACACCCTGCGGGACTTCCTGGCGAAAACGGCGGAGCGCGACAACCCCGGTGACGTGTTCGAACTCGAGAGCAGCAAGATGCTCGAGGTGAAGGTCAACGGGCGCATCTGGAGCAAGCTGGGCGCGATGGTCGCGTACAAAGGCAACCTCAGCTTCAAACGCGAGGGCATGCTGGAAGGCGGCGTCATGAAGGCCCTGATGCGCGCCGTCAGCCAGGAAATGAGCCCACTGGCGAAAATCGAGGGGAACGGCGTGTGTTACCTCGCGGACCAGGGCAAGGAGATCACCATCCTGCGGTTGGAGGGGGACGCCCTGAACGTGAACGGCAACGACCTGCTGGCGTTCGAGGACAGCGTGCGGTACGACATCACCATGATGCGCCGCATTGCGGGCATGGCGGCGGGCGGGCTGTTCAGCGTGCGCGTGCAGGGGCACGGGATGGTGGCGATCCTGTCGCACGGGCACCCGCTGACCCTGCCGGTCCGCCCGGGCCAGCCGGTGTTCACGGACCCGAACGCGACGGTGGCGTGGAGCGCGAACCTCACGCCGGAACTGCGCATGGACACCAGCTTCAAGGCGCTGTTCGGCCGTGGCGGCGGCGAGACGTTCCAGATGGTCTTCCAGGGTGAGGGGTTCGTGGTCGTGCAGCCGTACGAGGAGAAACCCGAGATCACCAACCACAGCTGAACCACGCGCCGATGCGGGCGGCCAGGGGCGTCCCTGGCTGCCCGCACTGCGTTCGCCGAACGCCTAAGGTGAACATGAGAAACGCGGCTGTACACCTCAGCTTTAAACATGTCAGTGAGAGCGTGTCCAACAGTTTCGCCCGCGCAGGACGTGGAGAAGTTGAAAAGTCCAGACGCGCAACCAGCGAACAACCAGGACGTCACGTGTCGTTAAAGGGCTTTTTCGTCGTCCTCAGTCGTTTTTCCGTGAGAACCCTTAGCGGGTCTTTACATTCTGGTGAGGAGCGCGTCGGGATCGTCCTGAGGGTTCTCGGGCGGCGCACACATGCGCCCTGCCTACGCTTGACCCGTGAAGCCGCACGACCTCACCGCCACTCGGGCGTGACGTGCCTTCCGGAAGGAGAACGCCCATGACCCGAGAACAACGCACGGGACGCCGCCTTTCCACCCTGGCCGCCACGGCCCTGCTGAGCCTCAGTGTCGCCGCCGTCGCGCAGACCACGCCGACGGCGCCGTCCACGACGCCCGCCGCCCCGGCCACCACGGCGCCGGCGCAGACGCCCAGCACCACCGATCCGGCCACCACGGCGCCGACCACGGACCAGTCCTCGCCGGAGCAGAGCGCGGAGCAGAGCACCGACCAGACCACCACGGACCCCGCGCAGACCACCGATACTGCGCCCACCACCACGACGACCAGCACCGCCACGAGCGACGACAGTGCCGTGCTGAACCTGCGCAGCGGCGCCCTGCCGGTGCCCACGGTGGACGGCGCCACCGTCCTGCGCACGGTCCGCACCGTCCTGGGCGGCGCCATCATCTACCAGGGCAACGTCGACAACGCCGTTCAGGCGACCGTGAGCAAGCTGACCGCGCAGGGCTTCCAGCCGGCCACGGGCGAGAGCATCGCGACCGGCACGGCCCTGGAACGCGACGGCGAGCGTGTGTTCGTCAGTGCCGAGCAGAAGATGGGGCTGACCATCGTGCGCGTCACCATGAACCCGACCGGGCCGAGCGCGGCCGCCCCCGCCGCGAGTAGCCAGGACGCGAGCGGCACCGACAGCGCCGCGACGGACAGCACCGGCACCGACAGCGCCACAGACAGCAGCACCGAGGAGACCTCCACGGATGGCGCAGCGACCAGCACGGACACCGCGGCGCCCACCGACACGACCGGCACCGGGACGGACGGCAGCACCGGTACGGGAACGGGCACAACCCCGGCAACCGGGACGGGCACCGGCACGGGCAGTGGCACCACACCGCCTGTGACGCCCCCGCCCAGCGCCCCCTGAGCAGCACCCCTTCTGAATGCCCGCGGCGGCCACGATGCATCGTGGCCGCCCTCCTGGTTCCGGTGGCTTCCTTGAGAATGCCGTGCTGGCGCGGGTTTCTGACCGGTCGGTCGGGGACGTTGCTCCCTCGTCCGCCCCGTATACTGACCGGGTGAAGCTGTACCCGGCGTTCCTGGACCTGCGCGGCGAGCGTGTGCTGGTGGTCGGCGGCGGTCCCGTCGCTCACCGCCGCGCGCGCGCCCTGCTGGACGCCGGCGCCCACGTGAGCGTCGTCGCCCCGGACGTTCTCCCGGACCTCGCCGGCCTGCCCGTGCAGGTGGAGCGCCGCGCGTTCCGCCCGGCGGACGTGGCGGGCGCGCGCCTCGTGTTCGCCTGCACGGACCGCGACGACGTGAACGACGCCGTCGCGGCGGCCGCCCGGGACGCCGGCATTCTCGTGAACCACGCCGGTCGCGCGGAGGGCGGCAGCGTCCGCCTCGGCGCGACGCTCACGCGCGGGCCGGTCACGGTCGCCGTGAACACCGGCGGGGAACTCCCCATGCTCGCGCAGGCCCTGCGCGACCACCTGAACGCCGCCTTGCCCGAACACCTGCCCGTGGACGACTGGACCGCGGCGCGGGAACGGGCCCTCACCCACCCCGAACCGGAACGCACGCACGCGCTGAACGCCCTGCGCGCCCGCATTCACGCGGCCCTTCAGGCCGCCCGACCCTCGGAGGCCCACGCTTGACGCCCACCACCACCCGCCTCCCCCTCACCTGCCCGACCGCCCGTACCCTCGCGCGCCTCGACGCGCCCCGCCTGGATTTCGCGGTGGTCGGCCTGAACCACAAGACCGCGCCCGTGAGCGTGCGTGAGCGCGCGACCGTGCGCGACGGCGAGCAGGACGCCATTCTCGCGCACCTCGCCCGGCACGCCTCGGAAGTGATGCTGCTCGCCACCTGCAACCGCACGGAGGTGTACATGGCGGGCGTGGACGGCGACCCGATGAGCGCTTTCGAGGGCGCGTGGGGGCACCGCCTGCGCGATCACCTGTACCTCAAGCGCGGCGAGGACGCCGCCACGCACCTGTACCGCGTGGCGGCGGGCCTCGACAGCCTCGTGCTGGGGGAAACGCAGATTCAGGGCCAGGTGAAGCGCGCGTGGCAGGACGCGCACGGGCGCGGCCACGCGGGCGCGCTGCTGAACAAGGCCGCGCAGGGCGCCCTCGCCACTGGCAAGCGCGTTCGCACCGAAACGGGCCTGTCGGACAAGGTCGTGAGCGTCTCGAGCGCCGCGGTGGAGCTCGCGCAGGCAATCTTCGAGGACCTGTCGGGCCGCACGGCCCTGATCGTCGGCGCGGGCGAGACGGCCGAGCTGACCATGACGCACCTGCGCGCCGCGGGCGTGGAGAACGTCATCGTCGTGAACCGCACGGTCGAGCGCGCCCGCGCCCTCGCGGACAAGCTGGGCGGGCGCGCGTGCGCCACCGAGTACCTGCATGAGGTGCTGCCCGAGGCGGACGTCGTGATCGCGTCGAGCGCGGCGCCGCATTACGTCCTGCGGCCCGAGCACGTGCGCGCGGCGCTGGGTGGGCGCGCGCACCCGATGTTCCTGATCGACATCAGCGTGCCGCGCATCCTCGACCCGGCCATCGGCGCGGTGGACGGCGCGTACCTGTACAACCTCGACGACCTGCAGAACATCGTGCAGCGCAACCTGGAGAGCCGCCGCGCGTGCCTGCCGCAGGCGGAGGGGATCGTGCATGAGGGCGTGCAGGATCTCGCGCGCTGGCACGCGTTCCGCGAGCGCAAACGGCAGGAACGCGAACTGGCCGTCGCCTGCGACTGACCGGGACGGCGAAAGGGGCGGCGCAGCGGGACGCCGCCCCTTTCGTGCGGCAGGTGGGACGCTGACGGGCCGAGCTTCACGGTAGCCTGCGGCATGACGACGCCCGACGTGCCCGCCTCGCCGCCCACCGCGCCGCCCCCGGCGGGCGCCGTGCCCCTTCAGGCGCGCGACACCCTGCCGGACCTGCTGCGGGGCGTGGCCATCGGCATGATCCTCCTCGTGAACATGCAGGACTTCGCGGGGTTCGCGGTGTGGCAGCAGCACGGCCTGGACCGGGCTGCGCAGGTCCTGACGGACACCCTCGTGAACGGTAAGGGCATCTCGCTGTTCGCGATGCTGTTCGGGGCGGGCGCGGCCACCGTGCACGCGCGGCATGGTACGAGCCGGCTCGCGCGGCGCTTGGGGGCGCTGCTGCTGCTGGGCGCCGCGCACTTCGTGCTCATCTGGCACGGCGACATCATGGCGCAGTACGCGCTGATTGCCCTGCCGCTGGTGCTGTTGCTCCACCTGCCGCCTCGGGGGCTGCTGGTGGCAGCGGCGGCGACGGCAGCCGCGTCGGTGTTCGCGCCCACGGGCGTGGTCGCGCTCGGCACGCTCGTGAGCGGCGTCCAGCAGCTCGGCGAGCCCCGGTACGCGCCCACGGAGGTGAGCGCCACCCTCCCGTACCTGAACGCGGTGCAGGCGCGCGCGCAGGACCTTGTGCACACAGAGTGGGGCGTCATTACGTACGGCGGAACGTGGCTGCTCACCCTGATGCTCCTGGGGGCGTACGCACAGCGCGCGGGCCTGCTGTCCCGCCCGCACGAGCACCAGCCGGCGTGGCGGGCCGTGATGCTCGTTGGGTTCGGGTTCGGTGTGCCCACGTCCGTGGTGCTCGCGCTGCTGAACGGCGTTCCGCAGGAATGGGCGGATTACGCCGCGGACCCGGCGCGTTTCGTCAGCGGCGTGCTGCTGGCGTTCGGGTACGCGGGTGCGCTCGCGCTGCTGGTAGTGCGGGGCCGCGCGTGGCTGCCGCTGGTGCAGGCCGGTCGCCTGAGCCTCACCACGTACCTCACGCAGTCGGTCGTGATGACGTTCGTGTTCTACGGCTGGGGTCTGCGGCAGTACGGCACGTGGGGCGCTGCGGCGAGCCTGCTGCTCGGCTTGGTCGTGTACGCCGCGCAGGTGGCGTTCGCGCGGTGGTACGTGCCGCGGTACGGGCGCGGCCCGATGGAACGCGTGCTGCGCTGGTTGGTGTACGGCCGGGCCGCGTAGGCGGGTGGGTTCCGCGCCCGCTCGGCGGCGCGCACGCACGAAGACGCGGCGGGCCCCAGTCCGGGCCCGCCGCGTCTTCGTGCGTGTTACGCCAGTTCGGCTTTGAGGGCGTCGACCTTGTCGGTCTGTTCCCAGGGGAATTCCGCGCGGCCGAAGTGGCCATACGCGGCGGTCTGCGCGTAGATGGGGCGCAGCAGGTTCAGTTCCGCGATGATCGCCTGGGGGCGCGCGTCGAAGTGCTTCGCGACGATCTCGGCGAGGCGTTCGTCGGTGACGACGCCGGTGCCGTAGCTGTCCACGCGCAGGCTCACGGGGTGCGCGCGGCCGATCGCGTACGCGACCTCCACGAGCGCTTTTTTCGCGAGGCCCGCGGCAACGAGGTTCTTGGCGATGTAGCGGGCGTAGTACGCGGCGCTGCGGTCCACCTTGGTGGGGTCCTTGCCGCTGAACGCGCCGCCGCCGTGCGGCACGGCGCCGCCGTACGTGTCGACGATGATCTTGCGGCCCGTAAGGCCGGTGTCGCCGTGCGGCCCGCCGATGACGAACTTGCCGCTGGGGTTGATGAAGTATTTGGTGGCGTCGCGCAGGTACGTGGCGGGAATCACGGCGCGGATGACCTTCTCGATCATGTCGGCGCGGATGGTGTCCTGCTCGATGTCCTCGTCGTGCTGGGTGCTGATGACCACGGTGTCCACCCACGTGACCTCGTGGCCGTCCTGCTGCTCGCGCACGACGGTCACCTGCGCTTTGGCGTCGGGACGCAGGTACGCGATCTCGCCGTTCTTGCGGAGTTCCGCGAGGCGCCGCGTGAGCTTGTGCGCGAGGCTCACGGGGAGCGGCATCAGTTCCGGGGTTTCGTCGGTGGCGTACCCGAACATCAGGCCCTGGTCGCCGGCGCCGGTGGTGCTGTACTGGTGCTCCGGGAGGGCGCGCTGCTCGTCGGTCATGGCGCGCCATTCCTCGCTGTAGTTCACGCCGCCCGCAATGTCGGGGCTCTGCTCGTGAATGGCGACGAGCACGGCGCTGTAGTCGGCGTCGAAGCCGTACCGGGCGCGGGTGTAGCCGACCTTCTTGACGGCTTCGCGGACGACGCGTTGCACGTCGACGTGCGCGTCGTGCGCGCTGACCTCGCCGGCGATGACGGCCATGCCGGTCGTGACGAGCGTCTCGACGGCGACGCGCGCGGTGGGTTCCTGCCGCAGGAATTCATCGAGGATGCTGTCCGAGATGAAGTCCGCGAGTTTGTCCGGGTGCCCTTCGGACACCGACTCCGACGTGTAGTACTTCCGCATGTGTGCTCCTGGCGCCAGGCCCGTGCGTGGGGCCTGTTCGGGGTTGCGTCTCACAGAACAAACCTGGAGAGGGATGCCGCTGTGCCCCGGCGCCGCGCGCCCGATGTCGCGGGCCGCGCACGAGTAGCTTAACGGCCTGGGGGGGGCGGCGGGAAGGGACGCGCGCCCGCCCCGGCGGCATACTGGGCGGATGCCGGATGCGCCGTTCCCTGCGGAGTTGTCGTTCTCGTTCGAGCCGCTCTCAGCGGTGCTGCCGGCGTTGCGGGCGGCGCTGGCCGCCGCGCCGCTGGTGGCGTTCACGGCGCCGGACCCGGACGCTGGGGTCGGGTTGTATGCGGGGGAGGTGACGGCGTGGGGCGTGCACCGTCCGTACGGCGTGTGGGTGGACGTGGCGGACCGTCTGGGCGCGCACCTGCTCACGCCGGAGCGCGCGGAGGAGGGGCGCGTGCGGCTGCGGCTGCGGCGGGACGCTTCGGGGGTGCTGCGCGGCGGCGCGGGCGGGTACGGCGCGGACGCGGCGTTTCAGCGGGTGGACAAGCTGGAGGACCCGGCGTTCCTGGAGGACTTCCTGGAGGCGTTGGGGCGCGCGCCGCTGCGGGCGGGCGCGCGGGTGCTGGCGGTGGGCGTGAACAGCGCGCGGGAGTTGCGGGCGCTGGCGCTGGCGTACCCGGACCTGGCGCTGGACGTGGTGGGGGTGGACGTGGACGCGTCGGCCCTGGCGCTCGCGGCGCAGCGCTTCCCGGCGTTCACGTTCGTGGAGCGGGACGTGAACGCGGCGCCGTGGGCGGACCTGGGGCGCTTCGACCTGATCGTGGCGTTGTCGGTGCTGCAGAGCCCCGGGGTGGACCTGGACCGGGCGGTGCGGACGCTGACGCGCGCGCACCTCGCGCCGGGCGGGACGGTGGTGTTCGGGTTCCCGAACGCGCGGTACGTGGACGGGCGACTCAGTTACGGGGCGCGCCTGCGGAATTTCCAGCGGCCCGAACTGAGCCTGCTGATGAAGGACGTGGCGCAGGTGCGGCGTTACCTGCAGAAGCACGCGTTCCGGGTGTTCGTGACCGGGAAGCACGAGGTGTTCGTCACCGGTCAGCAGTTTGAACTCTGAAAAAAGTGGTCCTCCAGACACCGAAAAAATGAGAAGGTCTTCATTTTTGCTTAATCGATGCGGCTTGTCAGACTCTGACAAGAATAATTCCGACGAAAACGCCACAAATCCCCACTGAAAACGTGCGATTTCCGTTGTTCAACGGCGTCCCAGGGCAGGTTTTCTAACATGCGCCAGCAGAGTCGGCTTCTACGCTAAATACATGAAAGCGCGCCTCCCCGTCGCCCTGATGATCGCCTCCTTCGCCCTGACCCTGACCGCCTGCGGCGGCACCAGCAGCACCGCCAGCGTCCCCACCCCCACCGCCATGACCGCCGAGCCCACCACCACCGAACTCGACGCCGTCGCCGCCCTGAACGCCCAGATCAGCAGCACCACCAAGTGCGGCGCCAACAACGTCACCGCCCGCGCCGCCCTCACCGAAAACGTCCTGCTCAAGAGCGCCGCCCAGGAGCGCGCGCAGTGGATGGCCCAAAACGCCGAACGCAACCCCAGCAGCGACTTCGAACAGACCACCTGGGCGCGCATCAGCCAGAGCGGCTTCCCCGCGCAGGCCGTCGCCGAAATCCGCGTGTACGGCCCGAACAGCGCCGGCGCCCTCGCGCAGGCCATCATCAAGAACGCCGACTTCTGCCGCAAGGTCATGGACGCGACCTTCACGCACATCGGCGTCGCCCACGAGCAGAACGCCCAGGGGCACTACTGGGTGCTGGACCTCGCCCAGCCCATCCCGCAGGCCACCAAGCCCGCCTCCTGATCCAACACCCCACACCCGCACTGGGGAGTGCGCGCGCGGCGAACGGCCAACACCGTTCGCCGCTTTCATTGTTCCGCCACCAGCTACAGCCGCCGCACGCCGAGCGGGGGAGGGCGCGCGCCCTCCCCCGCCCCACCATGCCCGCTTACTGCGGCAACGTGTACCCCGCGTACTGCTGGCGCATCTCGCGCTTCAGGACCTTCCCGGTCGCGCCGATCGGCAGGGCCTCCACGAACTCGTACGCGTCCGGCAGCCACCACCGCGCGAACCGCGGCGCCAGGAACGCCCGCAGTTCCTCCGGCGTCACCTCATGCCCCTCGCGGCGCACGACGACGGCCATGGGCCGCTCGTCCCACTTCGGATGCGGCACGGCAATGACTGCCGCGTTCGCCACCGCCGGGTGCGCGATCAGCGCGTTCTCCAGGTCCACGCTGCTGATCCACTCCCCGCCGGACTTGATCAGGTCCTTCGCGCGGTCCTGAATGTGCATGAACCCCCGCTCATCCAGCGTCGCGATGTCCCCCGTATCGAACCACAACGTCCCGTCCAGCGTCACGAAACTGCCGCGCCCCTCGTCCTGATGGTAACTGGCCGCCACCCACGGGCCGCGCACCAGCAGCCGCCCCATCGTCCGCCCATCATGCGGCAGGCGCTGATTGTCCTCGTCCACGACCTCCACGTGAATCAGTGGCACCGTGCGGCCCTGCTTCGCCTGCAGGCTGTACCCCTCGTCGCTGAGTTCCTCCACGCCCGGCGGCGTGGTGCTCGCCGTGCCGAGCGGACTGGTTTCCGTCATGCCCCACGCGTGCGCCAGCTTCAGGCCGTGCCGCTCGCGGAACGCGCGAATCAACGCTTCCGGCGCCGCGCTCCCCCCCACCACCAGCCGCGTCAGCAGCTGCAGGTCGTACGGCTCCCCCGCCGCCTTCGCGCGGTCCAGTTCATTCAGCAGGCCCATCCAGATGGTCGGCACGCCCGCCGTGATCGTCACCCGCTCGTCCTGCAACAGCCGCGCCACCGTCCGCCCGTCACTGAACGCCCCCGCGAACACCTGCCGCGCGCCGAACAGCGTGCACGTGAACGGCAACCCCCACGCATTCACGTGGAACATCGGCACGATCGGCAGGACCGTGTCCGTCTCACCGACATTCAGCGCGTCCTTCGGCGCGGCCACCAGCGCGTGCAGCATCGTCGAGCGGTGCGAGTACACCACGCCCTTCGGGTTGCCGGTCGTGCCGCTCGTGTAGCACATCATCGCCGCCTCGCGCTCATCCAGGTCCGCCGGGACCGGCAGCGTCTCCGGGTACGGTGCAATCCAGGTGTCGTAATCCACCACGCCCGGCACCGCCTGCGGCAGCGGCCCCATCACGACGACCTTCTGCAACATCGGACAGTGCGGCAGCAGCGCCGGCAGCATCGGCACGAACACGTTGTCGATCAGCAGCACCTTGTCCTGCGCGTGATTCAGAATGAACGCCACCTGCTCCGGGTGCAGGCGAATATTCACCGTGTGCAGCACCGCCCCCATGCTCGGCACCCCCAGGTACGCCTCCAGGTGCCGGAAGCTGTTCACGGCCAGGGTCGCCACCCGGTCCCCGCGCTCCACGCCCGCCGCCTGCAGCGCGTTCGCGAGCTGCGCGGCGCGCGCCGCCACGCGACCCAGCGTCGTCCGGTGCGTATGCGGTACGGGGTTCCCCTGCTCGTCGCGCCCCGCGACCAGCAGACTGACGACTTCACGATCACGGTACAGGGTGCGCGCGCGCTCCAGAATCTCCGGAATCAGCAGCGCGCCGTCCATCATGTTGCTGCGCATGGTCGGCCTCCTCGAAGTTGATTGCCGACATTCTAGCGGCAACCCCGCCACGCACACGCAGCGGCGCCCGGCCCCCAGGGGGACCGGGCGCCACCCGCACCACCCTTACAGGCCGAAGTGCGCGCGGTTCTTCTCAATGAACGGCACCTGATCGCCCGGAACATCCTCCTCCGGGAAGATCGCGCTCACCGGGCACGCGGGCACGCACGCACCACAATCGATGCACTCGTCCGGGTGAATGTAGAACTGGTCGCCACCGTCATAGATGCACTCAACGGGGCACACTTCGGTGCAGGCCTGGTCCTTGACGCCAATGCAGGGGCTGGTGATCACGTGCGGCATGCGGCCATTATGGGGATGCACCCCCCCCGGCGCAAGCGAAACACGCACGCTGTGTAGAGCGGTGAAACCCTCACGTTGCTCAGGAACACCCCAGGCGCACCAGCCCCGAAAACCAACGCCCGGACCGACTCAGGCGTCCGGCAACCCCAGCGCCCGCCGCGCCAACGCCAGATCCTCCAGCTTATCCACGTCCGTCCCCACCGACGCGCGCGCCGTCACCAGCGCCCGCGCCTCCACGCCCAGCAGCGCCCCCACCCGCGCCTCCAACGCCGCGATCCTCAAGCGCCCCAACAGCAGCCGCACCAGCACCCCCGGCCCGATCATCAGCGCCAACCGCGCCGGATTCTTCCGCGCCGCCAGCAACGCCCGAAGGCGCGGCAGGAACCGCCCGATCAGCGACGGATCCAGCAGAAACACGTTCCCCCCCGTGAACACCCCGTCCCGCAGGCGCGCGTACGTCCGCTTCACCCCCGGGTACGCCGCCTCGCACGCCGCGCGCGTCACCACCGGATACACCAGCCCCGCGTTCGGCGCGGCGTCCAGCACCTCCGCCAGTTCCGCACCCGTCAACATCGGGATATCCGCCGTCACGACCATCACGCGCCGCCCAGCCTCGCCCGCGAGCGCCGCGACGCCCGCCTCCAGGTTCCCCAGCAGGCTCCCCTGATCCGTCACGCGCACGTCAATCCGCGCGTCCAGCTCCGGCGTCGTCGGGCCAACGTACGCCACCCGCCGCACCCGCCCGCTCGCGCGCAGCGCGTCCAGCACCCACGCCGCCATCGGCCGCCCCCCCAACGCCAGGAGCGGCTTGACCGCCACGCCCTGCGACGCCGCGAACTCGTCCCCGGCGTCCCCGCCGCCCAGCACCACCGCATCCCACATCTCGCTCATGCACGCGAGTGTAAAGCGTGACCGGGCGGTCACGGGCAACTTCAACTCACCAGATCATCCACATGACACCGCGCCGCTGCGGTTGTGGGTCAAGCTCCTCGGCGCGGTCCATGTCACCCAGTCGCGCCAGACGGCAGATGTTATGGCCTGCGCGGCGCCATCGTCGGCGATATGGCCGCGTGGCGTCGCCAACGCCACCTTTCAATCCGCCCTTTTTCACCCACTTGCGCGTGATCCCGAAAAGATGCATGCGCGTCTTCTCCTCCAAAGCCCAGGTCATGACCGGCTCGCGGAACGCTGCACCGATCGACTCGTCATACCCAACACTGAAGCCTTGAATGGACTCGGGTCGGCGGTACGCCCGTTTCGTCTGAACCCGCGCCCCTGCTCTTGTGGAAGCGAAATACTGGGCTTCGGCCGCGGTTTCAAAGAAGCTGTATTCCACCCATCGAGTACGCGGGAAGGCCGCGCGAACCTCTTCAGGTTCGCGCGGCCCACTTTTGGGGTGCACGAACACCTGCCGAGTCAGGCGGGTATGCGTCTTGCGGCGAAGGTGCTGTTCCCGGTTCCAGATTCGTCCAGCCATTGCAGGCCCCTCCTCAGGGCCTACAAGCTGTGGTCTCGCCATTCCACCATGCCTTTAGGGTAGCCAGCAAAAAAATCAGGCACATCCGAAGATGTGCCTACCACGCCGCCGGTGAGGTTCAGGCGTGACCCTGCTGGAGCGCATTCCAGAACGCGTAGCCGATCAGGCACACGATCAGCACGAATCCAGCAACCACGAACGGCAGGAGCCAGGGGAGGCGTCGGCGCAGGCGATTGACGCGTTCGCGTGATTCTGCGAGGACGGGTGCCGGGAGGGTGCGCGCCGCGAACGCGAGGATGGCGGGTACGACCAGCAGGTCGTCGGTGACGCCCAGCACGGGCAGGACGTCCGGAATGAGGTCCACGGGGGACGCGGCGTACACGAGGGCCAGGAGGGCGATCAGGCGGGAGCCGCCGGGTGTGCGGCGGTCCCCGGCGGCGAGGAGCAGGGCGAGCGCGTCGCGCCAGACGCTGCGGAAGCGCGTGATCATGCGGCGTCCTCGTCAATGTCGTCGTCCTCACTGAGGTCGAGGGCGGGAAGGGTGAGGGTGAATTGCGCGCCGCCGTCGCGGCGGTTCCCGCCGGTGAGGGTGCCGCCGTGCAGTTCGGCGATCTGTCGGGCGACGCTCAGGCCGAGGCCGCTGGAGCCGCTGCCGCTCACGAACGGTTCGAAGATCTTCTCGGCGAGGTGTTCGGGCAGGCCGGGGCCGTTGTCGCAGACGGTGAAGCGCATGAGGGTGGGGGTGTCCTCCAGGTTGATTTCGACGGTGCCGTCGGGGCCGGCGGCGCGGCGGGCGTTCGCGAGGAGGTTCCGGAGCGCCTGGGTGAGGCGGTCGGGGTCGCAGAGGATCATGCCGTTCCAGTGGCCGAGGAAGCGTACGTCGGGGACGAGGCGGTCGAGGCGGTCGCGGAGCGTGCGCGCGGGGATGAGGTGCCACGCGAGTTTGAGTTCCAGCTGGCCGCGCGCGAGCTGCATGAGGTCCTGGGTGGTGAAGGTGAGTTCGTCGGCGACGAGGGCGGCGCGGCGCACTTCGTGGTCGCCGGTGCGCTGCGCGGCGCGGTCCAGGGAGGCGCGGAGGACGGTGAGGGGCGCGCCGAGTTCGTGGACGATCTGGCCGAGGAGTTGCTTTTCGCGCGCTTGCTGCGCGTCGATGCGGGCGAGCAGGCGGTTGATGGCGTCGAGCAGGTCGTACACTTCGTCGCGGCGTTTGGGGAGGGGGATGGCGGAGATGCTGCTGCTGGGGTCGAGGCGGCCGGCGACGCGCGCGGCCTGCCCGAGGCCGCGCAGGTGGTGGCGGCCGAGCAGCAGGCCGGTGAGGAGCATGGCGAGCGGCGTGAGGATCAGCGCGAGCGTGAGGGTCTGCAGGGTGGTCTGGCGGGTGGCGATGAGTTCAGTTTCGGGGAGGGCCACCCAGATCAGGCCGCTTTGCTGCCCGCCGAAGAATTTGAGGGGGCGGGTGGTGACGCGCAGGGGGAGGTCGTCTTCGACGTAGCTGCCGCGGGTGGGCGCGGAGAATTGGGTGTTCTCGGCGTTTTTGAGGGCGCTGGACGCGGCGGTGATTTTGCCCTTGGCGTCGATGAGCATCACGAGGGTGCCGCCGCTGGAGGGGAGGCCGGCGCCGCTCTGGAGGGCTTTGATGGGGTCGTTGAAGTTCTCGGCGATGGTGTCGGCGCGTTCGTTGAGGCGGGCGGTGAAGGCGTTGTCGAGCTGTCGGAGCAGCAGAAACGTCAAGCCGCCCGCGACGAGCGCGAGCAGCAGGAAGGCGGTGAGGGTGTAGGCGAGGGCAAGGCGGAAGCGGAGGCTGTGCGTCCAGGCGGGGGTGCGCACTGCGGGTCCGTTCAGGATTGCAGGACGTAGCCGACGTTGCGGATCGTCCGGACGCGCAGGTCACTGCCGACCTGCTCGAGTTTCTTGCGGAGTTGCGAGATGCGCACTTCGACGCTGTTGCTGTTCGGCGTTTCCCAGCCGTACAGGTGCGATTCGATGTCGGCGCGGCTGAACACGCGGTCGGGGGTGCGCATCATGAGTTCGAGGATGCGCGCTTCGTGTTCGGTGAGGGCGGTGCTCTGCTCGCCGGCGGTGAGGGTGAGGCTGCTGGTGGAGAGGCTGGTGTTGCCGAGGTTCACGCCGGTGCCGGCGGCGGTGCGGCGCAGCAGGGCGCTGATGCGCGCGTCGAGTTCCGGCATGGCGAACGGTTTGGTGAGGTAGTCGTCCGCGCCGGCGTTGAGGCCGGCGACGCGTTCCTGGACGTTCGAGCGGGCGCTGAGGACGAGGACGGGGGTGCTGCTGTACTGGCGGAGGGCCTGCACGAGGTCGAGGCCGTCGCCGTCGGGGAGGTTCAAGTCGAGCAGGATCAGCTGGGCGCTGTGCGTGCCGAGCCACGCCTGGGCGTCTTTGAGGGTGGCGGCGTGGTGCACCTGGTAGTCGGCGCTGAGGTACTCCTTGAGGAGCGGGCCGAGGTGGGGATCGTCTTCGACGACGAGAATCTGAGCGAGCATGGGACCTCCGCTGTGAGCTTACTTCTTGGCTTTGTCTTTGGTCTGGCCGGGCGCGTCCTTGTTCTGGCCGGGCGCACTTTTCAGGCCGGGCAGCGTGAACGGCTTGCCGCCGATGGGCTGCACGGTGAGGGTGACGCCGCGCGCGGCGAGGAAACGCGCGAGCGGCTGGCCTTGCACGGTGATCTGGCCGTCGCGGACGACGCCGGTGTAGGTGCTGCTGCTGCCGTCGTCGTTGCGGATGACGACCATGACGTTGCCTTCGAAGCTGGAGACGAGTTGGAGGGTGAGTCGGCCGCCGCTGGATTCGCCGGCCCCGACGGGCTGGAAGTCCTGGTCCGGGTTGGTCAGGACGAGTTGGAGCGCGTGGGCGGGCGCCGCGAGCACCATGAGGGTGAGCAGCGCGCGCAGGACGCGGAACAGGGTCGTGAGGTTTTTCATGGGTTGCCTTGGTGGGCCCAGCGTGGGCGTCACTGGCTTTATCGTAACGCGTCAACCTGACGGGCCCTTGACAGCGCCACCCTGCGCCCTTAAGGCAACGGGGGACGCGCGGGCTCACCCCCGCGCGTCCCCCGTGATGGTGGGCGCCTACGCTTCAGCGCTGGTTTCCTCGGCCCACAGGGCGCGCATGTGCGGGCTGGTGTCGAGCAGGTCGCTGAGCGTGCCCTGCGCGACGACGCGGCCCTCGTCGAGGACGACGATGTGGTCTGCGCGGGTAAGGGCGGCGCGGCGGTGCGACACGACCAGGCAGGTGGCGGCGCGGTCCTCGAACAGGCCCGCCCACAGCTGCCGTTCGGTCTGCGCGTCGAGGGCGCTGGACACATCGTCGAACACCAGCAGTTCCGCGTCGTGCGCGAACATGCGGGCGACTGCGGCGCGCTGCACCTGCCCGCCGCTGAGCTTCACGCCGCGCGCGCCCACGGTGGTGTCGAGGCCGCTGGTGAGCTGCGCGAGGTCCGGGCGCATAACGGCGAGGTCGAGGGCGCGGCCAAGGCGGGCGGCGTCCTGGCCGAGCAGGACGTTCTCGCGCAGCGGCTCGCTGAACAGCGTGGGGAGCTGCGCGGTGTACGTGCTGCGGGGCGGCACGAAGAAACTCGCGGGGTCCTCGACGACGCGGCCATTCCAGGTGATGGTGCCGGTCTGGCGGGGCGTGAGGCCCAGCAGGGCGCGCAGCAGGGTACTCTTGCCGCTGCCGATGCGGCCGGTGACGACCACGAACGCGCCGTGCGGGACGTGCAGGCTGACGTCCTCGATGCCGCGCCCGTTGTCGTAACGGGCGGTAAGGCCGTCCACGCGGACCTCCTGCAGGGGTTCGCGGGCGGGCGGCGCGGACGGCGCGGCGGGATCGTCGTGGAGGTGCAGCGGGTGGTGCTCCACGATCACGTCGGACGGGGCGTCCTGCAGTACGCGCGTCATGCGGTCGAAGCTGACACCGGTGCGGCGGTGCCGGGCGATCATGTCGCCGAAGAACCCGAGGCTGCCGGTGAGGCGTGGGAGCAGCGTGGCGAACAGCGCGAAGTCCCCGACGGTGAACGTGCCGGTGCGGAACTTCGCGGCGGCGAGCAGCAGCACGAGGCCCATGCCGACGTTCACGAGGTTGGTGTTCACGCTTTTGATCAGTTCGGTGAGGAGCACGTCGCGCAGGGCGGCGCGGCGGCGCGTCTCGCCGAGCGCTTCGAGGTGCGTGACCATGCGGCCCTCACGCGCGGCGAGTTTCACGGCGCTGACCGCGCCGAACGTCTCACCGATGAAGTCCGTGACGCGCGCCGTCGCCTCGCGCATGCGGCGGCGGTACGTGCGGATGGTGGGCGAGAGGCGCTGCACGACGAACACCATCAGCAGCATGGGCGCGCACACGACGAGCGTGATGAGCGGGTCGACGCGCGCCATCAGGGTGACGGCCACGACGATGTACAGGCCCAGGCCGAGCGCGTCCACCCACGCTTCGGTGTACGCGGCGACGTCGTCCACGTCGTCGCGGAAGCGGCTGACGGCCTCGGCGGGCGTGTCGGGCAGGCGGCGCGTGCCGGGCGCGCGCAGCAGGTAGCTGAGCAGGTTGCGGCGCAGCAGGGCGTCCAGGGTGTACCACAGGGTGATCCAGGCGCGGAACGCGAAGTGGAACACCGTGAAGCGCGCGGCGTTCGTGACGGCGAACACGGCCACCATCACCCACGCGGCGGCAATCAGGGCCGCGTGCGACTGGCCGCCGCGCAGGGCCTCGTCTGCGCGGCCCAGGCGGTCGAACACCTGACTGGCGGCGTACCCGGTCAGGACCGGCAACAGGTGGAAGGTGGCCCACAGCGCGACGTTCAGGCCGAACAGGCCCGTGTCGTACCGGAACAGCCGGCGCATGAGGCGCAGGGTGCGCGGCCCGTCGGTGGTGGGGCGGGCGGGGTGGGGCGTGGTCGTCATGCCAGGACCTCTTCGGCGTGGTGCGCGCCGGCGCGGAGGAGCGCGGCGTACTGGGAGCGGGGGTTCGCGGCGAGGCGCGCGCGCGGCGCGAACTCCAGCACGCGGCCCTCACCGAGCACAAGGATGTCGTCCACGCGCGCGACGGTGTCAAGGCGGTGCGCGATGATGATGGCCGTGCGGCCCTCGGTGAGGCGGCGCATCGCGGCGGTGAGTTTCGCTTCGGTGGCGGGGTCCAGGCGGCTGGATGGCTCGTCGAGAATCACGAGGCCCGGGTCGCGCAGGAGCACGCGCGCGAACGCCAGCAGTTGCGCCTCACCAGCCGAGAGGCTCCCGGCGGGCAGCGACGAGTGCAGCCCTTCGGGCAGGCCGGCGAGCCAGCTGTCCAGGCCGACTTCCGTGAGCGCCTCGGTGATGCGCGCGTCGGGGAGGCTCGGGTCGAACAGCGTGAGGTTGTCGCGTACGGACGCCTGGAACAGCTGCACGTCCTGCGTGACGACCGCGACGCGTTCGCGCAGGGCGTGCAGGTCCGCGTCGCGGGTGTCGACGCCACCGAGGATGACGGCGCCCGAGGTGGGGTCGTACAGGCGCGACAGCAGGCGCGTCAGGGTGGTCTTGCCGCTGCCGGTGCGCCCGAGCAGCCCCACGGTGTGCCCGGCGGGGATGGTGAGGTGCACGTCCTGCAGCACGCTCGCGTCGCCGTACGCGAACTGCACGTGCTCGAAGCGGACCTCCAGCGCGCCGACCGGCACGGGCCGCTCCCCGCCGGGCAGGTCCGAGCGGAGCGCGAGAATCTCCGAGACGCGGATCAGGCTCGCGCCGGCTTTCTGGAGGTCCTGCAGCTGCTGCGCGAGCTGGTTGATCGGCTCGTCAATCATGGTCATGTACTGGTAGAGCAGGAACGCCGTGCCGAGCGTGATGGCGCCCGCCGCGTACAGGCCCACCGCGGACGCGATGACGATGGCGTACGCCAGCGTGAACAGGAAGAACGACAGCTGCCATACGGTGCTGCGCGCCAGCCACGCGGCGCGCGCACGCGTGTAGAAGTCGCGTTGCACGCGCAGGAACGCGTTGAGGGTGTGGTGCCCGGCACCGAGCGCGCGCACGTCGTCCAGGCCGGTGAGGCGCTCCTCGATGAACCCGAACAGGCGCGCGCTCGCCTCGCGTTCGCGGCGGGTGGGTTCCACGCCGGGCTTGCGGGCGACGTTCAGGGCGAACAGGGTGCCCACCGCGAACACGCTGATGCCGAGGCCCAGGCGCCAGTCCTCGCGCCAGAACATCACCAGGGCGCCGAGCAGCAGCAGCAGCGCGCCGAACACGCGCACGGCGAACTGCGAGAAGAAGTTGCTCAGCGCCGTGACGTCCCCGTCGATGCGTTCGATCATCTCGCCGGGCGTGCGGTCCTTGTGGTAGCTCATATCGAGGCCCAGCAGGTGCCGGGCGAGGTCCGCGCGCAGGCGGTTGGTGGCGGCCCAGCCGACGTCCGCGCCGGCGTACGTGGCTCCCGCCGACAGGAGTTGCACGGCGATGGACACGCCCAGGAACACGCCCGCGAGCCGCACGAGCACGCCGACGTTCACGTCGTGGTTCGTGGCGGCGTCCAGGAAGGCGCGCAGGACCTGCGGCGCGAGCAGGTTCAGGCCGACGGAGCCGAGCAGCAGCGCGGCCATCAGGAGCGCGCGCGGCCACAGGGGCTTCAGGTACGTGCCGAGGACCGGCAAGGCCGCCCGCGCGGACGCTGCTGACGGAGGATGGTCGGGGGTGGAAGCGCTCATCCTCCCACCCTAGGGGGTGGGGGTGGGCGGCGCATCGGCATCATGGCGGGGCGGTCAGTGCATCTCGCGGACCAGCAGGTAGTACGGCCCGCCGGGTTGGCCGCGGCGGTACTCGGGCAGCAGTTCGTCGCTCGGGCCGAACTCCAGGTTCACGGTGCGCGCGCCCTGCGAGAGGCTGGCGGTCACGTGCTTCCCGAACACGTACTTCGCCCACGGCTGCCCGGCCATGACCGTGAAGCCCGCGCGTTTGAACGCGGCGTTCAGGGCGTCCGGAAGGGCGGCGGGGGCGGACGGCATCCAGTAGAGCTGCACGGTGGTCTTCATGTTCATGCCGCTCATCTGGGCTTTGAGGGCCTGATCGAAGGCCCGCCAGGTGGGGCCGCAGTCGGGCCGGGCGGCTGCGGGGACGGGCATGACGCCCGCGAGCTTTCCGGTGGTGGAGGGGCAGGCGGCCGCGGCCGCGCACGTGGCGGCCAGCAGCGCGGCGGTGGTCAGGGTCGCGCGCATGCCCCCACCGTACGGGTCGCCCGTGCGGGCGCGAGCGGCAGGTGCGCTTGACAGGTGCGGGGCGTTCAGGTGAACCAGCGTGTGAGGACGCGCCCGCCGTCCACGATGGTGGCGGGCGCCGTCCCGTCCGCGAGGGACAGGGGGAGGCCACTGGCGGCGAACGGCACGCGCGCGACGGTGTGGCTTTTCACGTGCAGGTCCTCGAAGTTGCCGTGGTCGCTGCTGATGGCCACGCGGGCGCCCGCGTGCAGCAGGCCCTCCAGCAGCGCGTTGAGGTGCTGCAGGTACGTGCGGGCCGCGCGCCACAGGCCGGGAGGGGTGGGGTCGCGGCCCGCGTGGCCGAGCGCGTCACTGAACCACAGGTCGGCGGTGAGCAGGTCGTGGTCGCGGGCGGCGCGCGCGACCTGCTCACCGAGGCGGCGCAGGTCGTCGGGCGTGGCGGTCGCGTCGTGCGGCTCCGCGAACGCGAGGCCCAGCAGCGGGCTGATGGACGGAAGGCCCGGGGGGTTCAGGGGGCGCCCGGCGTGCAGGAAAGCGTGCGGGAAGCTCCCGTGCGCGAGGTGGACGCGCCCGCCCTGCGCGGGGTCACGCGCGGCGAAGTACGCGGGCGGGTAGGGGTTCAGCAGGTCCACGCGCGCGCCCGCGCGGGCGAGACGTCCGGGCAGGCTTTCGGCGTCGAGTAGGGCGCGCAGGGTCGGGCCGGGCTGCGGCCCGAAGTGGCCGCCCATGACGCGCACGGCGTCCTGCCCGGTCAGCCAGCAGGCCTGTCCCGTCGCGCTCTGCGGCAGGCCCTCCACGCCGAGGGTCGCGTCGAGGACGAGCCCGGCGTCCAGCAACGGGCGCAGGGTGGGCAGGTCGGTCGCCCACGGCGAGTCCGTGGGGGCGTCCTGCGGGTGGCCGACGCCGTCGAGGGCCAGCCACACGACGCCGGTCACGCGCGCACCTCAGCGATTGCGGGACCAGCCGAGGGCGCGGATGCCGTCCACGGCGAACCACACGGCGACGGCGCCCCACAGCAGCGTGGGCAGCCAGTTGTGCGCCAGGCCGTAGCGGACGGCGGGGATGGCGCACAGCGCGGCGGCGAGGAGGCTGAGGATCGCGACGGTTTGGGGTGGCAGGCGGCGCATGCCTCAGGGTACGGCACCGGCAGTGGGGTGGCGTTCAGCGGGCGCGTTTGAGGACGCCGCGGCCGTTGATGTCTGCCTCGGTGGGGGCGTCCTTGAGGGTGGTGCGGGGGGTGTAGACGGCGTAGTCGAGGGTATTGGGGTCGCCGGGCGTCAGGTACAGCAGGGTGTCGGGGGCGCAGCGGTCGAGGCCGTAGCGGAGTTTCTCGCGGACGACGAGGGTACGGTCCTGGGTGGTCACGGCGATCAGCTGGCCGCCGCAGCCCAGGCCGGGGTAGTCGATGCCGCCGATGACCTTGCCGGGGACGGCGTTGTCCTTGAGGGTGAGGGTGACGACGTGGCGCGTGCCGGTGTCCTGGCGGGTGATGAAGCCTCGCCAGGTGCCGGTGGCGTCGCCGGGCGTCATGGGCCCGGGGGCTGTGGCCAGGGTGGGGGCGGACAGCAGGGCCAGGGCCAGCAGGGCAAGTGCTCTCATACTTCTCAAATGTAGAGGGCCCGCGTCGGCCCGAAGGGCGCACTTCCGGTGGCCGCGGCGCGGCCTTCCGAATAGACTGACCTGCTGCCCACTACGCCTAGGCGCGCACCTGCGGGAAATCTGACCGTTCCCCGCCGGCGTCCCTCGGTAGACTCGGGCGCGAGAGGCGGCGCAAACAGTGGACTACGACGTGATCGTGATGGGCGGCGGGCATAACGCCCTGGTGACCGCCGCGTACGCCGCGCGGGCCGGGTACCGCGTGGGCGTGTTCGAGCGGCGGCACGTGATCGGCGGCGCCGTCAGCACCGAGGAACTCGTGCCCGGCTACCGCTTCGACTACGGTGGCAGCGCGCACATCCTGATCCGCATGACCCCGGTCGTGCAGGAACTGGAGCTCGCGCGGTTCGGGCTGCAGTACCTCGAACTCGACCCGCTGTTCCACTGCAGCGACGGCGACACACCGTGGTTCATTCACCGCAGCGCCGACCGCACCGCGCACGAACTGGAAACGCTGTTCCCCGGGCAGGGCGACGCGTACGCGCGGTTCATGCGCGACTGGACGCCGTTCGCGCGCGCCGTGAACGATCTGTTCCTGAGCGCGCCCAGCCCGCTCGAAATGGGCAAGATGATGCGCCGCAGCGGCGGCGAACTGGGCATGCAGGCGCAACTGGCGCGCATCCTTAGGCCGTACGGGGACGTCGCGCGCGAGTACTTCACGGAGGAGCGCGTGCGCGCGCCGCTCACGTGGATGGCGGCGCAGTCCGGGCCGCCCCCGACCGAGCCGCTCAGCGCGCCGTTCCTGCTGTGGCACCCGCTGTACCACGAGGGCGGCGTCGCTCGCCCCCGCGGGGGCTCCGGAGGCCTCACGCGCGCCCTGGCGCGCGCCATCGAGGCGTACGGTGGGCAGGTGCACCTGAACGCGGCCGTGTCACGGATTCTGGTGGAGCGGGGCCGCGCGACGGGCGTGGAACTCGCGGACGGGTCGCGCTTCACGGCGCGCGCCGTCGTGAGCGGCACGCACGTGCTCGCCACCGCCGGAGCGCTGCCGCCGGAGCACGTGCCGGAAGCGGCGCGCAACGTCCGCGTGGGCAACGGGTTCGGGATGGTCCTGCGGCTCGCCCTGAAAGAGCAGGTGCGCTACCGCGTGCACCACGAACCCGCGAGCCGCGTCGGCCTGGGCCTGCTGATCCGCGACGAGCGGCAGCTGGCGCGCGCGTACGGCGACTACCTCGCGGGCGAACCCACCCGCGACCCACCCCTCGTCGCCATGAGCTTCTCGGCGGTGGACGACAGCCTCGCTCCGCCCGGCGGGGAGGTGCTGTGGCTGTGGGCGCAGTACTACCCGTTCCAGCTCGCGCGCGGCACGTGGGCGCAGCGGGAGCTGGAGGCGCGCGAAGGCATCCTGAACGCCTTCGAGCATTTCGCGCCGGGCACGCGCGACAACATCGTCGGCGAGCTGGTGCAGACGCCGCAGTGGCTGCACGACCACATGGGCCTCGTGCACGGCAACGTGATGCACCTTGAGATGGGCTTCGATCAGATGTTCGCGTTCCGGCCATTCATGGCCGCCAGCCAGTACCGCTGGCCGGGCGTGCGCGACCTGTACCTGACGGGCGCGAGCACGCACCCGGGCGGCGGCATCATGGGCGCGTCCGGGCGGAACGCCGCGCGGGCGCTGCTGCACAGCCTGTCCAGACGCGGGTGGCGCCGAGCGTGACGCGCGCGTGGGTGCGGTGGGGCGGCGCGGCGCTCGGCCTGGGCGTGGCGTTCACGGGGGCGCTGCTGCTGAAACTGGCCGGGCTGACCGGGCCCGGCACCGCGCTGATCGTGCTCGGCCTGGCGCTGGGCGGCGCGTGGGCGCTCGCGGGGGACGCGGGCGGCTGGGCGGAGGGGTGGGCGCTGCTGCGGGCGCGCGCCCGGCACCTCGCGCGGACGACGCCCGCTTGGGCGTCGTTCCTCGCGGCGTCCGCGCTGCTGAAGGTACCGGTGCCGCTGTGGCCGGCGGGGTTCACGCTGCTGGGCACCCTCAGCACCGTGTGCCTCGCGCTCGCCGCGACCGCGTGGGCGTGGCGGGCCGTCGGGCGGCGCCGCGCACTGGCCGCCACGGGCCTCGCGGTGATCGCCGGCCTGGGGGTGGAGGTGCTCGGCAGCCGCACCGGCTTCCCGTTCGGGACGTACTCGTACGCGGGCGCGCCGGGCGTCACGGTGCTGGGTGTGCCGATCATCGTGCCGCTCGGATGGTGGGCGCTGACGCTCGCCGCCGCGCACCTCGCGCGCGGGCGGGCGTGGCTGGCGGGCCTGTTGCTGGTCGCGTGGGACGTGGGCCTGGAGCCGCTGATGACCGCGCAGGGCTACTGGACGTGGACGGCGCACACGCTGCGCGGCGTGACGGTCGAGGGGTGGGCGCAGCCTCCGGTGGGCCTCTGGGCGGGCGCGCCCCTGCAGAACTTCGTGGCGTGGGGCGTGATCGGCGCCCTGCTGGTCCTCGCGCTGCGGCGCGTCGCGCCCGGCCTGGTGCCCGCCGTGGGCGGCGCGCGCGGCGGCGTCGCGGCGGCGTACGCGGTGGAGGCGTTCTTCCTGCCGGGCGGGCTGCTGCTGCTGGGTCGCCCGCTGGAGGCCGCCGTGACCCTGCTCGTGATGGGGGTGAGTGCGTGGATCTCGTGGCGGCGGGCCTGAAAGCGAACATCAGGCGGGCGGTCCGCACGGGCCTACGGGGCGTGTGGGTGGCGGGTCCCTTTCCGGACGGCGGGGCGCTGCTCGCCCCCACCCACCATAGCTGGTGGGACGGGTACGTGCTCGCGGTTGCCGGGTGGAGCGTCGGGCAGGCCGTGACGGTGATGATGACGGACGCGCAGCTGGCGCGCTTTCCGTTCCTGCGGCGCGCAGGCGCGATTGGCGCGCGGGAGGTGCGCGGGGCGCTGCGCGCCCTCCGGGCAGGCCACTGGGTGGTCGTGTTCCCCGAGGGCGAACTGCGCCCCACGGGCGGGCCGGGGCCGCTGCAGCCGGGGGCGGCGTGGCTCGCCGAGCGGGCGGGCGCGCCGCTGGTGCCGGTGGCGGCGCGCGTGATCCTGCGGGGGGCGCAGCAGCCGGAAGCGTACGTGCGGTTCGGCCACGCCTCCACCGGCGCGGACCTGCCCGGCGCGCTCGCGGCCCTCGTCGGCCGGGTGGACGCGGATCTGCGCGCCGCGCCGCCCGAATCGCCCCCGGGCGGGTACCTGCGCCTGGCCGGCGGCGCGCGCAGCCAGCACGAGCGCCTGAGCGGCCCGGGGCGCCTGCTTGCGCGCCTGCTGCGGGAGCGGTCATGACGGCCGCGCGGTGGTTCCGGACGCTCACGCGCGGGTTCGTGCTCACCAAACTGGCGGTGCTGGCCGTGAACGCCCTGGTGTTCCCGCGCCTGAGGCGCGGGCGGCCCGGTTCGGGCGCGCGCGTCAGCCTGCTGGTCCCGGCCCGCAACGAGGTGCACAACCTCCCCCGGACCCTGCCGGGCCTGCTCGCGCAGGGCGCGCACGAGGTGCTCGTGCTGGACGATGGCAGCACCGACGGCACCGCCGACGTGGCGCGGACCCTCGGGGCGCGCGTCCTGCCTGGCGCGGCCCTGCCGGACGGGTGGTGCGGGAAGCCGTGGGCGTGTCAGCAGCTCGCGCAGGCCGCGACGGGCGACGTGCTGGTGTTCACGGACGCGGACGTGACCTGGGCGCCGGGCGCGCTGCACGCCGTGCTGCACGAGCTGGAATGCTCGGGCGCGCACCTGCTGAGCGTGTACCCGCGCCAGGATGCCCGCACGCTCGGGGAGCGCCTGCTGGTGCCGCTCGTGGACGACGTGCTGCTGGGGCTGCTGCCCGCGCCGCTGCTGCGCTGGCCGGTGGCGAGCATGGGCGCCGCGAACGGGCAGGTGATGGTGTTCCGCGCGGGCGCGTACCGACGCCTGGGCGGGCACGCGCTCGTGCGCGCGGAGGTGCTGGAGGACGTGCGGTTCGGCACGCGCGTGAAGGCGCGCGGCGGGCGGCTGGCGCTCGCACTGGGCGGCGGCCTGATTCACGTGCGGATGTACGGTGGGTACCGCGAGGCCACGCGCGGCTTCGCGAAGGGGCTGGTGGCGGCGCACGGCGGTTCGCGCGCGCTGGCGGCGGCGTCGTGGGCGTGGCACGTGGCGGTGTACACGCTGCCGTGGGTGACGGGTCGGCCCGCGCTGGGAGCACTGACCCTGCTGGAGCGCGTCGCGGCGAACGCCGTGGCGGGCCGCACGCGCCCAGCGGACCTCGCGGAGGCGCTGCTGATGCCGGTCACGCCGCTCGCGGCGCTGCCCGTGTACCTGCGCGCCCTGCTGGGCCGGACTGCCTGGAAGGGGCGCACGTACCCGCGCCGGAGGGCCCCGTGAAGGTGGTCGTGCTGGGCGCAGGCTTCGCGGGGCTCGCGGCGGCGCTGCGGCTGCGGCTGGCCGGGGCGGACGTGACGGTGCTGGACGCGCTGGACCGCCCGGGCGGGAAGGCGGCGCTCGGCGAGGCGGACTTCTCGAGCGGCCCGACCGTCCTGACCATGCCGGACGTGTTCCGGGCGTTGAGCGCCCGCGCCGGCCTGCCAGCGCCGACGCTGGAGGCGGCACTGCCGACCACGCGGTACGCGTACCCAGACGGGCGGACCTTCGCGCCGGGCGCGGTGCGGGTGGAGGGACTGGACGGCACGCTCGCACAGCTCCGCCAGTCGGAGGGCGCAGCGTACCTGCGGCTGCTGCGGGCCTCGCGGACGATGTTCCGGGACGCGGCGCGGACGTTCCTGTTCGCGCCGCCCCCCACCCCGCTCGCGCTCGCGCGGTACGCCCGCACGGGCGGCCTGAACGCCGCGCCCCACCGGACGCTCGCGCAGTTCGTGACGTCGGGACCGCACCTCACGCCGTTCTGGCTGCGCTTCGCGACGTACCTGGGCGCGAACCCATACCGTGCGCCTGCGGTGCTGCACAACATCGCGTGGGTGGAGCTCGGGCACGGCGTGTGGCACCTGCGCGACCCCTTTGAGGGTCAGCAGGGGCTGCTGGGCTTTGCGGCGCGGCTGCAGGCGCGCGCGGCCGCGCTGGGCGTGCAGTTCGAGTGGGGCGCGCGCGTGGAGCACCTGCTGACCGAGCGGGGGCGGGTGGTCGCGGCGCACACGCGGGCGGGCGTGTTCACGGCGGACGCCTGGGTGAGCGCGCTGGACACGGCGTTCACGGCGCAGCTGCTGGGACGCGCTGCGCCCCGGACCGCGCGGGGCGTGAGCGGGTTCGCGCTGCAGCTGCGCCTACGTGAGGACCTGGGCCGCGCGCACCACGTGCTGTTTCCGGAGCGGTACGCGCAGGAGTGGCAGGACCTGCAGGCCGGGCGCCTGCCGGCGGACCCGACGCTGTACCTGCACCTGGACGGCGAGCGGGCGTTCCTGCTGGTGAACGCGCCGCCACGCCCGGAGGCCGTGCACGACCGCGAGGAGTACGCGCGGTTCCTGCTGGCGCGGCTCGCGGCGCGGCTGCCGCTGCCGGTGGCGTCGTGGCGGGCGCTCGGGCCGGGGGAGTACGCGCGGACGGGCCAGGGGGGCGCACTGTACGGGCGGGCGCCGCACGGGCTGGTGGGGAGCCTGCGCCCCGGGTGGCGGCATGCGGGAGTCCTGAACCTCGCGCAGGTGGGCGGCACCGTTCACCCAGGTGGCGGCGTGCCCCTGTCGATGCTGAGCGGCTGGAACGGTGCGGGCACGCTGCTGGACCTGCCGTACGACGACCTGGGCGGCGAGATGCTGGAGGTGGACGATGCGCTCCTGGCGTGACCTGCCCGCGCCCGCGGCGCTGCCGGGGTCCGGGCACCTGCTGCGCTGGTCGCGTGCCCCCCTGGCCCTGCTGGAGGAGGGCGCGCGCCTTGGGCCGATGTTCCGGCTGCAGTTCGGGGTGCCGGCAGTCGTCGGGTCGTGTTTCACGTGGAACAAACGGCTGCTGACGGATCTCGACACCTTCCGCAGCGCGGGCAGCTTTTCGAGGATGGTGCCGTACCTGTCGGGTGGCATCATCCTCACGGACGCCCCCGCGCACAAGCCCCGCCGCGCGGACCTGAACCGCCCCTTCGGCCCGCAGGCCATGACCGCCCTGCGGGCGCGCGTACAGGCGGCCCTGCACGGCGAGCCCCCCCGGGGCCCCTTCGACGCGCTCGCCTGGGCAGACCGCGTAACCCTGCGGATGTTGAATGCCGCCTATTTCAGCGGCGACTTCGACGAGGGCCTGCTGCACGCCTTCCTCGCGCCCCTGCGCCACCCCTTCCCCACCCCCGCGCTGCCCCGCCCGGCCCTGTTCGCCCGCGTGCGCCGCGAACTGAACCGCCTCGCGGAGCGGCGCCTGCTGCACGGCGGCGACGACCTCCTCGCGCACCTTGCCCGGCTGCCCGGCGGCGTGCAGGAAGCGCGCATCAGCCTCGCGGCCGGGCACGACACCACCACGCACACCCTCGCGTGGACCATCTGGCACCTCGCGCAGCACCCGCAGTGGTTCACCCCCGAAGGCCTGCGCCCCGCCGTACGGGAAACGCTGCGGCTCTACCCGCCCGGCTGGATGGGCAGCCGCCGCCTGCACCGCGACGTCACCTTCGAGGGCGTGCACCTGCCGCGCGGCACGCTGGCGCTGTACAGCCCGTACCTGAGCGCCCGCGACCCGGGCCTCTGGAGTGCCCCCACGCAGTTCCGCCCGGAACGCTTCGAGCAGGCCCCGCCGCCCTGGGCGTACCTGCCGTTCGGCGGGGGCGAGCGCGTGTGCCTCGGCATGCACCTCGCGCACCTCCTGCTCGACGAGGCCCTGCGCACGCTGCTCGGCGCGCCCCTGACCGCCTGCCAGGGCGACCCGACCCCGCGCCCCGGCGTGACGCTTGGCCCGGCCGGCCCCCTCGTCGTCCAGCGCGGCTGAACCCGCCCCTCAGGCCGGAGGCAACAGGCTGAATGGCCGACCCGCCCTCAGCGATGACCCGGATGCCCTCCCCCGCACCCGGACGTACCGTGCAGGGGATGCGCAAACACCTCCTCGTCTCCGACGACCTCCACCCCGAACCCGACATCGCGCGCGCCCTGTGGACCCTGCAGGAAGCCCGGCAGCGCACCCTAGACGCCCTGACGGGCGACCTCGACCCGGACGCCGACGCCGGACCCGGCGTGAACACCGTCGGGACGCTGCTCTACCACATCGCCGCCATCGAACTCGACTGGCTGTACGCCGAGGTACGCGAGGAGGACTACCCCGAAGCTGCCGCCGTCTGGTTCCCGCAGGACGTGCGCACCACCGCCGGACAGCTCACGCCCGTGCAGGGGGAAGCGCTGGACCGGGCACTGGAGCGGCTGGCGTGGGTGCGGACCCAGCTGATGGACACCTTCCGGACGATGACCCTGCACGACTACCGCCGCGTGCGGACGCTCCCGCCGTACGACGTGACGCCCGAGTTCGTGCTCGCGCACCTCGCGCTGCACGAAGCGCAGCACCAGGGCCAGATCCTGCTGCTGCGGCGCCTGAACGGGCAGCCCGCACCGCGCCGCTGAAGGCGGCGCCGACGCGCCCGCGCGGCCTCAGCCCTGCGGTCGGTCCAGCGTCTGCCCGACGCCCAGCCCGTGATGGTACACGAGGTGCCCGCCCAGGAAGCCGCTCACGCCGGACAGCGCCAGCGCCGTGTTCGACAGCGCGCGGCCCAGCCCGCGCTGCCCACGCGCCCGCGCCCACAACGAGACGACGTTCAGCGTGAACGCCGTCTCGTTGAGCAGGCCGTGCACCACGCCGATGTTCCGCGCGGTGCCGCGCGTGTTCGCCCAGTCCAGCCACCCCAGCGCGATGGTCGGCACCGCGCCCACCGTGCCGATCAGGAGCGCCCGGTCCGCAGCCTCGTCATGTCCGGCGGCGTCCAGCACGCCCGCCACCACCCACCCGCCCAGCGGCAGGTGCACGATGGCGGGGTGCAGCGGGTGGCCCAGGCCGCGCCCGTGCACGGCGTCCGGCAGGGCGCGCTCCACCACCTGCACGTGCGGCTGAAGGGCGTCCGCGAGGGCGCCCGGCCAGGTCTGGGCCTCGAAGAATTCGTCAATGCGGTCGGCGGTCGTGGTGTGCGTCATGGGGCCTCCTTCCGCCCACCGTAAGCGCCGCCCGCGCGGACGCGCGTGAGCCGCGCCGGAACGCCCCTTCATGCGAGCGCACGCGACACGACAGTTCCGTGCGCCCGACCGGCGGTACCCTGCGCGCATGACCACCCCCGACGTCCTGATGATCGGCGCGGGCCTCGGCGGGCTCGCGTGCGCCCGCGACCTCGCCCGCGCGGGCCTGCAGGTCCGCGTGCTCGACAAGAGCCGCGGCGTGTCCGGCCGCGCCGCCACGCGCCGCACCGAGCACGCCGCCCTTGACCACGGCGCGCCGTACTTCACGGCCCGCAGCGAACGCCTCGCGCGCCTCGCGGACGGCTGGACGCGCGAAGGGTGGCTGCGCGCCTGGACGCACGGCTTCCCCACCTGGCAGGACGGCCACGTCACGCCGGCCGACGACGGCCACGCACGCTACGCGCCCACGCGCGGCATGAGCGCGCTCGGGCGGCACATGGCCGCGGACCTGAACGTCACCACGGAAACGCACGTGACGACCATCACGCGCACCGCGAGCGGCTGGCGGGCCCTCACGCCCGGTGGGGACGTGTGCGAGGCGCGCACGCTGCTGCTCAACCTGCCCGCCCCGCAACTGGCGACCCTGCTGGAAAGCGTCCCACTCGGCGACGCGGGCGGGCCACTCGACGCCGTGCAGTTCGAGCCGGTGTGGGCGCTGCTCGTCCCGCTGCGCGAGGATGTCCGCGCGGACTGGCCCGCGCTGCGCACCGACCACCCCGCCGTGACGTGGGTGGCGCGCGAGCACACCAAGCGGGCCCCGGGCGCTCCGCCGGCCCTGGTGGCGCACGCCTCGCCGGACTGGACGCGCGCACACCTGAATGCCCCCCGCGAGGAGGTCGCCTACGCGCTGCTGCAGGTGGTGCAGGGCATCACGGGACCGCTGGCGGTGCAGGACGTCAGCGCGCACCTGTGGCGGTACGCACGGCCTACCCGGCGCTTTCCGCACCCGCACGGCTGGGACGCGGGCCTACGCCTCGGCTGGTGCGGCGACTGGTGCACGCCCGACCCGCACGGCCCGCGCGTCGAGGCGGCCCTTCTCAGCGGCTGGAGCCTCGCGGGGGCCGTGCAGGACACCCCCGCGCCAAACCTCTAAACGGGGGTGCCCGGCGCGCGGTACGCTCCGCAGCATGACGAGCGTCCCCACCGTCCTGCTGCTGTCCGGGAGCCTGCGCGCCCACTCCACGAACACGGCCGTGCTGCGCACCGCGCAGGCGGTCACCCCCGCTGGCCTGCACACCGTCCTGTCAGACGATCTGGGCGCGCTGCCGCACTTCAACCCGGACGACGATCACGACCCGCTCCCGCCCGCCGTCGCAGCCTTCCGCGCGCGCCTGCGCGCCGCGGACGCGCTGCTGTTCTGCACGCCGGAGTACGCGGGCGGCCTGCCGGGCGCCTTCAAGAAC
This sequence comes from Deinococcus maricopensis DSM 21211, assembly GCF_000186385.1. Lineage (NCBI taxonomy): Bacteria > Thermotogati > Deinococcota > Deinococci > Deinococcales > Deinococcaceae > Deinococcus > Deinococcus maricopensis. The sequence goes on from NC_014958.1 coordinate 3,461,335, forward strand.
CTGCTGGACTGGACCGTGGGCGGCGGCGAGACGTACGGCCGGCCCGCCGCGTGGATCAACGTGTCGGGCGTGGCGGCCCCCACGGGCGGTGAGGACGCGCACGCGGCGCTGCGCAAGGTCCTGGGGTACACGGGCGTGCGGGTCGTGGAGGCCGCGTGCCGGCGCCTCCCGCTCGCGCGGCAGGATGTCGGCGCGGACGGCCTGATCGCCTCGCCCGAGGTGCGCGCGCACCTGCAGGCCGCGCTGCTGACCCTCGCCGCGCACGCCTGAGTCACAGCAGCAGAACGTCCACCTCGTCGCCCACGCCCACGCTCGACCCGGCCGGCAGCACCGCGAGGGCGTCCGTGTCGCTCAGGGACCGCAGGACGCCGCTGCCCTGCGCGCCGTACTCGTGCACGTGCGCGCCGTCCACGGTGGCGCGCCAGTACGCGGTCTTGTCCGGCAGGCTGCGGAACGGCGTGGCGGCGCGCAGCCGCACGGTCCGTGCGGGCTGGCCGGTGAGGGCGGGCCGCGCAATCACGTGGAACACCACGAGGGCGCTCACGGGGTTGCCGGGCAGGCCGAACACCGGCAGGCCCCGCCACTCGCCCAGCAGGGCCGGCCCGCCGGGGCGCATGCGGACCTTCCAGAAGTGCACGCGGCCCCGCTCGATCAGCAGGTCACGCATGAAGTCGTAGCGGCCCATGCTGACGCCGCCGCTGGTGAGCAGCAGGTCCGCGCCGCCCACGGCGTCCAGCTGCGCGGCGAGCGCGTCCGGGGCGTCCGGCACTCGGCCCAGTGGGCGCACGTCGCACCCGGCGTCGTGCAGCAGGCCCGTCAGGCCGAAGCGGTTGCTGTCGTACACCTGCCCGGCGTGCAGCGGCTCGCCGGGCGCGACCACCTCGTCGCCGGTGGACAGCAGCGCCACGCGCAGGCGGCGGCGCACCGGCACGGTGGCGTGCCCGAGCGCCGCGGCGAGGGCCACGCGGGCGGGCGTGAGCCGCACCCCGGCCCGCATGACCACCTCGCCCGCGCAAAAATCGTTCCCCTCGTGGCGGATGTCGCGCGGGCTCGCGGGGCGTTGCAGGTGCACGGTGTCGCCGTCGCCCGTGAGCTGCTCCACCGGGCAGATGGCGTCCGCGCCGGTCGGGACGGGCGCGCCCGTGTAGATGCGCACGCACTCCCCTGCGCCCACCGTCCCGGTGAAGGGGGCGCCCGCGCGGGACTCCCCGACCACCCGCAAGGCCACGGCCGCAGTGGCGGTGGCGCCGAGTGTGTCCGCCTCGCGGCACGCGATGCCGTCCAGCGCACTTTCGGTGGCGGACGGGTGGCTGACCCGCGCGTCGAGGTCCGCGGCGAGCGTCCGCCCGAACGCCGCGCTCAGCGGCACGCGCTCCAGACCAGGGTCGGGCAGCAGGGCCGCCAGAGCGTGCACGGCGTCCGGTACGGCCACATGCATCGGGAAGTCAGGCATGACGGGAGTATACGCAGCCCAAAAGAGAAAGCCCGCTCTCGGAGCGGGCTTTGATGGTCATAAGTATAGGGCAGTATGCACCGCCGGTCAAGGCTATGCGCTCAGAGGCGCGGGTCCACCGGGTCCGTCTCGAAGGCCAGCACGCCCAGCACGCACTGATGCACGCGCCACAACGGCTCGCGACCCACAAAGCGCGTCAGGCCCTCCACGCCCAGCGCGAACTCCCGCAAGGCCCGCGCGCGCTTCGCGCCCAGGTGCCGCTCGCGCAGGCGCGCCAGGTGCTCCGGCTGCGTGTACTCCGCGCCGTAGATGATCCGCAGGTACTCCCGCCCGCGCACCTTCAGCGCCGGCTGCAGCAGCCCCTTCGGGCCGCGCGCCGTGAACGCCGCCGGTTTCACGACCATGCCCTCCCCTCCCCCACGCGTGAGGTCCAGCCACCACTGCGTCGCGGCCGCCTCGCTCGCGTCGTCACCGAGATCCACGACCGTGTGCCGCGTGGCGAGGAACAGGTCCGGCGCGGCCTCCGCGAGGCGCGCGAGCTGCTCCAGGTGCCACGCGTGCGGCTGCCCCATATGCACCCCCCCCTCGCTGGCGAGCAGGTGGAAGGGCGCCACGCGCACGTCCGCCACCGACGTGACCCGCTGCACGTACCGCCGGTACGCGTCCCGGTACGCTCCTACGTCCTGCGCGCGCGCCGCCGTGCGCTCCAGCAGGCCCTGCACCTGCAGGCCGCGCGCGCACGCGGCCTGCAGCGCCTCCACCGCCGCCGGCAGCGTCGCGTTTGCCACTGCGCCCACCGCCGCGTACTGCTCGCGGATCAGGCCTTCTGCCTTCAGGCTCCACGGCAGCACCTCCGCGTCCAGCACCACCCAGTCGGTGCCCAGCACGTCCCACAGGCCCGCCCGCTGCACGGCGGCGCGCGCGCGCTCCACGACCGCCGCTTCCAGCGCCGCGTCGAAAAACGCCCGCCCGGTGCGGGTATACACCACGCCCGCGCGGCCGTCCGCCACGCCAAACCGCCGCGCGGCCGCCGCCGCGTCCCGCGCGAGGACCAGCACCGCGCGTGACCCCATGTGCTTTTCTTCGCACACTACGCGCGCCACCCCCAACCGCCGGTAGTGCGCGAACGCCTCACGCGGGTGTTCCAGCACGTCCGCTTCCACGCTCGTCTCTGACGGGCTCATGGTGGGCGGCAGGTACACCAGCCAGCGCGGGTCCACCGCAAAGCGCCCCAGCACCTCCAGCGCGCCCGCCGTCTCCTCCTCGCGCAGCGTCACGCGGCCCAGCAGGCCCGTCTCCACCACCTGCTTCCCGAGGAAGTCCGTGACGACCAGCGGCGCCGCCGCTTCGATGCCCGCCACCTCCCGCGCCTTGAACGGCCGCGCGGGCACCGCGTACGCCCGCAGCGCCGGCACGCCCACCGTCTCCCCCTCCGGGTACCGCAGGGCCGACAGGGCCCCCCCGAACACGCACCCGGTGTCCACATTCAGGGTGTTGTTCAGCGCGCGCGGCACCGCCACGGGCGTGTGCCCGTACACGACGAGCGCCCGACCACGGTAGTCCGCCGCCCAGTCCCGGCGCAGCGGCAGCCCCGCCGCGTCCACGCCCTCGGTGTCGCCGTACAGCGCGAACTCCCGCACGCGGCCCGACGTGCGCCCCTGGTACCGCTCCGGCAGGCCCGCGTGCGCCACCACCAGCCGCCCGTCGTCCAGGACGTAATGACTCACGAGGCCACCCAGGAAGTCCAGCACCTCCGCGCGGAACGCGGGCGGCTGCGCCTCCAGCTGCGCGAGGGTGAGGTCCAGGCCGTGCGTCGCCTGCACGCGCCGCCCCGACAGCGCCCGCTCCAGCTTCACGTCGTGGTTGCCGGGCACGCACAGCGCCGCTCCGGCGCGCACCATACCCATCACGAGCCGCAGCACACCCGGCGCGTCCGGCCCACGGTCCACCAGGTCGCCCACGAACACCGCCGTGCGCCCGGGCGGCGGTGTGACGCGCAGGTCGTCCTCCACGACGTACCCGAGCGCGGTGAGCAACGCCCGCAGTTCCTCCAGGCAGCCGTGCACGTCCCCGATGATGTCGAACGGGCCCTTCAGCTCACGCCGGTTCACCCACAGCGGCACCCGCTCCACCACCGCAGCTTCCACCGCCGCCGCGCCGCGCAGGTGGAACACGTGCCGGAAGCCTTCCTTCTCCAGGTTCCGGACGCTCCGACGCAGGTCATGCGCGTGCCCGCGCACCACGCCCGCCCCGAACGGACGGTCACCGCGCACCTCGTGCCGCGCCACCAGCACGTCCTCCTCCACGTCCAGCACCACCGCGACGGGCAGCACGTCATGCGCGCGCGCCAGCTCCACGATGCGTTTGCGCGCGCTCGGCTGCACGTTCGTGGCGTCCACGACCGTCAGCAGCCCCCGCGCCAGGCGTTTCCCGGCCACGAAGTACAGGCTGTCGAACGCGTCCTCGTTCGCGTCCAGCACGTTCTCGTCGTTCGCGACCAGCGCGCGGAACGCGTCGCTTGACAGCACTTCCGGCGCGCGGAAGTGCCGCGCGGCGAACCTCGACTTCCCACTCGACGACGCCCCGATCAGCGCGACGAGACTCAACTCAGGTAATGGAATGTTCATGGACCTCGTTTACCTTCCCAGGAACAGCAGCGCGTCGCTGATGTCCTGCGCGTCCTCCTCGGACGCCTTGAAAAAAGCCTGCTCTAGAAACAGGGCAACGCTTTCGGCGGACAACCAGCGGTGCAGGTCCGGCAGGATGGTGCGGTCCTTCAGGTAGGCGTTGAAGCTTCTGCCCAGGGCGATCTGCTGCGCGTGGTCCTTGATGAACTGCGCCAAGTGCGCCGCGGCCGTCGGTGAGGTCTGCAGGAGCCAGGCGTCCAGCAGGGGCCGCAGGGACTGGCCGGCGTTCAGGGCGCTGACCAGCACGGTGGCGGTGTCCGGCCACGCCCCGGGGGTTTCCAGCGTGCGCATCCACCACGCCTGCAGGAACGTGTTCACCGCTCGCTGTTCCCCGGGCGTCAGGCCTGAATCCGCCGGCAGGTGCCGCACCCGACCGAATAAGGACTCGGGGTCCGTACCCGCACAATCAAACGCGTCTTGCGCGGCGAGGTCGTACAGCCGAGGCAACAGGAACTTGAAGTCCGCCGCGCCCCCCACCGTGAACAGCGCGGACGACGCATACGCCCGCAGGTCCTCCGGCGTCAGCGCCCGCAGGGCTTTCGTGGAGATCGGCCTCAGGTCCCGCTCGTCCGCGCAGCAGGGGCAGGCGTCGATATGCGTGGGGCGCGCGTACGCCGCGAACGTCCCGTACAGCTGTTCGAGCGCCTGGGGGTAGGCCGGTGCCGCCGTCATGCCCTGTACGCTAGCGCGCCGCCCCCGTTGGGGCATCGGCAATCCAGCGCACCGCCCCCACTCAAGTGGACGGCCAGCGCCCACCGCGCAGAAGCCCGAGGATCAGCGCGGCGATGTTCCAGGCGTCGTCCTCCCCACGGTGGTGTCGGCCCTCCAGGGGAAGGCCGGCGTGCTGCAGGGCTTCGGCCATGCCCATCCTGCGCAGGGTGTGGGCGAGCGCGTACTGCGCTTTGGCGTTCGTGTGGCGCGCGCTGAACGGGTACGGCGTGCCGGTGGCAACGCACTGCCGCTCAAACTGCTTGCGGTCGTAGTCCCCCCAGCTGGCCCAGGGGCGGCTGTCCGCGTGCAGCTCGCGGCGCAGGATCGCGCACGCTTCGGTGAACGTCACGCCATCCGCGACATCCCGGGCTGTGATGCCAGTGAGGTCCGTGCAGAACGCGCTGATCTCGGAGCGTCCGGGCCGCACCATGACGCGTCGACGGTCCACGCGTTCCAGCGTGCGCAGGTCCACGACGCAGATGCCGACCTCGATGATCTCGTTTGTCTGGCCGGGCGGGGTGGGGCCGTCCCAGCAGGTGGCCTCCACGTCAATAACGTTCAGCAGGTTATTCATGGGGTGGCCAGCCGTTCGCGGACCAGCAGGTCACTCAGGGCATTCACGACGCGCTCGTCCACAGCGTCCGGGAGGGGTGCGTTGTCCCGCGCGCGTTCCAAGTCTGCCATCAGGCGGGCGTGCTCGGCGCGGTACCGGTCGAGGGGGTCCGGCAGGGGTTCCTTTTCGGCACCGCCGACCTTCAGGGCGATCAGGTCGTTGAGGTACGGCAGCTTGAACGTATCGTTCAGGGCGATCAGGTTCGCCTCTATGGTCCCGGTGCGCATCAGGTGAATGCCGGTGAGGACCGTGCGGAAGGCGTACAGGAGCGGCTTGACGCGCGCGCGTTCCTCTTTCTCGAGGAGGCTCCACTGGTTGGTGCTGAACCCGAGATAATGGTGCGCGTGCCAACGGGTAACGGTGCGCGGCGCGAGGTCCATCAGCGCCGCGTGCGCGGGCGTGGTGTGCACGACCAGCGGCGAGAGCAGCTGCTCCAGCACGTACCCGTTGCGTTTCAGGAGGAGCCGCGCGAACTTGCCGAGGTCGTGCGTCACGAGGTCCAGTTCGATGCGCTCGTCCCGGTTCACTTCGAGGGTTTCGGCGGGCTCGTGCAGGCCGAGCAGGTCGCGGGCGGGCAGGAGGTGCGCGCCGCGCAGGTCCCAGTCGCTGTCGGCGCTGGGGAAGCCGTACAGGTGCGCGCCGCTGACCGTGGCGAACACGAGCGGGTACGGGTGGGTGGCGACCGCGGTGTGCAGTTCGGGCGGGTACGTCATGGGTGTGGTCCGTTCAGAGGGTGCGGGCGTGCTCGCGGGCGCGGAGCAGGTAGGCGTTCACGCGGTCCACGTCGGGGTGTTCGGGGAGGCGCGTGCGGGTGCGGGCGTCGTCGAACTGGCGGTGCAATCGGAGGCGCCAGGCGTTCACGTCCTCCCAGGGCATGCGTCCGGCTTTGATGTCGAGGAGGGCGTCGCGGTGCGCGCCGACGTGCACCATCACCTCGCCGCCCTCCAGCACCGCGATGCCGCTCAGCAGCAGGCGGATGAGGTGCATGGCGTGTTTCGGGCGGGGCGCGCCCACGGTGCGCCAGTCGGCTTCGAGCTTCGCGAACTGGCTGAGGACGTAGCCGTTGTAGGTGTCGTAGACGTTCGTGCTGAGGAACGCGCCGCGCAGGTCGAGAAGCTCGCGCGCAAGTGGCGTGGCGTGCGTGACGAGCGGCGTGTACAGGCATTCGAGGATGTTCGGGTTGCCTTTGAGGCCGAGGGTGAGAAACTTCCCGATCTCCCAGTACGCTTCCTCGCCCCATTCGAGTTGTTCGGGCACGCCGCGCAGGCTCCAGTGGTCCCGGGCGGGCGGGAGGTAGAAGCCGCGCAGGTCGGTGTCGCTGCTTTCGGTGTCGAGGCCGAAGGCGCGGCTGCCGACGACGCAGGTGTACTGGATATACGGCGCGAAGTCGCGCGGGTCGCGGGCGGGGAGGAGCGCTTCGCGGCGGCTGATTTTGCGCTGCACGAGGGCGTCCTCGGGGAAGGTGGCGTGCGTGCCGTCCGGGAAGTCGACGCGGGCGGTGCCGTCGCCGTTCAGGCGCGCGATCACGCCGACGGCGCCGGCGGGGTGGTCACCGTGCGCGGCGTTGAGTTTCACGTGGGTGCCTTTGTTCAGGGGGGTCATGCGGGGCCCTCGCGGGTGAAGGTGGCCATCTGGGTGGGGGGGCCGAAGGTGGGGTGCTCGTCGCCGATGCCGCTCAGAGTGACGCGGTAGCCGTGGTGGGCGGCGCTCGCGTCGGCCCAGGCGCGGAATTCCTCCCGCGTCCATTCGAAGCGGTGGTCCGCGTGGCGCACGCCGAGTTCACCCCAGACAGCGTTGTACTCGACGTTCGGCGTGGTGACGATGACGGTGGCGGGGCGGGCGTCGCCCAGGACGCTCGCGGTGAGCGCGTGGAGGCGCGGCGGGTCGAGGTGCTCAATGACCTCCACGAGCGTGGCGGCGTCGAAATGCCGCAGGCGCGGGTCGCGGTACGTGAGCGCGCCGTGCAGCAACGTGACGTGCGGGGCGGTGTCGCCGAGGCGTTCGCGCGCGCGGCGCAGCGCGGTAACGCTCACATCCACGCCGGTCACGCGCCGGAACTGCGGGTCGCCCGCGAGGCGCGCGAGGAATTTCCCCTCGCCGCAGCCGAGGTCAAGGACCGTGACAGCGCCGGCGGCGCGCAGGGCGGCGTGCACGGCGGCGTAGCGCTGCTCGTTGAGGGTGGGGCCGCGCGGTTCGGTCGGCTCGGCGGGCGCGGGGGTGCCGAGGGCCGCGCGGGCGTACGCGCGAAAACGCAGGTACCGGCGCGTGATGAACGCGCGCTCCGGGTGCGTGTCCAGCCAGCCGCCCGCGTGGCGCAGCAGCTTCTCGATCTCGTCCTCCCCGATGAAGTAGTGCTTGGCGTTGTCGAGGACGGGCAGCAGGACGTACAGGTGCTGCAGGAGGTCCTGCACGCGCTGCGGCGCGTGCAGCGTGACGTTCAGGTACGGACTGTCGCCCCACTCCGGGAACTGCTCGTCCAGGGGGAGGCGCGCGGTGTGCACGCTGTACCCGAGCGGTGCGAACAGGCGCTCCACGAGGCCCGCGTCGAGATCGCCGTCGTCGGCGCGGGCGGGCACGGCGGGGAGCGTGGCCGTGAGCGGCAGCGCCACGTCAGCCAGTTCCGGTCGGCCCGTGCAGCGTCCGGTGAGGGCGGTGCGGTACGCGGCGTTCAGCGCGACACTCATGAAGCTGCCGGGCACGTACGGGCGGTCGTTCACGTACGGCTCCAGGGGCGCCCCACCGGGGCGGGCGCGGCGTGAGAGGCGCACGGGGTCCACGTCGAGCAGCAGCGTGAACGCGGTGCGCGCGTCGGTCGCCTCGGGCGCGAACACGTGCACCGTCCCGAACGGCAGGTCCGTGCTGTACGGGTGGTCCGGGTGTTTGTGCAGCAGGAACCCGAGGTCCCGCGCGGGGGCGTGCGTGGTGGCGATGGTAAGCAGCAAGGCGACCTCCGGTTCCGAGGGTAGCAGCGACCTCCGTGGCGGGCATGCGCACATCGGCCTGCATGAAGGCCCGTGAACGCTGCGTTCAGAGGCGTGGGGGTGGGGGCGCGTAGCGTGGGACGTACCTGAAGGAGGTGCTCGTATGACCAGCCCGTACGACCGTCCGTCCGCCCCGGCGACCGAGCCGACCGACGCGCCCGCCCCCATGCCGGAGCAGATGCCCCCGCACGACGCGCCCACACCCGTCATGGACCCGCCCGCGAACCCGGACCTGCCGGGCCTGCCCGAGCCGGACCCGACCAGCAACCCGGACACGCCGGGCCTGCCTGAACCCATGCCCGCCATGATCTGAGCGCGCCGCCGCCCCGGTGGGTGCAGGGAACCGAAGGTGGGTTTGCTGCACCCACTGGGGAAAACCGTGTCCCCGCGCGGCCCGGCGGTGGCCGCGGCGGCCACCGCCGGGGTGGTTCATGAGGCAGGCCACGGCGCGCACACGTGCGGATGCCATAATGCGGGGCGTGAGTCGTTCGATTACTGTCGGGACGCGCGGCAGCGCGCTCGCCCTCGCGCAGACCCGCTGGGTCGTGGCGCGCCTCAAGGAGGAATGGCCGGACACGGAGTTCCGCATTCAGACCATCAGCACCAAGGGTGACCGGGACCGCAGCAGCCTGGAGACGCTCGCGCAGAAGGGCGACAAGGGCTTCTGGGTGAAGGAGATCGAGGACGCGCTGCTGAGCAGCCGCATCGACATTGCGGTGCACAGCCTCAAGGACCTGCCGACCGCGCAGCCGGAGGGCCTGGAGATTTCCAGCATTCCGAAGCGCGTGGAGGCGCGTGACGCGCTGATCGGCAAGGAAGGCATGAAGCGCCTCGTGGACCTGCCGCAGGGCGCGCGCATCGGGACGAGCAGCGTGCGCCGCAAGGCGTTCCTGCGGGCGTTCCGCCCGGACCTGGACGTGAAGGACCTGCGCGGCAACGTGGATACGCGCCTCGCGGCGCTCGCCGGGAACGAGTACGACGCGATCATTCTCGCGGCGGCGGGCCTGACGCGCCTGGAGATGCGCAACCGCATTGATGAGCTGGTGGACCCGGACATCCTGCTGCCCGCGCCGGGGCAGGGGGCGCTCGCGCTGGAGACCCGTTCGGACGACGACCTGGCGGTGGAGGTGGCGTACGCCATTCATGACCGCGCGACGGATGACCGCACGACGGCGGAACGCGAGTTCCTCGCGGGCCTCGGGGCGGGCTGCATGGCGCCCGTGGGGGCCCTGGCGACCCTGAAGGGCGGCGTGCTGACCCTGGAAGGCTGGGTGGGGGCGCTGGACGGCACGCAGGTGATTCGCGCAACCATCGAGGGGGACGCGGACGAGTGCGCGGACCTCGGCGCGCAGCTGGCCGAGGACATGCTCGCGCAGGGCGCGCAGGCGCTCATCGACGCCGCGAAGGTCTGACGTTCCGAGGGCAGGGGCCTCCGCGTGTGCGGAGGCCCCTGCCTTGCGAGGTTCAGCGGAGCAGGGAGGCGCCGCCGTCCACGTAGATGTCCACGCCGGACACGTGCCGACCGAGGTCCGATGCGAGGAACAGGCAGGTGTCGGCGACGTCCACGGGTTCGCCTTCGCCGCCGTGCAGGGCCGGGTTCCCTTCGGGCAGTTCGACCTGAATGCCGATCTGGTCCGTGTCGCGCTGCTCGGTGCGCTGCTCGATGTTGGTGTGGATCTTGCCGGGGCAGACGGCGTTCACGCGGATGCCGTGCCGGCCGAGTTCCAGCGCGATCATTTTCATGAACGCCACCTGCCCGGCTTTGCTGGTGCTGTACGCGCTCGCGCCGGGGGTGCTGAAGGTGCGGTTGCCGTTCACGCTGCTGGTAATGATGATGCTGCCGCCGCCCGCGCGCTTGAGGTGCGGGACGGCGTAATGGACGGTGAGGTACGTGCCGGTGAGGTTGATGGCGAGCGTGCGGTGCCATTCGTCCGGCTGAAGTTCGTCGATGGGCGTCCAGACGCCGTTGATGCCGGCGTTCGCGAAGACGATGTCGAGGCGGCCGTACGTGTCGACGGCGGTGCTGATGGCCGCTTCGACAGAAGGTGCGTCACTGACGTCGCAGTGGACGTAGGTGGCGCGGTGGCCGGCACGTTCGAGTTCCTGCTGGAGCTTCTGGCCCTCGTCGTCCTGCATGTCGGCGAGGACCACGTGGGCGCCTTCCTGCGCGAAGCGCCTCGCGGTGCCGGCGCCGATACCACTTGCGGCACCGGTGATGAACGCAACCTTGTCTTTCAGCATGGCCATGACGGTCTCCTTTGGGACGATGGGGCGTTGCCGCCGCGGCCTGGGGTGGCGCCGCGGCGGTTGAGCCTGTCATAACACCCACGGTCCGGGCGCGCGTGGGCGCGTCATCATGGAAGCTTCGCGGGACCTTGAGGATTCTCGTGTTCAGTACGCGAAGAACACGAGGTCGCGGGGCACGCCGTCCGGGATGGCGCGCGCCTGGCCACGTTCAAGGCGCGCGGCGAGCGCGCGGGCGTCCTGCAGGTACTGCGCGTACGGGACGGGCGCCTGCTCGGTGGCGAGCGGCGGGAGCGTGAACAGGTCCGGCAGGGGGGCGTCGGCCGGGTGCGTCCACGCGCCGCTTTCCCAGTCGAAGTCGTACTGCGGCACGAACAGCGGTCCGTATTCCGCGATGAACTCGATGGCGCTCAGCAGGAAGTCCACCTCGTCGTCGCTGATCCACGGCGCGAGGCTCAGGCGCGTCCAGCCGGGTTTCAGGCCGCCCTGGTGCCCGAGGATGCAGGTGAGGTAGCGGGCGCTGCGGTCGTCGTCGATGCCGAGCAGGGCGTGGCCGTACGGCCCGGCGCACGCGCAGCCGCCGCGCGCCTGAATGCCGAACAGGTCGTTCAGGAGGCGCACGACGAGGCGCGGGTGCAGGTACGTGCCGTCCTGGTCGGTGCGGATCAGGAAGCTGAGGAACGCGAGGCGCTCCGCGTTGGGGTTGCCGAGCACGTGCACGCGGGGGTTTGGCGTGAGGCGCGCGAGGGCGAGCCGGGCGAGCTGGTGCTCGCGCGCCTCGATGCGCGCCAGGCCGAGGTGTTCCTTGGCGCGGAAGGCGAAGGCGGCGCGGAGCTTGCCGAGGATGGCGGGCGTGCCGGCGTCCTCGCGCGCCTCGACGTCCTCGATGAAGTGGTGCGCGGTGCGGCTCACGTAGTGGACGGTGCCGCCGCCGGCGGTGCTGGGCGCGGCGAGGTGGTAGAGGTGCCCCTGCAGGCACAGCAGGCCGGGCGTGCCCGGCCCGCCCGCGAGTTTGTGGGGGCTGAGGAACACGGCGTCGTACCCGTCGCTCTGGCCGGGTTTCATGTCGATGCGGACGTACGGGGCGCTCGCGGCGAAGTCGAAGCAGGCGTACGCGCCGTGCGCGTGCAGCAGGCGCGCGAGGGTGCGGGTGTCGGTGAGCAGGCCGGTGACGTTGCTGGCGGCACTGAACGACCCGATTTTCGGGCGGCCGTCGAAGCGCGGGTCGCGCAGCAGGGTGCGCAGGGCCTCCAGGTCGATGCCGCCGCGCGGGCACAGGGGCACCTCGATGACTTCCGCGAGCGTTTCGCGCCAGGTGACCTCGTTGCTGTGGTGCTCGTACGGGCCGACGAACACGACGGGGCGTTCGGTGTCGGGCAGGGCCGCGAGGACGCGTTCGCGGTGTGCGGAGGGCACGGTGAGCCCGAGGATGTCCTGCAGGCGTTTCACGGCGGCGGTGCTGCCGCTGCCGCAGTACAGCAGGTGGCAGGTGCTGTCCGCGCCAAGCTGCGTCTTGAGGTACGTGGTGGCCTGGTGCGTGAGGTGCGTGAGGTACGCGCCGGTGGCACTGTCCTCGGTGTGGGTATTGGCGTACAGCGGGAGGACGCGTTCGGTGAGGGTGCGTTCGACGCTGCGCAGCGCGCGCCCGGACGCGACGTGGTCGGCGTAGGTGACGCGCCGCTCCCCGAACGGCGTGCGGATGAGGGTGTCCGTGCCGATCAGGTCCGCGCGGAAGGCGGCGAAGGCGTCCTGGGTCGCGTCATGCATGCTTCATGGTACGCGGGTAGCGTCTGGAACGGCAAAAAAACCACTTGATGAGTCATCTTGTCATCGGGTGCTAGAGTGCCAGCCAGAGTCAAAGGAGGAAACGTTAATGCTGCGCTTAAACAGGGTGGGTGGCGTGCTGCTGCTGCTCGTGGTGTTGGTGGGGGCGGCGCTGGTGGCGCTCGCGACGGTCACGCGCCCGCGCACGACCGGGGCGCTCCAGTTGCGGGGCCTGAACGGCCCGGTGACGGTCACGCGGGACCGCTGGGGCGTGCCGCACATCCGCGCGTCCGCGTCCGACACGGACGCTCTATACGCCCTGGGGTTCGTGCACGCCCAGGACCGGTTGTGGCAGATGGAGTTCCAGCGGCGCGTCGCGCAGGGCCGCTTGAGTGAGGTGCTGGGCGAGGCGGCCCTCCCGCAGGACAAATTCCTGCGCACCTGGGGCTTTTACCGCGCGGCGCAGGCGGCGCTGCCCACCCTGAACGCGCGCACGCGCGCCCTCGTGAGTGCTTACACGGCCGGCGTGAACGCCGCCATCGCGCAGGACCGCGTGCCGCTGGAGTTCCGCCTGCTGCGCTTCCGCCCGGAACCATGGACGGACGTGGACAGCATCGCGTGGCAGAAGCTGATGGCGTACGACCTGGGCGGCAACTGGGACCAAGAGCTGCTGGGCCGCGAGGTGCTGGAGAAACTCGGCCCGGACCGCCTGAACCAGGTGCTCCCGCCGTACCCGAAGTCCGGCCCGACCATCCTGAGCGGCCAGGACCTGCCGCGCGCGCGCACCGCCTCCGACCAGGGCGCGGCGCTCCCGCAGGAGGCCCTGCGGGAGTTGCGGGGCACGCTCGCAGCGGCGCGCGCGCTGGGCTTCGAGAACGCGCCCGGCAAGGGCAGCAACGACTGGGTGCTCGGCCCGTCACGCACCACGACGGGCGGGCCGATCCTCGCGGACGACCCGCACCTGAAGCTGAGCGCGCCGATGCTGTGGTACCTCGCGGACGTGCGCGGCCCGGACCTGCACGTGATCGGCGCGACCATCCCAGGCCTGCCCGGCGTCGTCATCGGCCGCAACGACCGCGTCGCGTGGGGCGTCACGAACGTGAACCCGGACGTGCAGGACCTCTACGTGGAGGGCGCCAGCGCGAAACTCACGACGCGCACCGAGGTGATCCGCGTGAAAGGCCAGGACGACGTGCGCCTCACCGTGCAGGAAAGCGCGCACGGCCCGATCATCAGCGGCGTGAATGACCGCGCCGGGCACGTCGGTCCGCGCGTCGCGCTGAAATGGACGGCGCTGATGGGCGGCGACACGACCTTCGACGCGTTCCTCGGCCTGAACTACGCGCGCAACTGGACGGACTTCACAGCGGCGCTGCGCGCGTACGTGGCGCCCAGTCAGAACTTCGTGTACGCCGACGTGGACGGCAACATCGGCTACTACGCGCCCGGCCGCATCCCCATCCGGCGCGGCTGGGACGGCAGCCTGCCCGTGCCCGGTGACGGCACGCACGAGTGGACGGGGTACATCCCGTTCGAGGCGCTGCCACACACCTTCAACCCGCCCGAGGCGCAGGTCGTCACCGCGAACAACAAGGTCGTGCCGGACAGCTTCCCGTACGCCCTCGCGAACGAACGCCTCTGGTCGGAACCGTACCGCGCCGCGCGCATCCTCGAAGGCCTGAACGCCCACCCGAAACTGGGCGTGGAGGACGTGCAGCGCGTGCAGCAGGACACCCGCAGTTCGGTATGGCGGGACCTGAAGCCGTTCCTGCTCGCCACCCGCCCGGACGGCGACGCGAGCGCACGCGCGCTGGACCTGCTGCGCGCGTGGGACGGGCAGGAACGCACGGACAGCGCCGCACCGACCGTGTTCGAGGGGTGGCTGCTGAACCTGCAGAACATGGCGCAGGACGAACTGGGCGCCGGCGTACGCCTGAACAGCCTCGCGGTCCTGAACCAGCTGCGTGCGCGCGGCCCGCTGTGCGCCGAGGGCGGGCAGGGCGACTGCGCGCGCCTGCTCACGCGGACGCTCGCGGCGACCGTCACGGCCCTGCAGGGCCGCCTTGGGCAGGACCCGAACGGCTGGACGTGGGGCCGCGTGCACGTGAGCCGCAGTGACCACGGCGCGTTCGGCGGCGTGCAAGCCCTCGCGTGGCTGTGGAACCGCAGCGTCAGCGCGCCCGGCGGCACGAACACCGTGAACGTCGCCCGCCCCGCCGACGCGTCGCTGGCGTTCACGCACGCGCCCAGCTACCGGCAGGTGATCGATCTCGCACACCCGAACCGCAGCGTGTTCATCGGCACGCTCGGGCAGTCCGGGAACGTCTTCAGCGAGCACTACGCCGACCAGCAGGCACTGTGGGCGCGCGGCGCGTACCTGCCCATGAGCACCGACCCACGCGACTGGGGCCGCACGCAGACGCTCACGCTCACGCCCGGCCAGTAACCACACGTCCCCAGTTTCCGCCGGAACCGAACACAAGCGCCCCCGCTCACGTGGGGGCGTCCGCATGCATGACCCCATCCACCGGCCCAACCTGCTCCTGCCGGACGTCACGCGGCCCGCCACGGACAGCAAGCGCGTGCGCCGCGTGGTGCGGGACGTGTACCCCCGTCCCGCCCGGCCCAGCGAGGCCCTGAACGACGGGGACGTCGTTCAGGGCGGCGTGGCTGCACGCCGCCGGCCTGCGCCTCCTGGAATCACCATGCGGAACTCCAGGGTCACCGCGCGCCGGTGTACGGCCTCAGCCCCCAGAGCACCGCCGATCAGCGCTCAGCGGCCGCTTTGCGCTCCGCTCATCGCGGGGGGCGGCTCGTCCGGCATGTCATGTACCCGGTGTTCCCGCCGGACCGGAACGCGCCCAGACGTCCTTTCATGGTTCGCGGCGCAGCCGGCCCTACACTGAGGGTATGAAACGCCTCGCAGGTCTACTGCTGCTGGCGGGCGGCCTGAGCGCCTGCACGCCCCTGGTGCTGCTCGGAAAACCCGTCGCGGACGTGCGCGTGGGCGCCAACGTCCGCGGGAACATCGCGTCGGACGGCGGGGTGCAGCAGGGCGACCCGCTGAATCTGGAGGTCCGCGTCTCCCGGGACGCGTACGTCACCGCGTTCCTGCTGCCGCCCGACGGTCACGCCGTCCGGCTCGGCGCGGCGAACACGCCCGCCACGGCCAGCAATGCCCTCACCTTTGCGCTCCCGACGAACGCGCTCGGGCGTACGGAGGTGTTCGCCGTGGCCGGCACGTCTCCCCTGCCCTTCCCGGACACCACGCCGGGCGGCGGCACGAACGGCTTCGCGGACTGGCTGAAGGCCTCCCTCGCGGGCGTGCCAGACCGCGCGTGGAACGTCACCCCGCAGTATTACCGCGCGACGCAGTACGGCGCGCTGCGCGTCACGGCCTTCCCGGCGGGCGCGACCATCCAGCTGGACGGCCAGACGGTCGGCGTGGCCCCCGCCCTGCTGGAGCGCGTGGAGGTTGGCGCGCACACCCTCACGGTCAGCGCCGCCGGGTACGCGCCGGAGCAGCGGCCTGTGAGCGTCCGCGCGGGCGCCGTCGGCACCGAGGCGTTCACGTTGCGGCGCCTCCCACGCCCCGCAACGCTCGTCGTGACCAGCGACGCGCCTGCACGTGTCAGCCTGGATGGGCGCGAGGCAGGCCGCACCCCCTTCACGGCGCGCATTCGCACGGGCGAGCGCACCCTGAAAGTCACGCCCGACAACACCGCGCTGGCCCCCGCCACGCTGCGGCTGCGGGCGCCCGAGACGGCCGTCCTGACGGTCGAGTGCCGCACCGGCACCACCTTCACGTGCGCGCTCGTGAGCGTCCTGCCCGGCGAGTAACCCCCACTGAAGGCGGCGGCGTATCACGCCGCCGCCTCCGGGTAGCGTCAGCCGCCCGGGTTGTAGGTGCAGTTCACGGAGAACTGCTGGAAGAGCTGCCAGCGGGACGGCACGAACAGCGGCCCGATGCGTTCCTTGCTGATGGCCTTGCGGCACACAGCGCCGTAGAGCGCCATGAGCGCCGGCGGGTCGGGTTGCTGGTGGGTTTTCACCTCCAGCGTGGCGGCGCGCTGCAGGAGGGTCAGACTCAGGCTGTCGTTCCGGGGCACGCCGGGACGACCCTGCTGCAGGATCCGGGCCGCGCGGTACAGGGCGGTGCTGCTGCGCAGCTGGTCCAGCAGCCCCAGGGCGCGCGCGTACTGCCCGAGGTCCGCGTACCTCCCAAATAAGTCTTCGGTGATGTCCACGTCGTCAGGCGCCAGCTGGTGCGCTTCTTCCAGGTACTGGAGGCTGCGAGCGGCGCTCACCTGCACGAGGGCGCGGACGGGGTTGCCGTCCGGGTTCACGTTCGGGTCGGTCAGGCGCGCGAACTCCAGCGCGACCTGCGCCCGCTCGGCACCTTTGGCGCCTTCGTAGGCGCGGGTCAGCCAGGTCAGCGCGAGCGGCCCGTTGCGGGGCTGTTCGAGCAGCCCGTAGGCGGACGTGTAGCAGCATCTGCGCGTCGAACTGACGCGCTTCAGCGGCGCGTGTGTACCACAGTAGCGCGGTCTGTCGGTCTTCGACGGCGCCCTGTGTGACCCCGCCGAGGTCGAACGTGCGCGCGTAATCGTACTGCGCGACCGGGTTGCCGGCCAGCGCGAACGGCTTCACCTGAGCCCTCAACGCCAGGACGCGCGGGCGGTTGAGCGTCTGGAAGGACAGGGCGCGCGTGAGTTCCTGGCGTTGCGTGAGCGTCCAGGCGTTCGTGCGGGTCTGCGTGGAGGCGGCAGGAGCCGCGAGTCCGCTGAGCAGGCAGGCGCAGGCGAATACGGCACGCCGTGGGAATGGTGGGTGGTGCAGCATGAGAGCCTCCGTAACCCCTGGGCGCTGGGGGTCGTGACGGAAAGTACCGATCACCCGGGGTGCGGCGGTGTGCGAACTTGCGCCGCCCGGGGGTTCCCTCATGCTTCGCGGCAACGCGAAGGGACGGTGCCGACGCACCGTCCCCTGAACCATGGTCTGCGTTACGCTTCGGTGCCGAGCTGTTCGCGCGCCCAGGCGTAGAACTCGGGCTTGTAGAACTCCAGGCGCACCTTCTTGTACTCCTTGGTGCTGTACAGGATGGCGTGGTCCACGCCGGGCGCGACCTCGTCCGCGATGGCCTGGATCTTCCCGAACGCTTCTTCCTTGCTGCGGCCGTGCACCATGGTGAAGATCGTGTACGGCCACTCGGGGTAGGTGGGGCGCAGGTAGCAGTGCGACACGGCCTTGAATTCCGCCATTTTGCGGCCCGTCTCGGCGACGTCGGCTTCCGGCACCGCCCAGACGCCCATGGCGTTGAACGTGAAGCCGGCCTTCTGGTGCTTGAACACGGCGCTGACGCGGCGGAGCGCGCCGGCGGCCTTCATCTGGTCGGCGTGCGCGGCGAGTTCGTCGATGGTCATGCCGAGCGCCGCGCACGCTTCGGCGTACGGCTCCTCGGTGAGGGGGAGGTCCTTCTGGAACTCCAGCACGAACTGCCGGTCGGTGTCGGTCACCTGGTAGCCGATGTTGCGGTTCTCGTTGGTGTACTGCGGGGCGCTCTTGGCGTTCCACGCTTCCTTGCCGGTCATGTCGAACTCCACGCCGATCTTGAAGAGGTGCAGGGTGGGCATCAGGCGCGTGAGGCGGGCGCCGCTGAGCTCGTGGAGTTTCTGGACGTGCGCTTCGAGGTCGCTTTCGGACGGCACGGCGATGGTGTACCAGAGGTTGAAGTCGTGGTTGCGTTTGTAGTTGTGGCTGACGCCGGGGTGTTCATTGACGATTTCGGCGCCGGCGTCGAGGTGGTCCTCGTCGTATACGGCGGCGACGAGGCTGCTTTTGTACCCGAGGGTGCGCGTGTCGAAGATGGCGCTCACCTGGCGCAGTACGCCGGCGGCTTTGGTTTCGCGGAGGATGTCGAGCGCTTCGGCTTCGGTGAGGCCGACGTCCTGCGCGAGCACCTGGTAGGGGCGCGCGACGATGGGGATGTCTTTTTGCACGCGGTTGAGCAGCAGCTCGCGCGGGGTGGTCTGGTCGAGGACCGTCATGCGTTTAGGCTACCACCCGGTGGACGGTCGAACGTCCCTCCAGCACGGCATTTTCGGCCCTTGAGGCCCGACCGACCGGTCAGGCAGGCCGGGCCTCAGGGGCCGCTCAAGGGGGCGGCGGGGGCCCCATGCAGGGACCCCCGCTGCGGCGCGGTGCTCAGTGGAGTTCCGCGATCACTTCGATTTCGACGAGGACGTCGCGGGGCAGACGGGCGACCTGCACGGTGCTGCGCGCCGGGTAGGGCTCCGCGAAGTGCTCCGCGTACACGGCGTTCACGACCGGGAAGTCGTTCATGTCCGCGAGGAACACGGTGGCCTTCACGACGCGCGCGAAGTCGGTGCCGGCAGCGGCGAGGACGGCGCGCAGGTTGGTGAACACCTGGCGGGCCTGGGCGTCCACGCCGCCCTCGACGAGCATGCCGTCGGGCGTGAGGGGAATCTGGCCGCTGGTGTACACGAGACCGCCGGCGATGACGGCCTGGCTGTACGGGCCGATGGCGGCGGGGGCGTGCGGGGTCTGGATGGCGTCTTTCATGCGTCCTCCTCGGAGATGATGGTGTTGCGGTGCGCGCGGCCGAGCGTGCGCTGTTCGCCGCGCCGCCGCGTGTCCCAGGCGGTGATCAGCAGGGCGATCAGGAACACCGCGCCGCCCAGGGCGATGCCGAGCCGGCGTTCCGGGTAGAGGATCATGCCGAGCAGCGTGAAGTACAGCGCGACGAGCGCGGCGTAGGTGATGGGGCTGCCGCTGCGCCGCGCGGTGAGGAACACGTCGACGCTGAGGGGCCCTTCGTCGCGGCGGGCGGGCAGAGGGTAGTGCGGGAGGCCGCGGGGGTGGTGCACGTCGACGACCAGAACGGTGATGTTGTCGGGGCCGCCGCGGGCGTTGGCGAGGTCTACGAGTTGGCCGGCGGTGACCTGCGGGGGGTGGTCGGCGCTCAGGATGCGGGCGATGTCGTCCTCGTCGGCGACGCCGCTGAGGCCGTCGGTGCACAGGAGCAGGCGGTCGCCGCGTTGCAGGGGCACGCCGAACAGTTCCAGGCGGATGCGTTCCTCGCCGCCGAGGGCGTTGCTGACGATGTTGCGCCACTGGTGGTCGCGCGCTTCGGTTTCGGTGAGGTAGCCGTGGCGGACCTGTTCGGCCACCCAGGAGTGGTCGTCGGTGAGGCGCAGGAGGGTGTCGCGGCGCAGCAGGTACGCGCGGGAGTCGCCGACGTGGGCGATCAGGGCTGCGCCGCGGTCAATGAGGGCGGCGATGAGGGTGGTGCCCATGCCGGCGAGGTCGCCGGTGGCGCGGCGCAGTACGGCTTCGTTGGCGGCCTGGACGGCTTCGGCGAGGCGTTCCGGGGCCTGACCGCGGGCGTTCTGGTAGGTGTTGATGAGGGTTTCCAGGGCGACGTTCGCGGCGACCTCGCCGGCGGCGTGGCCGCCCATGCCGTCGGCGACGGCGTACAGGCCACCGTGGGGCAGTTCGACGCTCAGGGCCGCGTCCTGATTGTTGGAGCGCTGGCGACCGGAGTCGCTCAGCATTCCCGAGGAGAGGGGCGGCGTCGCGCTGCGGCGCATGCCCCCACTATATGCCTCCCAGCGACCTTTACGCAGAACTTACTGCTTCCTCATGTATAACTCATTCCGTTTCTGGTGGGGCCTCGCCAGTGTCCGTCCCGCCTGCGGATTGCCGCGCCGTGACCGGGCGCTCCGCTCGGGGCGCCCGGCCGGACGCTGCGTCAGAGGTCGCCGGCGAGCCAGCGCACCACGTTCTTGCCGAGGTTCGCGTTGCTCAGGTTACCCCAGTTGGTGTGCTGCCCGATGGAGCCGTCGCTGAGTGTGTCGTCCTCGAAGGCGCTGCTGTCCCCCCACGCGACCACGCGGCCCGACCCGTACGTGTTCGCAGCGAGGTACGTCTTGCCGTTCGCCCCCATGAGCGCCGTGCCGCTCAGCACGTCGATGCTGGTGCCCACGTACACGCCGGCGCTGGTCACGTCGTCGGCCGTGCCGGTGCTGCCCGACAGGATCGGGTGGCTGGTGAGGGGCGTGGCCGTGTACACCGGGTCGCTGAAGCTCGACGCGAAGCTGTGCTTCAGGCCGAAGACCGTGTCGCTGTCGAGGCTTTTCTGCAGGGCAGCGCTGACGCTCGCGGGCGTGCTGCCGTCCCAGCCGTTGAAGACTTCCGGGCTGTCCCAGCCGTCGTTGTCGCGGTCGCTGCTGCGGTGGTCGCTGATCATGAACAGGCCGCCGCCGCCCTGCACGAACGCCTGAATGGCCGCGCGCTCGCTGTCACTGAACGGATTCTGCGGTTCGGCGATCACGAGGACTTTCGCGCCGCTCAGCGCCGTGCTGGTGATGCTGCTGCCCGTGAGGCTCGCCACGGTGTACCCCAGGCCGCGCAGAGCATTGGCGTAGTCGCTGTACGCCCCGTCGATGCGCCAGTCGCTGTTCCCCGCGTCCTCGTGCTTGGTGAGGTCGAACAGGACCTTCTTGCCGGTGGGATTGGGGGTGGGCGTGGTGCCGCCCCCGGTGCCGCCGTTGCTGGCGCCGGGCGTGGGGGTCGCCGCGCGGAAGTCCACGCTGTTCGCGTTCGAGTCGGCCCCGTCCGGGGTGCGGGCGAGTGCCTGACCGGCGCTCACGCCGCCGGCGCTGCTGCCCTCGCCGAGGTTGCTGCTCGGGTTGCCGTACGCGACCGCGTCGATGAGCGCGCCGGATTTCGTGAGGCGCACGCTGCTGCTGGTGTTGTACAGGTCGACGCTCGCGTTCACGAGGGTGCGGTTCGTGACGGTGGTGTCCTGCGCGACCACGAAGTAGCCGCTCGCGGGAATGGTGCCGCTCAGGTTGATGGTGGCGTAGCTGTTGCCGGTGCTGCCGTACGCCGTGAGGGTGTACCCGCTGAGGCTCAGCCCTGCCGGGCCGCGCAGCTCGATGAAGGTGCCGCTGTCGGTGCTGGGCGCGTCGTAGTACACCTCGTTGATGACGGGTTCGCCCGCGGCGGCCAGGGTGCGGAGCGCGGCGCCCTGCGCGGTGGTGGTGGGCTGGCCGCAGGCGGCCAGGGTGAGTGACAGGCCGAGCAGCAAGGTGGTGTGTGTACGCATGTGGTTCCCTCCCCAGGAAACCGCGGCGGCGCCGGTGCAGCCCAGCAGGGCGCGCCGTGCGAGGGCCGCCGCGGGCGTCAAATGTGGTTTTGACTCCGCGACAGTATCGGCAGGGGGTCAGGGGGTCGTCAACCGCAGACCCCTCACGCTTCCCACACGAAGGCGGCTGCAAGACGGGCGGACACGCGGCTCACACGGACTCGCGCCCGAATCTGTCACCGGGCCGGAAACGCAAACGCTCTCAGAGGAGACCTTCGGCGCGGCGCCGGATCACGCGCAGGATCGTGCGCTGCAGGTCATGCATGGTGGCGCGCACCACCAGCCGCGTGTACCCGCCCAGGTGCGTCGTCACCCGCTGCGTGCTGGTGAGGTGCAGCACCGTCACGCCCGGCGCGACTTCCTCCACGTCGTACTGCCCGGACAGCACGTCGAAGAACTGGCCGCCCACCCGGACGTGCGGATCGAGCTTCCCGTCGTCGCGCGCCCGAATGCGGAAGGCCAGGCTCCGCGCCGGCACCCACGCCGTCACTTCCTCCGTAAACGACAGCCCGCCGTCGAACGTCGCCACGCGCACGCCCCCCACGCCGTCCCGGTCAAGCACCGCCTCGCGCGGGCGCGGCAGGCCGATGGCATGCGACCAACTCGTCTGCAGTTCTGCGTCCTCGATACGTGGCACGCTGCGGATCTGCGCCCATACAGCGCTGGCAGGCGCGTGAATCACGACGCTGTCCGCCGTCGCGAGGTACGTATCCGGAACGGGCTGCGTGCGCTCCAGCGGGGCGAGCAGCGCCGGCAGGGTCAGGCTCAGCAGCACCATCGGCGTGCGGTGCCGCCACCCGCGCACCGCCCAGCCGATCGCCACGCCCAGCACCGCCATGACGAACAGCACCGGGAACGCGAACGCCGCGCAGATCAGCCCCTCCAGCGACGTAAGCAGCGACGTGAAGATGAACACCGCGACCGCGACGGCCGCCGCGCCGAGCGCCTGCCCGAACGTCGCCGCGCGCGGCATGAACGCACTCACGATCAGGCCCAGCACCAGGGGCACGCCGAACAGGTACGACGCCAGCATCACGCCCACCGCGTCGTCCTGCGCGCGCAGCAGCAGGTACATCAGCAGGCCGTACGAGGTGCCCACCACCGCGCCCAGAATCGCCGACTTCCACCATGGAGACATGCGCCCAGTGTGCGCCGCCCGCCGGCCTGGCAGACGCGCACTTGCGGCGCCCCCCCGCACCCGTTACCCTGAACGGCATGACGCCCCGCTCGGAAAGGACCACGGTCGAAGCACGTTCGCCGTTTACGCCGCGCGGGGCCACGCTCGCCTGACGCGCAGCGTTCCATCACCCCGCCCCCACATCGTCTGGGGGCGCGTTTCTTTGACCCACCCGCAAGGAGACCCCATGCAACAAGAAGCCCTGCAGGCCATCCAGGACGCCCCCACCCTCGACGCCCTGCAAGCCGTGAAGACCAAGTACGTCGGGAAGAGCGGCCTGATCACCCGCGAGCTCGGCACGCTCGGCAAGCTCCCACCCGAGGAACGCAAGGCGCGCGGCGCGGAAATCAACGCCGTGCGCGCCGCCGTCGAAGCGGCCCTCACCGAGCGCGAGGCGACCCTGAAGCGCGCCGCGCTCGACGCGAAACTCGCCTCCGAAGCCATCGACGTGACGCTGCCCGGCACGCCCCTCCCGTCAGGCGGCCTGCACCTCATCACCCGCATTCTCGACGACCTCACCGACATCTTCACGCGCCTCGGGTACGCCGTCGTGGAAGGGCAGGAGGTCGAGGACGACACGCACAACTTCGACGCGCTCAACATCCCCTGGTACCACCCCGCGCGCGACCTGTGGGACACCTTCTGGCTGGAAGACGGGCGCCTGCTGCGCACGCACACCAGCCCTATGCAGGTGCGCTACATGCTGGAGCACACGCCCGCCCTGAAAATCGTCGTGCCCGGCAAGGTGTACCGCTACGAAGCCACCGACGCCACGCACGAAAGCATGTTCCACCAGCTCGAAGGGCTCGTGGTGGGCGACCACATCAGCATGGCGGACCTGAAGGGCACCATCGCGGAAATGGCGCGCGGGCTGTTCGGCGCGCGCGCGAAGGTGCGCTTCCAGCCCAGCTACTACCCGTTCGTGGAGCCCGGCGCGGACTTCGCGGTGTGGTGGGAGAACCCGCGCGGCGAAAGCAAGTGGCTGGAGCTCGGCGGGTGCGGCATGGTCCACCCGAACGTCTTCAAGGCCGTGGATGACCTGCGCGAACAGATGGGCAGGCAGCGCATCTACGAGGGCAAGACCGGCTTCGCGTTCGGCCTCGGCCCGGAACGCATCGCGATGCTGAAGTACGGCATTCCGGACATCCGGTACTTCTACGCGAACGACCTGCAGATCCTCGGGCAGTTCCGCGGCGACCTCGAGAACCGCGCGCCCGTACCGCCCCCCAGCACCCCCAACGCGGACGCCGCGCAGGAGGCCCTGTGAAACTCCCGTACTCCTGGCTCAAAGAGCTCGTGCCCGCCCTGCCCTCGGCGCACGACCTCGAACCGATCCTCGCGAACCTCGGCCTGCCCCTGGAGGGCGTGGAGGCCGTGCCCGCGCCGCCCGAAGGCGTGCTGCTCGCGACCGTCACCCGTGCGGAGGCCATCGAGGGCACGCAGCTCACGCAACTGACGCTGGACGTCGGCGCGCACGGTGAGCGGACCATCGCGTCCGGCGCGCCGAACGCCGTGGGCCTCCCGGCGGGCACCATGGTCGCGCTCGTCACACCCGGCAGCCGCCTCGGCGACGTGGAGTACGGCGTGCGCACCCTGCAGGGCGTGGAGTCGTGGGGCATGTGCGCGAGCGCGAAGGAACTCGGCATCGGCGA
This sequence comes from Deinococcus maricopensis DSM 21211, assembly GCF_000186385.1. Lineage (NCBI taxonomy): Bacteria > Thermotogati > Deinococcota > Deinococci > Deinococcales > Deinococcaceae > Deinococcus > Deinococcus maricopensis. The sequence continues at coordinate 3,485,786 of NC_014958.1, forward strand.
GGCCAGCGCCGGCCTGCTGCTGTTCCCCGCCGGGACCGCCCCCGCCGGGACGCCCATGCGCGACGTGTGGGCCGCCGACGAGGTACTGGACGTGGAAGTCACCCCGAACCGCGCGGACGTGCTGAGCGCCCTCGGTCTCGCCCGCGACCTCGCCGCCGCGCTCGAACTGGAACTGCGCGACCCGCCCGCCGGGCCCGAAGCGCACGGCGACGGCGAGATTACGGTCACGCTGCCCCGTGACCGCGTGGTCATCGAGAACGACCCGGAACGCAAACCGCGCGCCGCGTGCGACGCGTTCGTGGCGCGCACCGTTTCGGGCCTGCGCAACGGCCCCAGCCCCCTGTGGATGCAGCGCCGCCTGACCCTCGCGGGCCTGCGCACCATCGACCTGATCGTGGACACCAGCAACTACGTGATGCTGGAACTCGGGCAACCCACCGCGCTGTACGACCGCCGCGACGTCACGAACGACCAGATTCACGTGGGCCTCGGCCTCGGGCAGGGCGAACGCGTAGCGGACCTGATGGGCGCCGAGCACCTCGTTCACCGCGAGGACCTCCTGATCCGCAACGGCGACGCGTACCCTATCCTCTCCCCCGGCGCGGCCCTCGCCGGCATGGATGCACCGGAGGACGGCCGCAACGTCATCGGCATCGCCGGCATCATGGGCGGCCACCGTGGCCGCGTCCGCGCCGACACCACCAACATCGTCGTCGAGAGTGCGCACTTCGACCCGGTCATGCTGCGCCGCACCAGCACCCGCCTGGGCCTCAAGACGGACGCCGTGTACCGCTACGAGCGAGGCGTGGACCCCGCCCTGCCGCTGCGCGCCGCGAACCGCATCGTCGGCCTGCTCGGCGAGGCGGGCGGCACCGTCCACCCCGGCGCGACCGTGGCGGGCCAGCCGGACGCGCCGCGCGACCTCACCCTCACCGGAGACCACGCCCGCGCGCTGCTCGGCATGAACGTCCCCACCGCCGAGATGGCCGCGTTCCTCACCCGCCTCGGCTGCGCCGTGCACGCGAACGGCGACACCCTCACCGTCACGCCCCCCACCTGGCGCGTGGACATGCTGATCCCCGAGGACCTCATCGAGGAGATCGCGCGCCTGCACGGCTACCGCAACCTCCCCGAAACGCTCCCGACCGTGCAGGTCCACCCGGACAACCTCGGCGCGGACGACGAGAGCCGCGCGCGCCGCACCCTCAAAGGCACCCTCGCGGGCCTCGGCTTCCAGGAAGTCGTGACGTACACCTTCACGAACGACGCGGAAGCCGAAGCGGCGCGCACCGAACGCCCGAATGTCCGCCTTCGCAACCCCCTCACCGCCGACCGCACGGGCCTACGCACCGCGCTGTACCCCAGCCTGCTGCGCACCGCGGGCGCCAACAGCAAGGCCCCCCGGCAGCTGCTGTTCGAACTCGGGCACGTGTTCCCCGCGAGTGGCGAGGGCGAACGCCTCGGGCTGCTCATGCGCGGGCCGCTCGCGCCCCGCAACTGGCAGCCGGGCGTCGCGGGCGGCTTCAGCGTCTTCAAGGGCCTCGTGGAAGCCTTCGCGGGCACGCTCGGCGCGGACCTGCAGGTGGAGCAGCTGCGCGGCGACGCCGTTCCCGGCGCGCTGCACCCGGGCATTGCCGGGCGCGTGCGGTGGAACGGTGCGGCCGCCGGGTGGATCGGCGCGCTCCACCCCGAGGTCGCGGCGGCGTTCGGGCTGAAGGGTGACACGTTCCTGATGGAGCTCACGCTGCCCCTCGCTGGCCGCGCGTGGGCGTTCCGCGACCCGAGCCGCGCGCCGGTCGCGTGGCGCGACCTCGCCGTGATCGCCCCGCGTGACGTCAGCTACGCGGAAGTGGCGGACGTCCTGCGCGCAGAAGGCGGGCCTCTCCTGCGCGACCTCGCGCCGTTCGACGTGTACGAGGGCGAGAGCATCCCCGAAGGTACCCGCTCGGTCGCGGTGCGCCTGAACTTCCAGGGCGAACGGACCCTGACGGACGCCGACGTCGACCCCGTGATGGAGCACCTGATGGCCGCGGTGCGCGCGCGCCGCTGGAGCATCCGCGAGAAGTGACCAGCAACGCCCGGGGCGCGCACGTGCGCGCCCCGGGCTGCCTTCAGCCGGAATGAACGTGCAACCGCCGTCCGGTTGCGCTATGATTTGTGCGCGCGAGACTGCCGAGGCGTAGCGCAGGCCGGTAGCGCACTTGGTTTGGGACCAAGGGGTCGCTGGTTCGAATCCAGTCGCCTCGACCAACAGCTCTCGACGCGCGGGATTGGTGTAGTGGTAGCACAGCAGCCTTCCAAGCTTCTGGCACCGGTTCGAACCCGGTATCCCGCTCCAAAACGGCCCTCCGGGGCCGTTTCTTCTTCGGGCGCCCTTAGCTCAGCTGGATAGAGCAGCCGCCTTCTAAGCGGCTGGTCGCAGGTTCGAGTCCTGCAGGGCGCGCCAGGATTCCCGAAGCAGACGCCCTTCCCTCTAAAGAGGGGAGGGCGTCTGCTTTGACCGTACTTGATCAGTGGTGCCGCGCCCTTATACGTGCGGCTCCGGTGTCCTGGCACAACATTGAAAAGCGCAGGGCTGGAAATCGCCTGATGTTAAGCGTTTAAAAACAGGCGTCGGGATAAGCATCTCCGGACCGGTGGCTGCCACCGTACAGGCATTTATGATGCATGTTCACCCACTCTGAATCGAAACCAGCCCCAGAAACCATTTATGGGTCGCTCCTGCTGCATGTATGGCCTCGTATGAGGGCACGATGGACGGTTGGAAATCCGCGCGAAGGCTTGTGTCCTGATCACCGGACCGCCATACTTCATGCGGAGGTTGCCATGGCATACCGTAAACTCAGTGAGCAGATTGAAAAACTCACCAACCCACAACGCAGCGACACGTTCGTCAAAGCGTTCCGTGACGCGGTGCGTGAAGGTGACATTGATGCGGCGTTCCTGCCCGAACGCTTCACGCTCCCGAAACAGTTCAGCGTGCGCGGCAGTGATGAGGTCCGCACGAAAGACGTGAAGGACATGCTGTTTGAAGTTACGCCCGATTTCGACGAGTGGTTCGAGAACATCAACCGTGAACTCAGCACTGGCCGTCGCGGCGCGCGCGTGAAACCCACTGCTGACAACATCACGGCGGGCCTCGTGGACTTCAAGGCGCTCGCGGAAGAAACCCGCAAGAAGATGGAAGCCAGCTTCAGTAAAGGCCAGACGCTCGGCAAGAGCCGCGCGAAAGGCGACAAGAAGCCCGGCCGTCCCCGCAAGAAGTAACGTTTCCGCAAGAAGGCAGGCGCCTATGCTTAGGCGCCTGCCTTCTTGCGTACATTTCCGCGTGGGCGCCGTCGTTTACGCTGCAGCATGCGTTTGGCCTGCCTGGTGGTGCTGTTTGGTTCGGCGTTCGGAGCGCCGCTGTGTCAGCCGGAACCCCGTGACCCTCCGGCGGTGGAGGCCGCGTGGGACGCGAGCATCCGCGCGCTGCCGTCGCTCGCGCGGACGTTGCCGGGCACGCCGGACCGGGTGCTGCGCATGCCCGTCGACGGCGTGCGCGTCCGCGAGGTGCGCGACACCTGGGGTGCCGACCGGGGAGACGGCCTGGTGCACGCCGGGCAGGACATCTTCGCGCGGCGGGGCACGCCGGTGCGGTCCGCCACGGACGGCCTGGTGTGGCGCGTGGGCAGCAGTGAACGGGGGGGCCGCTGGGTGTACGTGCTGGGCGCGGGCGGGCGCCGGTACTACTACGCGCACCTGGAGCGTGTGGCGCCCGGCCTGAAGGAGGGCGCGCGCGTGCAGGTGGGGACGCTGCTCGGTTTCGTGGGGCAGACGGGCAACGCGGAAACCACGCCGCCGCACCTGCATTTCGCGATGTTCGATGGGTACGACCCACAGGGGCCGTGCCGCTTTCCCGCGCTCAATCCGCTCCCGCTATTAAGGGACCGCGCCCCGGACTGAGGGGTCAGCAGCTGCCCCAGCCCGGCCCGGAAGGTGCGGGAGGCGGGTGGAGTACGCCGGGGGTACGCCGTTCGGAGGATGCCGCGCGGCCGGCCGGACCGTAGGGTGAGAGCGTCACCGTGCATTCGGCCCCTGTTCGGGCTGACGGTAGCCCCCGCGCGCAGCGGGGGCTTTCTCATGCGGGGACGCCTAGTCAGTGCCGCGGGGGGAAGCGCACGAAACTCAGCCAGTAGCCTTCGAACGCGCGGATGGCGTCGTAGAAGTTGTCGAACCCGACGGGTTTCACGATGTAGCTGCTGGCGTGGCTCTGGTAGGAGCGGAGGATGTCCTCGTCCGCCTGGCTGGTCGTGAGGACCACCACCGGGATGCTGCGCAGGTCGGGGTCGCCCTTGAGTTCCTCGAGCACTTCGAGGCCGTTCTTGCGGGGCATGTTGATGTCGAGCAGGATGACGTCCGGGCGGGGTTTGCCGGCGAATTCGCCTTCGCGGCGCAGGAACTCCAGCGCTTCGACACCGTCGCGGGCGACGTGCAGGTGGTTGGCGACGCGGGCTTCCTCGAACGCTTCTTGCGTGAGCAGGATGTCAGGCTCGTTGTCCTCGACCAGCAGGATTTCGATTGGCGTGTGGTTCATGGGTCTCCTGTCGGGCGGTGGAGGCCCGGGGCCGCCGCGGCGCGGCGCTCTTCAGCAATCAGGGGGGGGACTGGGGGCACCACACGAGGCGTCCCGGGCGGCTTCCTCATGCAGGAGGCCGTCCGGGACGTGAACGAGGCGACGGGCACGCCCCCCAGGATAGCGGAGGGGTGCCCGTCGCGGTAGGGGCGGTGGTCAGCCGCGCAGCGCGTAGCCGACACCGCGCACCGTGCGCAGCAGCCCGTACCCTTCGAGGTCGCGGAGTTTCGCGCGGAGGTTCGCCATGTGTACGTCCACGACATTGCTGCCTTCGGGCAGGCGGCCCTGCCAGATTTCCTGGCCGATTTCCTGGCGGGAGTACACGCGGCCCGGCTGGCGCATCAGCAGCGCGAGAATGTCGAACTCCTTGGGGCTGAGGCGCAGCTCTTCGCCTTGGAACAGCACGAGGCGTTTTTGCGGGTCGAGTTGCAGGTCGCCGAGCGTGAGGGTTTCGCTGCCGCGCTGACGCAGCTGCACCTTGATGCGCGCGAGCAGTTCGTCCGGGTGGAACGGCTTGATGACGTAGTCGTCCGCGCCGAGGCTGAGCAGGCGGACCTTCTCGTCGACGGTGTCGCGCGCGGTGAGCACGATGACGGGCACCGTGCTGTTCTTGCGCAGACGCTGCACGACGTCGCCGCCGTCGAAGTCCGGCAGGCCCAGGTCGAGGAGGATCAGGTCCGGGTTGTCCTCGCGCGCCTTGATCAGGCCGGTCATGGCGGCGTCGGCGTGCTTGACCTCGAAGCCCGCGTCGGCGAGGTCCATGCGCAGGACGTTGGCGATATCGTGATCGTCCTCGATCACCAGGATGGTTTGTGCGTTCACAGTGCTCAGGATACCGCAGTGGTGTTCACGTGCCGTCACGGTCCCCGGAAGGGCGCTGTGGTACGCTGGACGCACCGCGCTCCATGGGCGCTCCAGATTTCACACGTATTGCACGTTCCGCCGCGCCCACCGAGGCTCGCGGCGCACAAGGAGAACATATGACCGAGCACAACGCAGGCGGCCAGCCGGGCCACCTGGAAGTCATCCCGTTGGGCGGGATGGGCGAGATCGGCAAGAACATTCTCGCGTACCGGTACGGCGACGAGATCCTGCTGGTCGACGCGGGCCTCGCCTTCCCCGACAGTCACCAGGTGGGCGTGGACCTGATCATCCCGCGCATCGACTACCTGCAGCAGCACGCGGGCCTCATCAAGGGCTGGGTGATCACGCACGGGCACGAGGACCACATCGGCTCCTTCCCGTACATCCTGCCGCGCCTGCCGCGCATTCCGATTTACAGCGCGAAACTCACGCTGGGCCTGCTGCGCGAGAAGCTCAGCGAGTTCGGCATCAAGGACAGCGACGTGGACCTGCGCGAAATCGAACCTGGTGAGCGCGTTCAGGTCGGCCGGGCCTTCACGGTGGACACCTTCCGCATCACGCACAGCATCCCGGACAACATGGGCTACGTGCTGCACACGCCGGTGGGCCGCGTCGTGCACACCGGCGACTTCAAGCTCGACGCGCACCCTGCCGACGGACGCACCAGCGACCTCAGCAAGGTCGCGCAGGCCGGGCAGGACGGCACGCTGCTGCTCATCAGCGACAGCACCAACGCGGAACGTCCCGGCACGACCGCCAGCGAGTCCGACGTGGCCCGCAACATCGAGGCGATCGTGAAGGACGCGCGCGGCCGCGTGTTCATCACGACGTTCGCGTCGAACGTGCACCGCATCCAGAACATCGTGACGCTCGCGGAACGCAACGGCCGCCGCGTCGCCATGGAAGGCCGCAGCATGCTGAAGTACGCGCAGGTCGCGCAGGCGGTCGGGCACCTCGAGTTCAAGGACCCGCTCATCACCGCCGAGGAGATGGCGGACCTGCAGGACAGCCAAGCGCTGTTCGTCTGCACCGGCTCGCAGGGTCAGCCGATGAGCGTGCTGTCTCGCCTCGCGTTCGGTACGCACGCGAAACTCGCCCTGAAACGCGGCGACAGCGTGATCCTCAGCAGCAACCCCATTCCCGGGAACGAGGAGGCCGTGAACCTCGTGATCAACCGCCTGTACGAGCTGGGCGTGGACGTGTACTACCCGCCCACGTACAAGGTGCACGCGTCCGGGCACGCCAGTCAGGACGAGCTGGCGACCATCCTGAACCTCGCGCGGCCGAAGTTCTTCCTGCCGTGGCACGGCGAGCCGCGCCACCAGATCAACCACGCGAAATTCGCGCAGTCGCTGCCGCACCCGCCGCGCCGCACCCTGATCGCCAAGAACGGCGACATCGTGAAGCTCACCCCGGACGACTTCCGCGTGACCGGCACGGTCCCGGCGGGCGGCGTGTACGTGGACGGCCTGGGCGTCGGCGACATCAACGACGACATCATCCTGGAACGCATGGGCATGAGCCAGGAGGGCGTCCTGCTGCTCACGGCGGTGCTGCACCCCACGCCGCACGTGGAGGTCGTGTCGCGCGGCTTCGTGAAGACCAACCGGGACCTCGAGGCGCAGATCCGCCGCGTGGCGCTCGAAGCGGTCGAGACGGGCCTGCGCGAGAAGCGCCGCATGGAGGACGTCCGCGACGACCTGTACGGCGCCGTGCGCCGCTTCGTGCGCAAGACGACGGGCCGCAACCCCGTCCTGATTCCCACCATCGTCGAGTGACCCTGAACGGCCGTGGAGGCGACGGTCGGCCGTCGCCTCCACGGCCGTTCTGACGGGTGGTCGTTCATGCGCCTGTCAGAAGCGTGTTCACGTGCGCGTGGGATACTGCGGACGTGAATCGCTCCGTCCTCCCCGCCCTGCTGGGCGCGGCGTTGCTGCTCGGCACCGTCGCGCGCGCTCAGGACACCGTCCCGCCCGCGCCCGCTCCGGTGCCCGCGACGCCCCCGGTCGCCCCCGCACCTCCCGTCTCGCCGCAGCCAGTCCCGGACCCGGTCACGCCGCCCCCTGCAGAGCCAGCCCCGGCCACGCCGGCGCCGGTGGCGCCCAAACCGGTGCAGCCCGCCACGCCAAAGCCCAAGGGGGGCCTCGCGCCCGCCAGCGTGGGCCTGCAGGTCACACTGGACGCGCCGCTGCCGCTCGCCGTGGACGGCGTGAAGAAGTACCCGAACTTCAACCTCACCTTCGACCTGGACGCCACGCGCACCGCGGCGCTGCGCGCGCGCGGCACCATCACGCAGAGCCTCGACGATGACCTGCGCAAGTTCTTCGCGCGCATTCCCGCGAAAGCCACCGACGCGCACTTCGAGGAGTTCGCGGAAGGGTGGGCGCTCGTGCAGCGCAACGGGTACACCGTGGACGTCGAGGCGACGCGCGCGAACGTCCTCGCGGCCCTGAAGGACCCCAGCGCGAAACGCGCGCGCGTGGTGTTCCAGACGATCATGCCGAAACGCACGCTGGACTTCTTCCTGAAGCAGGGCATCACGGCACACCTCGCGGACGGCGAGACGAACTACTACGGGTCCAGCGCGGCGCGCGTCACGAACATTCACGTGGGCGCCAGCCACTTTCAGGACGTCCTGCTGAGCGGCAAGGAGGTGTCCTTCAACCGCATGGTCGGCCCCATCGAGACCAGCACCGGCTTCGTGACGGGCCTGGTCATCAGCGGGGAGCGCACTGCGAACGGCGTGGGCGGCGGCATCTGCCAGGTGAGCAGCACGGTGTTCCGCGCGCTGTACAACGCCGGCCTGCCGGTCGTGGAGCGCCGCAACCACAGTTATCAGGTGCACTACTACGACCCGCAGGGCCTCGACGCGACCATCTACCAGCCCAGTCAGGACCTGCGCTTCACGAACGACACGGGCGGCGCGCTGTGGTTCCAGACGGAATGGGATGACAAGGCCGCGAACCTGCGCGTGAGTGTGTTCGGCAAACCGCGCGACTTCACCGTGCAGGTCGAGAAGCCCCGCACGCTCAGCAGCACGCCCGCTCCCGCTGACCGCCTGATTCCGGATGCGTCGGTGCCCGCCGGGCAGCGCCGTCAGGTGGACTGGGCAGCGCCCGGCGCGACCATCGAGGTGACGCGCAACTTCCTGCGCGACGGCAAGGTCTTCAGGTCGGACACGCTGCGCAGCGTGTACCGTCCGTGGCCGAACATCTTCCTCGTCGGCGCGAAACGCTGAACAGCGAGCAGGCCCGCCCTCACAACGGGGCGGGCCTGCTCGGGCAGCGCCGGGGCGTTACGCTTCGTCCTGCGGGCCGAGCAGGGCGAGCAGGCGACTGAGTTCCTCCTGACTGGCGTAGCTCAGTTCGATCTTGCCTTTGTCCTCGCCGGTGATGCGCACGCGCGTGCCGATGCTGCGCGACAGGTTCAGCTCCCATTCCCGCCACGGGCGCGGGCCTTCGACCTTGCTGGGCGTGCGGGCGGGCGTGGCGTCAGCGCGGTCACGGCGGAGCGCTTCGGCCTCGCGGACGTTCAGGCCGCGCGTCATGATCTGCTCCAGTGCCCACGCGCGGTCCTGCTCGGGCTGCGCGAGGATCGCGCGGGCGTGCCCGGCGCTGATCTCGCCGTGCTCCAGGGCGCGCTGCGCGGCGTCGCTGAGGGTCAGCAGGCGCAGCGCGTTCGCGATGGTGCTGCGCCCCTTTCCGACGGCCTGCGCGACGCCCTCCTGGTTGAGGCCCTGGTCCATCAGGGCCTGGTACGCGCGGGCCTCCTCGAGCGGGCCGAGGTCCTCACGCTGCAGGTTCTCGATGATGGCGATTTCGAGCGCCTCGCGGTCACCGAGGTCGCGGATGACGACCGGCACCTCACTGAGGCCGGCGAGGCCCGCGGCGCGCCAACGGCGCTCCCCGGCGACGATCTCGAACGCGTCACCCTTCGGGCGGACCAGCAGGGGTTGCAGCACGCCCTTGTCGCGGATGCTCTGCGCGAGTTCCGCGAGCGCTTCCGGGTCGAACACCTGGCGCGGCTGGTACCCGGCCTGCACGATCTGGCTGAGCTTGAGGGTCTGCGGGGCGGCGCCGCTCACAGCGACGTCCTTGCGGGCGAGGAGCGCGTCGAGCCCGCGGCCCAGACTAGAGCGCTTGGACACGTTCGCTCACCTCCTCCGCGAGGCGTTTGTACGCGGCGGCCCCGCTCGACAGCGGCGCGAAACTGTTGATGGCGCGCCCGAAGCTGGGCGCCTCGCTGAGGCGCACGTTGCGGGGCACGACCGTCATGAACACCTGCTCGCCGAAGTGCGCGCGGGCCTGCGCCTCCACCTCCTGGCTGAGGTTCAGGCGCGCGTCGAACATGGTCACGACAATGCCGAGCGTCTTCAGGTCCGGGTTGAGGCTCTCGCGGACGCGCTCGACCGTCTCGGTGAGGCTCGCGATGCCTTCCAGGGCGTAGTACTCGGCCTGCAGGGGGATGATCAGGGCGTCGGCCGCCGCGAAGACGTTCACGGTGAGCGGCCCGAGGCTGGGGGGCGCGTCGATCACGATGACGTCGTAGTCAGCGAGGCGGCGCAGCAGGTCCCGCAGCGCGTACGGTTCGTCCACAAGCTCCACGCCGGCGCCCGCGAGGTCCGGGGTGGCTGGCAGCACCGAAAGGCCGTCCTGTTCGGTGTCGTGGATGAGTTCAGCGGCGCGTTGCGGCTCGGCGAGCGCCTCGTAGACGCCGCCCGCCTGCGGTTCGACGCCGAGACCGCTGGTGGCGTTGCCCTGGGCGTCCATGTCGACGAGCAGCACGCGCTGACCGTCGGCGGCGAGGTACGCGGCGAGGTTGACGGCGGTGGTGGTTTTCCCCACCCCGCCTTTCTGGTTGACGATGCCGAGGATCTTCACGCGTTGGGGTCTCCGTTGCCCGTGCGTGTCAGGTGCAGCTCGACGAGGTCGTGCGCGTCGTCGAGCGCTTCACGGGCGGCCGTGATGGTGTAACCCATCCGATGAGCCGGAGGATACCACGCACGTGCCCGGCGGGTGAGTAAGGTCCACGTGTCAGTGGTCACGCCCTGCAACAGCCCGATCAGGTCGTCGACGTCCGCAACGGCCTGCGCACTCACCCAGTTCGTCTGCCCGCGCCAGTCACGCACGTCGCCGGCGAAGACGTCCGCGTTCGTGAGGCCGAGCCGCGCGACGGCGAGCTTCAGGAACGTGGCGCGGCGCTCCCGGCGCTCGCACAGCGTCACGTGCACGTCCGGGCGTTCGCGCGCGATGACGATGCCAGGCAGGCCACCGCCGCTGCCCACGTCGAGCAGGTGGGCGCCAGCGGGCAGGCGGGCGGCGTACTTCATGGCGGTCGCTTCGTGCCGCGCCCAGTCGCGCAGCACGGCGGGACCGAACAGGTCGAGGGCGGGGGCGTACTGGCGAACCAGCGCTTCGTAACTGGGGTTATTCACGGGTTGTTCTCGCCTCACGAGAAGCGCCCTGCTGACGCAGATGCACCAGCAGCGAAGTGATGTCGGAGTGGCGCACGCCCGGCACGCGGCTGGCCTGATCCAGCGTGAGCGGCTGAGCGCGCGTGAGCTTCTCGCGGGCTTCCTGCGACAGCGAGGGGACCCGCGCGTAATCCACGCCGGTCAGCGCGAGATCGCGGGCTTTCGCCTCGGAAGCGAGCTGGCGCCGCGCGCGGTCAATGTAGCCGGCGTACTTCACGCGGATTTCGAGCGCCTCGCGCTCTTCCGCACTCAGCAGCGGCAGCGTGAACCCCAGGGCGTCCAGATCGGAGAGGCCGAACTCCGGACGGCGCAGGTACGCCGTGCCGTCCGTACCGTTCACCCGCTGGGCCGCCAGCTGCGCTTCTGCTTCAGCGATCCGCCCGTACTTGGTCTGCACGCGTGCGCGTTCCTCGGCGTCCACCAGCCCCAGAGCGTGAGCCAACGGCGTCATGCGCTCGTCGGCGTTGTCCTGACGCACCAGCAGGCGGTGCTCCACCCGGCTGGTCATCATACGGTACGGCTCGTCGCTGCCCTTGAAGCTCAGGTCATCGAGCATCACGCCGATATAGCCTGTTTCACGTGAAACAATTTCCTCTCCCAGGCCCAGCGCCCGGCGCGCCGCGGCCGCTCCCGCAACCAGCCCTTGAGCGGCCGCTTCCTCATAGCCGCTGGTCCCGTTGATCTGCCCCGCCGTATACACCCCCGCTAGCCTCCGGGACTCCAGGTTCAGGGTCAACTCGGTGCTGTCGACCACGTCGTACTCCACGGCGTACGCGTAACGCTGGATCACCGCCCGTTCAAACCCCGGCAGGGTCCGCACCAGCTGGTCCTGCAACGCCGGCGGCAGGCTGCTCGAGAAGCCCTGCAGGTAGACCTCGCTTGTCTCCACGCCGTCAGGCTCCACGAACAGCAGGTGACGGTCATGGTGCGCGAACCGCACCACCTTGTCCTCGATACTCGGGCAGTACCGCGGCCCCAGCCCCTCAATGTCGCCCGCATACATCGGTGATTCATGCAGGTTCTCGTTGATCAGCCGGTGCGTCTCGGGCGTCGTGTGCGTCTGCCACGTCGGCGACTGCGCTGCGCGCGGACCCGGTCGGCCCGTGAACCCCCGCGGCTGCGGGTCCGCCGGAATGACCTCCAGCGCCTCGAAGTCCACCGCGTCCGCGCGAACGCGCGGCGGCGTGCCCGTCTTGTACCGCTTCAAGGCGTGCCCACCCCGCGCGAGCGGCGCGCTCAGGAACCGCGCAGGCGGTTCCCCCTGCCGGCCCTCAGGCCGGGACTGCCGCCCGTACCACGTGACGCCCCGCATAAACGTGCCTGCTGCAATTACGACGCTGCGCGCGTGAAAGCGTCGCCCGTCGGTGCTCACCACGAACCAGCCGCCGCGCCCGTCACTTTCCAGGTCCGCCGCCTCGGCGCGCAGAATGTCGACGTTCGGGTGGCCCAGCATCACGTCCTGCGCACGCTCCGCGTACGCGTCCCGCTCGTTCTGCACGCGCAGGGACTGCACGGCCGGGCCCTTGCTGGCATTCAGGACGCGGGTGTGGATTGCCGTCTCGTCCGCCAGGCGGCCCATCAGGCCCCCCATGGCGGTCAGTTCAAAGACGATCTGGCTCTTGCCGGGTCCACCCACCGCCGGGTTGCACGGCATGCGGCCCAGCGTGGCCGGGTTGCTGATCATCAGCGCCGTGCGGGCATACTTCGCCGCGGCCCACGCCGCCTCGATGCCCGCGTGCCCACCGCCGATCACCAGCACGTTCCAAGTTGTCTGCGCCACACCCGTACCCATA